>CAZPIG010000194.1:0-5412 GCA_964586205.1 uncultured Halobacteriales archaeon | reverse complement strand
CGCCCCCCCCGCGCTGCTCCCCGCCGACCGCTCCCACACCCCGCGGGTGCCGGTGGTCCCCCACGCCGACGGTGCCGGCGCGGACGCCGCCGGCCGGCCCGCGGGCCCGGACGACGTCGTCGCCACCCTCGAGGCGGACTACAGCCCGGCCGCGGCCGGCGACGACGGCGAGCACGACGACCTCGCGGCGCGGGTCCGGCGCGCGGCCGCGGCGGGCGACGAGCCCGCGCTGGACGCGCTGGTCGGCGACCTGCCGGCCGTGGTCTACCGCACCCGCGCCGACGGGCCGGGGCTCTCGTACGTCGGCGGCGACCCCCTGGCGCTCGTCGGCTACCCCGACGACGCGCTGCTGTCGGGGGCGACGTCGTGGCTGGCGGACGTGGTCCACCCCGAGGACCGCGAGCGCGTCCGCGCCGCGAGGGAGGCGGGCGACGGGTCCCACGAGGTGTCCTACCGGGTCCGGACCCACGAGGACGCGGTCCGGTGGGTGTGGGACCACAGCCGCCCGGCCGACGGGGGCCGGGAGGGGCTGGTCATCGACATCAACGGCTACCGCGAGCGCGAGCAGGAGCTGGAGCGCTACGAGACGATGGTCGAGTCCGTCGGCGACGGCGTCTACGCGATGGGCCCCGACGGGGAGTTCACGGCCGTCAACGAGGCCATGACGGAGCTGACCGGCTACGACAGGGCGGAGCTGCTGGGCTCGTCGGGGTCGCTGCTCGCCGCGGGCGAGTCCCTAGAGCGGGCCCGCCGCAAGCAGGCCGCCGTCCGGTCCGGCGAGTACGACGAGGTCACGATGGAGATAACCCTCCGGCGGGCCGACGGCAGCACCGTCCCCATCGAGACGCGCTACACGGCCCGCCGGAGCGACGGGGAGTACCGCGGCGTCGTCGGCGTCGCCCGCGACATCTCCGAGCGCAAGGAGCACCGCCGGACCATCACGGCGCTGCACGCCGCGACCCGGGACCTGATGGCCGCCGAGACCGCCGCCGAGATCGGCGACGTCGCCATCCGGACCGCGAACGACGTCCTCGACCTCCCCCACTCCGGGCTGTTCCTACTCGACGAGTCCGGGGCGGTCCTCGAGCCGGTCGCCACCACGGAGGCGGCGACGGAGACGTACGGCCCGCCGCCGACGTTCCCGGTCGGCGAGGGCATCGCCGGCGAGGCCTTCGCGACGGGCGAGGAGGTCGTCCTGGACGACGCCAGCGCGGACGAGCGGGCGCTGCCCGGCGGCTCGGAGACCATCCGGAGCTACTGCGTCATCCCGCTGGGCGACCACGGCGTGTTCGCCGTCGCCTCCCCCGCGGTCGGCGCGTTCGACGACCGCGAGGTCGACATCGCGCGCATCCTCGCGGCCAACATCGAGGCGGCGCTGACCCGGGCCGCCCGCGAGGCCGAGCTACGCGACCGCGAGCGCGAGCTCGCCCGCCAGAACGAGCGCCTCGAGGCGTTCGCCAGCGTCGTCTCCCACGACCTCCGCAATCCGCTGAACGTGGCCCGCGGCCGCCTCGAGCTGGCCGGGGAGACCGGCGACGACGAGCACCTCGGTCACGTCGGGCGCGCGCTCGACCGGATGGAGTCGCTCATCAAGGACCTGCTGACCCTCGCCCGCCACGGCCGGGACGTAGAGGAGCCGACGGTCGTCGACCTCGGCCGGGTCGTCGAGACGGCGTGGGAGACCTCCGCGCCGGACGCCGAGCCCGCCACGCTGGCGGTCGAGTCCGGGCTCGGGCAGGTCCGGGCCGACGAGGAGCGCCTGCGCCAGGCGTTCGAGAACCTCTTCCGCAACGCCGTCGAGCACGCCGGCCCAGACGCGACCGTGCGGGTCGGGCCGCTCGATGGCGGCGGGGGCTTCTACGTCGCCGACGACGGGCCTGGCATCCCCGACGACCAGCGCGAGCGGGTGTTCGAGCACGGCTACTCGACTGCCGAGGCGGGAACGGGGTTCGGGCTGACCATCGTCCGGGACATCGTCCAGGCGCACGATTGGGCGGTCGCCGTTACGGAGAGCGAGGGTGGGGGTGCGCGGTTCGAAATTTCCGGTGTGTCGTCTATGGAAAGCGGGGAGTAGAGGGGTTCGGTTCGGCTCTGGACGGCGGGAGTCGTCCCCGGTGACGGCCAGGGGAGAGACCACCGTCGGGCGGGACTGAAAGGGGCGACGTTCTCGGCGAAGCACGACGACGCAAGCACCGCAACGGAGGGAGCGGAGCGACCGGAGTGAGGAGCGCAGCGAGTCGCGCGAGCCGAGAACGTCGGGGCTTTCGAGGTCCCTGTGAGTGCTAGGGCTCGGCTGCCGAGCCCTCGAAAGCCCCCGGTCGCTCGACCGCCCGCGGCTCGCTGCGGTCCTCACTCCCTCCGGTCGTTGCGGTCCTTGCGTCGCCGGGGGCGGGTCGAGCGACCGGCCCCTTTCAGTCCCGCCCGACGGTGGTCAGCGTCATCAGTCGTAGTGGAATCGAAATCCGGCTCGAATAACGCCTATCACGTAACGCCCGATTCCTCCACGTCGTACTCCTCGTACACACCCGACTCCACCACGTCGCGCAACTCCGCGACCACCTCGCGCACGTCCGCAAAGCGCGTGTACAGCGGCGACGGGCAGACCCGCACCACGTCCGGCGGCCGGAAGTCCACGACCACGCCGCGGTCCCGCAAGGCCTGGCTGATGCGGTTGCCCTCGTCGTGCTCGACGGCGACGTGGCCGCCACGCCGGTCGGGCTCGCGCGGCGTCCCGACGCGGTAGCCGTAGTCGTCAAGCAGTTCGTCCACGAGCCGTATCAGGTACTCCGTCAGCGCGACGGACTTCTCGCGGGTGGCGTCCACTCCGGCCTCGTCGAGGACCTCCAGCGCGCCCCACAGCGGCGCGGCCGAGAGGACCGGGACGGTGCCGATCTGGTACGCGCCCGCGTCGGGTGCGGGGGTGTACGTGAGGTTCATGTCGAACTGCGTCTCCTTCTCGTGGCCCCACCAGCCCGCCAGCGCGGGCCGGCGGCCGTGGTGGCGCTCGTGCACGTACAGCCCCGCCACCGCGCCGGGGCCGCCGTTGACGTACTTGTAGTTGCACCAGACCGCGAAGTCCACGCCCGCGCCGGAGAGGTCGTGGGGCACCGCGCCGACGGAGTGGGCCACGTCGAAGCCCGCGAGCGCGCCGCGGTCGTGGGCCGCCTGCGTCAGGCGCTCGACGTCGAGTAGCTGGCCGCTCCGGTACAGCACGGAGGGCAGGAAGACGACGGCGAGGTCGTCGGCGTGGGCGTCCATCGCGGCGATGGCGTCCGCTTCCTCGATGGTGCGGCCGTCGCGGCTCTCGACGACCACGAGGTGCTCGTCGGGGTCGAGCCCGTGGGCCCGTAGCTGTGCGCGGACGGCGTAGTGGTCGGTGGGGAAGTCGAGTTCGTCCACGAGGACCTTGGTCCGGCTCGAGTCGGGGTCGAGGAAGGTCCCCAGCAGCGTGTGGATGTTGACGGTCGTGGCGTTGGCGACGACGACCTCCGACTCGGCCGCGCCGAGGAGGGGCGCGAGGCGGTCCCCGAGGCGCTCGCCGTACCGGAACCACTCCGGCTCGGCCTCGGTCCAGCCCTCGATGGCGAGGTCGCGCCACTGGTCGACGGCGCGCTGGAGGGTCGCCTCGGCGTCCGTCGAGAGCGGGCCGAGGGAGTTGCCGTCCACGTAGAGGGCGTCGTCGGGCAGGTAGAAGCGGTCGCGGTACTCCGCGAGGGGGTCGGCGGCGTCTAGCTGGTGGGCGTACTCGGGGTCGGGGGTGAACTCTGCACCGTCCGGGTGGGGGATGGCGTCGGTGTGGTCGTCTCGATTCGCGGTGTCGTCGGCGTTCGGGGTGTCGTGGTCGGAAGTGGCGTCGTCGGCGTCCGGTGGTCCGTCGTCGGGGTCGCTCATGTGGGGAGCGTGGTGGGTGAGGGGGAAATAGGCGGTGGTGGTCGGCGGGGCGTTCGCATCGTCCGTTCAGCCACGACCGCCACGTTCGAGTTCGGAAGATGCCGTGTCCCCCACCGCAACACCGCCCTCTCCTTCACCCCAACACTACCCTTCACCACAACACCCCCGCCTCACCCCAACACCGCCTCCACCCGCCGGATGCTCCGGCTTATCTCGTCGACCATCGCGGCCTCCTGCTGGTTCGCCGCGGCGATGGCCTCGACCTCCTCCGATATCTCCTCGGCCCGCTGCGCCACCTCGTCGACCGTGCCGACTATCTGCTCGACGCTCGCCGCCTGGTCGTCGGTCGCCGTGGCTATCTCGTCCATCCCGCGGGAGGTCTCGTCGACCGCCTCGGCGATGGCCGACTGGTTCTCGACGAGCGTCTCCACGCGGTCGACGGCGGCGTCGATGTGCTCCACGGTTGCCGCGACCTCCTCGGCGACGCCGCCCGTCTCGCGCTGTATCTCCTCGACGATGCGCTCTATCTCGCCGACCCGGGCCCCGGACTGCTCGGCGAGGTCCTTGATCTCGTTGGCGACGACGCCGAAGCCCTCGCCGCGGGTGCCCGCCCGCGCCGCCTCGATGTTGGCGTTCAGCGCGAGGATGTTCGTCTGGCGCGTGACGTCGGTGATGACGTCGACGATGGCCCCTATCTCGGCCACCTGCTCGCGCAGGGCGGCCACGCTGTCGCCGACGGCCTCGCCCGCGTCGGCGACGTCGTCGATGACCGCGAGGGCGTCCTCGCCGGCCGCCCGCGACTCCGCGGCGAGGCGCTCGGCCTCGCCGCTCCGGCGGTTGACTTCCTCGGCGCTGGCGGCGATCTCCTCGACGGTGGCCCTGAAGGTGACCGCCTCGTCGGACAGCGACTGCAGGGTCCCGGCCTGGCGGGCCACCATGTCGCTGATATGCTGGGAGCTGTCGGCCACCTCCGCCGAGGAGTCCTGTAGCTCCCCGACGGCCGCCCCGACCTCCTCGGCGACCTCCTCCTGGACGGACTCGAGCACGTGTCGCTGCTCGACCAGCTCCGTGACCCGCGAGACCACCTCGAAGGCCCCCACCGGCGCGCCGTCCGGGTCGGTGAGCGGCACCGCCGAGGCCCGGACGTGCCAGCGGTCGCCCGCCTCGTTCGTCCCCGAGCGCACCTCGTCTTCCCGGACCGTCTCGCCGGTCCGGATGACGGTCTCGGCGAGCGTCTCCTCCTCGCCCTCGGTGCCGACCACGTCGTAGGCCTGCCGGCCGAGGACCGCCTCGCGCGGGCGGTCCTGTAGCTCCTCGTGGGCCGCGTTCCAGTGGGTAAGCCGTCCCTCGTCGTCGACGACCATCGTCGGCTCCGGGAACTCCTCGACGAGCGTCTCGAACAGGTGCTTCCAAAAGTCCCGCTCGCGGCGGAGGCGGGCGGTTCGGTCGACATCTCTCTCGGCGTCTCCGTCGGCGTCCCCGGCGTCGGTGGCGGTCTCGAAGAGCGACGGCGCACTCATG
>CAZPIG010000193.1:0-5437 GCA_964586205.1 uncultured Halobacteriales archaeon | reverse complement strand
TCCACCTCGCGGAGGACTTCGAGGGCGTCGACCCCCTCGAGGAGCCGATGCCGGTCAAGCCGGGCCAGCACTACGCGATGGGCGGCATCGAGACCGACGAGAACGGCGCGACCTGCGTCGAGGGGCTGTACGCCGCCGGCGAGTGTGCCTGCGTCAGCGTCCACGGCGCGAACCGCCTCGGCGGCAACGCCCTCCCGGAGCTGGTAGTCTTCGGCAAGCGCGCCGGCCTCGCGGCCGCCGGCGAGCCCGTCGCCGACGCGGAACTGACGACCGGCCGGACCGGCGACGCGGAGACGGCCGAGCTCGACGCCCCCGCGAAGCTCGGCGCGGTGGGCGAGGGGACCGTCGCCACCGACGGGGCGGGGAAGCTGATAGAGCCCGAGACGGTCATCGAGCACGCCGTCGAGCAGGAGGACGAGCGCATCACGCGCCTCATCGAGCGCGACGGCACGAACCACGCCGAGGTCCGCGCGGCCGTCCAGGAGACGATGACCGAGCACGTCAACGTCTTCCGCACCGAGGCGGGGCTCCGCGAGGCGCTCGAGGACCTCCGCGCGGCCCGGGAGGCCTACCAGGACGTCGCCGTCGCCGACCCCTCGCGGACCTTCAACACGGACGTCGTCCAGACCATCGAGACGCGGAACCTCCTCGACCTCGCGGAGGTGATCGCCGTCGGCGCGCTGGCCCGCGAGGAGTTCCGGGGCGCACACTGGCGGCGGGAGCACCAGGAGCGCGACGACGAGCACTGGCTGAAGCACACCCTCGTCTCGTGGTCGGGCGGCGACCCGGAGCTGTTCTACAAGCCCGTCGAGCTGGAGGGCGAGGCCGGCGAGTACGAGCCGAAGGTGCGGTCCTACTGAGCCGCGACCTTTTTGTTTCGCGCGAGGGCGCGGCCGCGGAGGCGCGCACGGAGGCGCGCCTCGCGGTCCGCGCCCCCGCTGGCTCGCGGCTTCGCCGCTCGCCTTTTGGTGGCGCTCGCTCCGCTCGCGCCACCCACGCTCCGAAAAAGCTCGACCAAAAATTGGCGTTCCGTGCTGGCCGATACACCGACCGTTTCTCGGCTGCCGATACGCGCCAATTTTTGGTCCAGCTTTTTCGCGGCGCGCGTTCAGGCGTGCCGAGCAAAAAGGTGGTTGCGTCGAGCTTTTTCGGGGCGCGATGGGCGCGCCGACCGTCGGCGCGCCCTCGCGCCCAGCAAAAAGGTCGTGGGAAAAGGTCGGTCCGTGACATTTCGCGGCGTTAACGCCGAGATTTAAGTGGTTTGGCTGAGTCGCGGTCGATTGATGAACCGAATCGTCATCCTGGGGTTGGTCCTCGGACTGGTGGTCGCCGCAGCGCCGGCCGCCGGCCAGCAGGACACGGTCACCCTGGAGGTGCAGGTGGTGGACAGCGACGGGGACCCGGTCGGGGGAGCCACCGTTCAGGCGACGTGGGACGGCGGCGAGTCGAGCGCCCGGACGACGACCGCCAGCGGCCGGGTTCTCGTGGACGTGCCGAACGGGGCGGACGTGGACATCCACGTGACCCACGACGACTACATCCGGAACATCCCGTACTCGGTCCCCAACGCCGGGGCCGAGACGGTCCAGGTCAGCGTGTTCCGCAAGTCCACGGCGACCGTGGTCGTGACCGACGCGGCGGGCAACGCCGTCGAGAACGCCCGCGTCACGCTCCGCAAGCGCGGCGCGCAGACCGCGCAGGGCAACACGGGCGGCCAGGGGCAGTTCTCGACGGACACCATCGAGGCCGGCGACTACGAGGTCTCGGTGTTCCGGACGGGCTACCTCCGGACGACCAACACGGTCTCGGTCAGCGGCGACCAGCGGGTCAACGTCACCATCGAGCGGTCGTCGGTGCTGGTGACGTTCAGGGTCGTCGACGACCACACGAGCCCGCCCACGCCGGTCGAGGGCGCGCAGGTGCCGGTCGAGCGGGTGGGCTCGACGCTGACCACCAACGAGAACGGCGAGAACACCGTCCAGGTGCCGGTCAACTCCGCGTTCAGCGTCACCGTCAACAAGCAGGGCTACGAGAGCGCGACCCAGCAGGTCCGCGTCGGCGAGGAGGCCAGAGAGGTGGAGTTCGTCATCAGCAGGAACCCCGCCGTGAACATCACGGCCGCCAACGAGCGCATCGTCGCCGGCGAGTCGGTCCGCGTGACGGTGACCGACGAGTACGGCGAGCCCATCAGCAACGCCGTCGTCACCCTCGACGGCAGCCAGGCCGCGACCACCAACGGTCAGGGCGTCGCCGACGTCACCATCGAGGCGGAGGGCTCCCACCAGCTAGCCGCCAGCGCCGAGGGCATCCAGTCCGAGTCGATAACGGTCCGGGCCATCTCCGAGGGTAGCGACTCCACCCCGACCGACACCGCCACCGCGACGCCCACGGCCAGCGCGACCCCGACCGAGAGCATCGTCGAGCAGATCCCCGGCTTCGGTCCCGCCGCAGCGCTCGTCGGCGTGGTCCTCGTCGCGGCCGCCCTCCTCGCCCGCCGCGACTGACGGACCTGTCGTCGCGGCCACTTCACGGCTACGGACACTCCACGGCCACTGTGCATCCGCGCTGGACCCCGCGATGACCCGGGAACGGACCGGGTACCGACGACGGTCACAATCGACGGCTTTATTATCAGTTAGCTTGAAACAAGGTGTCAACGCAATCGGGTGCCACTATGGAGCTCCACCGCCTGCTCACGGACGAGGACGCCGTCAGCCCGGTCATCGGGGTCGTGCTCATAGTCGCCATCACCGTCGTCCTCGCGGCGGTCGCGGGGACGCTGCTGTTCGGGGTCGTCGACGAGCCAGCCGGTCCCGTGCCGACGGCGCAGTTCGCCTTCGAGATGAACGACGGCGGCGACGGCTGGGCCGGCCCCGGCGACTTCGTGAACGTGACCCACGAGGGCGGCGACACCCTCGACGTGGAGCGACTCGAGGTGCTCGTGGGCAGCGACGAGGTGACCGTCGGCGCGAGCGACTGGGCGGCCGACGTTTCGGCGGGCGACCGGCTGTCGGTCACTGACGCCAGCCCGACGCCCGGCGATTCGGTCGCCGTGGGGGGCGGCATCGAGGAGGGCGAGACCGTGCGCGTCGTCTGGTCGGCTCCCGGCAGCAGCGAGACGTACGTCGTCGGCGAGGGCGAGGTGAACTGACCGGCCGCGCCGGAGCCGATTCCGGGGACCGTCGTTCCGCGAGCGACGCGTAGCGTCCGCTCCGGATGCGACCGCCGACGCTGGCGACGGGGGCCGGGAGAAGTGTCGAAGGATTAACGCACCCGGGGCCGAACACGCGACCATGGACCTCGGACGCTGGACGCCGCTCGTCGCCGTGGCACCGGCGCGGTACGCCGACCCCGGAGCCATCCCCGAGGACTTCGACCTCCTCGAGTGGGTGGAGGCGTTCGAGTGGCGTCAGGACGGCTGGAACGGCTACCGGGACGTGCTGACGCCGCCGGCCGAGACCATCGAGCGCAGTCGCGGCGACTGCGAGGACTTCGCGCTCGTGGCCGCTTCGTGGGCGCTCGCGGAGGGCCGGGACGGCGTCGGCGTCGCGTTCTGCTTCCCGCCGCGGTCGCCGGTGCCGCGCCACGTCGTCGCCTACGACGACGAGTGGGTGTACGACGCGGGACGGGTCCACACGACCTCGCTGGCGGACTGGCTGGACGGGTCGCGGTACGTGCGGACGGTCCGGCGGTCGGTGGAGTAGGGGCGGCTTCCGGCGGTCGTTCGGACGACGCGACGGTTCCGGCGGACGGTTTCGCGACCGTCGGTCCCGTTCGGCGAAGCGTCCCCGCCCCCGCGACGGCGGGCCCACAACACTTACACCCCCGTCCCGGCTACGGCCCCCGTGGAAGAACTCGAGGTCACCACCGTCGTCCACGTGCCCCGCGAGGAGATGTTCGAGTTCCTGCTGGACTTCCCCGGGTACGCGGACTACTCGAAGTACCTGCGCGCGGTCCACCAGTACGGCGACGGCGACGCCGGGACCCAGTACGCGCTGCGGTTCGCGTGGTGGAAGCTCTCCTACACCGCGCGCTCGGAGGTGACGGCCATCGAGAACCCCTCGCGCATCGAGTGGCACCTCGCGAACGACCTCGACGCCAGCGGCCGGTGGCTGGTCCGCGCGGTCGACGCCGACGACCTCCCCGAGGGCATCGCGGAGGGCTGCCGGGTGGTCTTCCAGGTCGAGGTCGACGTGGACTCCGCGAGCCCCGGAGCCTTCGACCTGCCCCGGTTCGTCTCGCTGGACTGGGTCGTCGACAAGGCCAAGCCGAAGGTGCTCGCGG
Source organism: uncultured Halobacteriales archaeon (assembly GCA_964586205.1). Taxonomy (GTDB): domain Archaea; phylum Halobacteriota; class Halobacteria; order Halobacteriales; family CAZPIG01; genus CAZPIG01. The sequence goes on along the minus strand of CAZPIG010000193.1, from coordinate 1,153 downwards.
AGGCCCGGCGCGTCGTCACCCGCGCCGTGGCCGACCTCGAGGACGAGCCCCGCGACGTGGACCTGACGGTTCGCCGGCAGTTGACCGTCGAGTGACCGCACACCTCCGAGTGACCGCACATCTCTGCCGTGCGACGACGAGTGACCGGTCGCTGAACTCTCCTGTGTGGGAACCGACCCCTCCGTAAGCGGAGTCACTCCGGTAGCTGGTCGGCTAGCTCCTCCTCGAAGAAGTCGAGGAGTCCGTCGACGTCCGGCGTCGAGGGCTGGAGGTAGACGTGGTCGAAGCCCCCTTCGACGAACTCGCGGGCTTTCTCGACGTAGGACTCGGGGTCCGAGCCGGCGACCACCTCCCCCTCCAGGTCCTCCACGGAGACGTTCTCCGCGGCCTGCTCGAAGTGCCGGGGCGTCGGTAGCTCCTGGCCCACCCCGCTCATCGCGGTGGTCGGCCACCACTCGTGGGCCCCGCGGTAGCCCTCGGCCTCGGTTTCGGCGTACGCCACCCGCAGGCCGCCGTAGCGGGGGCCGTCGCCCCCGGCCGCCTCGTAGCGGTCCACGAGGTCGCCGCCGGGGAAGGTGGAGATGTATCCGTCGCCGAACCGGCCCGCCGCCGTCGCCGTCTCCGGACCGAGCCCCGAGACGTGGACCGGCGGCGGCTCGTCGGGGAGCGTGAACACCTGCGCGTTCTCGACGGTGTAGTGCTCGCCGTCGTGGCTCGTCATCTCGCCGCCCCAGAGGTCACCCATTACGCCGACGGCTTCCTCCAGCATCTCGAGGCGGACGTGGTGGGGCGGCCAGTGGTCGCCGAGGACGTGCTCGTTCAGGCGCTCGCCCGTCCCGACCCCGAGGAAGAACCGGCCGTCGAACTGCACCGCGGCGGTGGCGGCCGCCTGGGCGACGATGGCGGGGTGGATGCGGATGGTCGGGCAGGTGACCGACGTCCCCACTTCGAGGTCGTCGGTCTCCCGGGCGATGGCCCCGAGGGTCCCCCAGACGAAGGGGCTGTGGCCCTGCTTGGGCGTCCACGGGTGGTAGTGGTCGGAGACGACGGCGAAGTCGAAGCCGGCCGCCTCGGCGCGGCGGGCGTACTCGGCGAGTTCGTCCGGGCCGTGCGTCTCGCTCGCGAGGTTGATGCCGTAGTTCGTCATGGCTGG
>CAZPIG010000192.1:0-5443 GCA_964586205.1 uncultured Halobacteriales archaeon | reverse complement strand
ACGCGCATGGCAGTGGATTGGTGGGTGGCACTCTAAACGGTGACGGGTGGCCAGTCCGTCCCACCGACCGCGTCGTTAAGCCGCATGCGACCCAAGTAGCGACGAGGAGCGCATGGCCGACGACGGGAGCGTGCGAATCGGCTTCACCGGCGACGTGATGCTCGGACGGCTCGTCGACGAGCGCCAGCGCCGCCGCCCCGTCACCGCGGTGTGGGGCGACGTCCTCGACCGGCTCCGGTCGCTCGACGGGCTCGTGGTGAACCTCGAGTGCTGCCTCTCGACGCGCGGCGACCCGTGGCCGGGCCGACCGTTCCACTTCCGCGCGGACCCCGACTGGGCGGTGCCGGCGCTCGAAGCGGCCGGCGTCGACGTGGTCGCGCTGGCGAACAACCACGTCCTCGACTTCGGCGAGGCGGCGCTCGCGGACACGCTCGACGCCCTCGACGGCGGCGGCGTCGCGCACGCCGGCGCTGGACCGGACGTCGAGGCGGCCCGCGCGCCGGCGGTCGTGGAGGTGGGCGACGGCGCGGTGGACGCCGGTGACACGACGGATGGCGACGACGTGCCGGACGGCGACGCGGCGGGTGGCGACGACGCGGCGGACGCCGACGCCGGCGACCCGGCGGACGGCCTCACCCTCGCGGTCGTCTCGTTCACCGACAACACCCCGGAGTACGCCGCCGGCGAGGACTCGCCCGGCACGGCGCACGTCGAGATGGACCGCGAGAACGACGAAACCCGGCGAGCGGTCGAATCGGCGCTGGAGCGCGCCCGCGCGGCCGACCCGGACCTGGTCGTGGCCTCGCTGCACTGGGGGCCGAACATGGTCACCGAGCCGCCGTCCGCCTTCCGCGAGTTCGGCCGCTGGCTGGTCGAGCGGGGCGTCGACGTAATCCACGGCCACAGCGCCCACGTCTTCCAGGGCGTCGCGGTCCACGACGGCGCGCCCGTGCTGTACGACGCCGGGGACTTCGTCGACGACTACGCCGTGGACGCCGACCTGCGCAACGACCGGTCGTTCCTGTTCGTCCTCCGCGTCGACGGCGCGACCGGGACGCCGCGTGCGCTACGGCTGGTCCCGGTCGATATCGACGACTTCGCCGTCCACGAGGCGCGCCCGCCGGTCGCCCGGTGGTGTCGCGACCGGATGCGCGAGCTGTCGGCCCCGTTCGGCACCGGCTTCGAGCGCGCCGGCGATTCGCTGGTGGTCGATCTGGGGTAGCCGGGCGGGACGCTACCGTGCTGCCGGGTCCCCTGGCACCGAGCGCGCCGGCGATTCGCTGGTGGTCGACTGCCCCGCTCGCGACGGGACGGTTCCTGACCGGCCGTCACCGCCGCTCGCGTAGCTCGCGGCGGAGGTCCTCGAGGCCGAGGTCCTCCATGGCGAGCAGGACGAGCAGGTGGTAGACGAGGTCGGCGCTCTCGGCGGCGAGGGCCTCGCGGTCGCCGTCCTTCGCCGCGAGCACCACCTCGGTCGTCTCCTCGCCGAGCTTCTCGAGGACGGCGTTCTCGCCCTTCTCGTGGGTCAGCAGCGACGCCGTGTACGAGTCCTCGGGCAGGGTCTCCCGGCGGTCCTCGATGACCGCGAACAGCTCCGCCAGAACGTCGTCGGTCATGCGGTCTCGCCGACCTCGCGGATGTCCTCGAAGGCCTCGAACTCGTCGGGCGGGCGGCGGCCGTCCTCGAAGACCATCCGGTCCACCTCGATGTCGACCCCCGTCCGCGCCGCGAGGGCCAGCGAGTCGCTGGGGCGGGCGTCGACCACTGTCTCGCCCCGGGGCGTCTCGAGGTGGAGGTCCGCGATGTACGTGTCCTCGCGGAGGTCGCTGACGACCACGCGCTGGACGCGGCCGCCGAGCTCCTCGACGACGTCGAGAAGCAGGTCGTGGGTCAGCGGCCGCGGCAGGTCCTCGGCCTCCAGCCCGCGGGCGATGGCAGCGGCCTCCTCCGTCCCGATGAAGATGGGCAGAACCTCGGCCTCGTCCTCGACGGACAGCAGGACCACCGAGACCGGCCCCTGCGCGGACCCGGCGACGAGCACCTTCTCGATGTCGGCGTTCATAATCCACCTTCGGAGGCCAGTGTCAAAAGCATCCCGGCAGGCGACCGTCTTGCTCGCCGCGGCGGGCCGGTCGCTCACTCGCCCGTCGCCGCGGCCGCCGCGAAGAACGCCAGCCCGTGGATGCGGGGGTCGTCGGTCAGTTCGGGGTGGAAGGCGGTGCCGACGACGGGGCCGTCCCGGACCGCGACGGGCCGGCCGTCCCACTCGGCCAGCACCTCGGCGTCGCCGACGTCGGCGACGACCGGCGCGCGGATGAAGACCGCCGGGAACGGCTCCTCGAGGCCGGCCACGTCGAGCGGGGCCTCGAAGCTGTCGGCCTGCCGGCCGAAGGCGTTGCGCTCGACGGTCACGTCCACGAGGTCGAGTGTCTCGACGCGGTCGTCGCCGGCGTCGCGCGCGGCGACGATGAGGCCGGCGCAGGTGGCCAGCACGGGCTTGCCGGCGGCGACGTGGTCGCGTATCTCGGGCGCGATGGCCTCGTCGTGGACCAGCCGGGAGATGGTCGTCGACTCGCCGCCCGGCATGAGGAGGACGTCACAGTCCGGGACGAGTCCGGACTGGCGTATCTCGACGACCTCGCTCTCCTCGCCGTGGGCGGCCGCTGCTCGCTCGATGGCCGCGGCGTGCTCGCTGACGTCGCCCTGGACCGCGACCACGCCGGCGCGTAGCGTCATCCTGCCGGCTCTAGTCCCGGCGGGGAGAAAAAGGTCGCGTCCCCGTATCGGTTCGCGTCTACAGCCCGACCCGCAGCAGCAGCACGAGGATGCCGAACAGGAGGCCGAACGCGACGACGGTCCGGGGATCGATGTGGATGGCGTTGCTGTCCTCGGCGTCGAAGTACCGCACGAGGCCGGCACTGGACATCAGCCCGCCGGAGTTCTCGCCGCTGCTTCCACTCATGGATGTGTGTCTGTGGTTGGTGGGGGTAAATGTTACGGGTGGGCGTGGTCGGGCGAGCGACGACTGCGTCGGGCCGGCGGCCACGTCTGGCAGCCGCGTCACACCAGTGGGAAACCCTTATGCGACGGGCCAGGCAACCTCCCACGGGAACAATGGCCGTTACGCTGCTGGACTTCCACGCCGACTGGTGCGGCCCCTGCAAGACCCAGGACCCGATAATCGACGAGCTAAAGGACGACTGGGGCGACCGCTTCGAGGTCGAGAAGGTAGACGTCGAGGAGCGCGAGGACGTCGCCAACGAGTACAAGGTGCGGTCGCTGCCGACCGTCGTTATCGAGAACGACGACGGCGTCGTCGAGCGCTTCGTCGGGGTCACCCAGCGCGAGGACCTCGAACGGGCGCTCGAAGAGGCCGGGGCCTGACCGGGCCGCTCCGTCGCGCTCGAACCGACCGCCACGGAGCCGCGGCACTGTTCTCCCCGGCACCAGCGCCCCGTGTGACCGGCTACTGTAGAGCTCCGTCGCCGTGACTACCGGGCGCGGAGGCGGTGGCAAGCCCGTCCAACGCTACCGGAAGCACGCCCCGAGCTACTGAAAGCACGGTCCCGAGCTACTGGAAGCGCACGCCGAGGTCGTGCAGCCCCTCGTTGTGCCGCGCGAGGTTGACCAGCAGCGGCGTCACCGCCTCGACCTCGGGGGCGTTGGCCAGCGGCCCGCCGTCGAGCGCGCCCAGCCCCTCGATGTCGTCCGCGAGGTCGGCCACCGTCTCGCGGGCGTCCCGGTCGTCGCCGACGACCACGGTGTCGATGCCCAACTCCGCGTCGAGGTTCGCCAGCCGGTCCGCGGGGAGGTTGTGGAACGCCCCGACCACCGCGACGGGGTCCGGGGCCGCCCGTGCGGCGACTGCGGTCACGCTACCGACCGAGGGGCGGTCGTAGTGTAGCCCGGCATCGTCGCGCTCCATGCCGACGGCGGGGCTGACCAGCACCGCGTCGTCCGCGAGGCGGTCCGCGACCGACGCGACCGTCTCGCGGACGTGGTACGGCGGCACGGCGACGACGACCACGTCCCCCGCCGCGGCCGCGTCGGCGTTGCCGAGGCCCTCGATGGCCACGTCGCGGCCGCGGCTGGCTAGCTCGGCCTCGTACTCGTCCGCCTTCGCGCGGGCGCGCGATGGCTCCCGGGAGCCGACGACGACGGGGTGGTCGGTGTCGTAGGCCCACCGGAGCGCCAGCCCCTGGCCGACGTCGCCGGTCCCGCCGAGCAGCGCTATCTTCATGTCTCGTCGGTCGTCGGAGACGGGGTTAAGGGTTGTGAGACGGCTCTCCTACGGACCCGGAAGTGACGGGAGGTCGTTCACCGAGTCGAGCACCGCCGCCGCACCCACTCCCTCGTACTTCCGGCGGCCCTCGTCGCCGGTCAGCCCGCCGGTGAGCACGCCGATACCGCGATAGGAGCGGCTCTCGTCGGCGGCAGCGGCATTCACGGCGGTCCGCACGTCGTCCAGCGTATCGCCGACGAAGACGACCTCGCTCGCGTCGAAGCGCTCCGCCAGCGTCACGAGCGCGTCGGGGTCGGGCTTGCCGCCGTCCCAGTCGTCCATCGTGAAGCGGTGCCCGTCGGGGACGGCCAGCCCCGCCCGCGAGAGCGCGATGTCGGCCTCGGCGGCGGGCCGGCCGGTGAGCACGCCAACGTCGAAGCGGTCGGTCAGCGCCTCGACGGTCGCCGGCTCGACGAGCACGGGCTCGTCGTGGACGTAGCCGGGGGCGCAGAACGGCGGCTTGCCGCCCTCGAGGTCGCGGTACAGCTCGGTGCCGAGGTAGAGCGCCTGGAAGGTGTCGCGGAGGCGGTCGCGGTCCCACGCCTCGTGGATGCGGGCCGTAGATTCGTCGGGGAGCGCGTCCTCGACCGCCGCTCGTGCGCCACCGAGCCCGCCGCCGCGGTCCGCGATGGCGTCGGTGAAGGCGTCGAGGTCCAGCCCGAAGCCGTCCTCGCGCGAGGCCAGCACGAACAGCGCGGCGGCGTAGGTCAGCTCCCAGTCGTCGTTGAAGCCGCCGGCGTCCTTGAACTGCTGGACGGCCGGCTTCGGGATGGTGTCGCCGTGGACGCGCTCTATGGACTCGACGATGGCGCGGCGGTAGGAGTCGGCCACGTCGACGAGGACGCCGTCCACGTCGAGGACTACTGCGTCGGCGTTCATGGGTGGGGGTCGTCTCTACTTGTCCACGATGTGCAGGCAGTGGATTTGGGTGTTGTGGAGTCGTCGTACGCATTTCCGCTGCGGGTGAAGTCGGTGACTCCCGATTTCGGTGCGCTCGAAAGCCCCCGGTCGCTGAACTCCCGGGGCGCTCGCGGGTCGCTCGGCTCGCAGTTCACTCCGTTCACCGCTTGCCATTTCGAGGTCCTCACTGCGTTCGGACCTCGCACCGCTCCCCGCTCGCGCGAACGAGGTCCTCGCTTCGCTCGGACCTCGCGCTCGCTG
>CAZPIG010000191.1:0-5444 GCA_964586205.1 uncultured Halobacteriales archaeon | reverse complement strand
CGATGGGGACGCCCGCGCGGTAGGCCATCGCCACGCCGTCGCCGGTGTTGGCGACCGCGTTGGTGGTGTGGTCGTACACCTGTCCGGGGCCGCCCGTGGCGAGGACGACGCCGCGGGTCGCGGCGAAGCCCTCGACCCGCCCCGTCCGCACCTCGTAGGCGACGACGCCGTGGCAGACGCGGTCCTCGGGCTCGGCGTGGTCGGTGACGGCGAGGCGGGTGACGTACCACTCGTCGTACACCTCGATGCCGCGCTTGACGAGTTGCTGATACATCGTGTGGAGCATCTGGTGGCCCGTCTCCGCGCCCGCGTAGGTCGTCCGCGGGAAGGAGAGGCCGCCGAACGGGCGCTGGGAGACGGTGCCGTCCTCGTCGCGCGAGAAGGCCATGCCCCAGTGTTCCAGTTGGATGGTCTCCTCGGGGCTGCCCCGGCAGAGCGCCTCGACGGCGGGGGCGTCGGCGAGGTAGTCCGAGCCCTTCATCGTGTCGTCGGCGTGGTCCTCCCACGAGTCCTCCTCGTCGAGGACGGCGTTGATGCCGCCCTCGGCGGCCCCGGTGTGGCTCCGCACGGGGTGTAGCTTCGAGACGATGGCCACGTCCGCGCCCGCCTCGTGGGCCGCGATGGCCGCCCGGAGGCCGGCCCCACCCGCACCGACCACCACGACGTCGTGTTCGTACATCGCTCTCTAGGCGTGGTTGGACCTATTCGGACTTGAGGTTTGCCAACCGGGGTCGCTCGCCCGGCGCGTTCGAGCGTTTCCGACGCGCTCGGAGACTCCGGCGACGGGGACTCCGGACCGGACGCGCTCGGGCGGCTCCGACACGCTCAAGCCCGTCGCGGCCCTCACTGCTCGCCGGACGGATGACGGTCCTCGTCGACATCGCCTGCCCCGACTGCGACCGCACCCGGTCCGTCCGGAAGGTCGCTATCGACCGGTACCGCTGTGAGGAGTGCGACCGCGAGTTCGGTCCGGAGGACGTGCTGCCCGGGTAATACTCGGCCGCGAGATGCTCGCGGCGAGATATTCGGCCGCGAGACGCCCCGCCCCGAGATGCTCGGCCGCGAGGTGGCGGGGCCGGATTCTCACATCGCCGGGGCCGGGTCCTCACCCCGCCGGCTCGACGTTCTGGTTCGCCCGGAACACGTTCTCCGGGTCGTACCGGGCTTTCAGCTCCGACAGTCGCTCGTAGTTCTCGCGGTAGGCGGCGCGCTCCTCGCCGACCTCCTCGGGGACGAAGTTGACGTACACCCCGCCCGTCGCGTGGGGCGTCATCGCCGCGTGGAGGTCCCGCGTCCACCCGACGTACTCGTCGTCCATCGCCGGGTCCTCCCAGCGGGTGTGGAGGTTCATCAGGAACTCGGCGTCCCGGTGGGGGTAAGCCGTCGCGTCGACCGGCACGTCGTTTATCGCGCCGCCGAGCTGTGCGACCGCTATCTCGGAGTGGGGCGACGGCAGCGTCGCGCCGTACTCGACGAACGTCTCTATCATCCCGTCGGTGATGGCCTCGAAGTTGTGGGACTTCCAGTAGTTGCGCGCGCCCTCGTCGAGCAGCGGGTCGAACGCCCCCTGCCACTCGACGTACTGGGGTGGCCCGACGGCGTCGACGATGGGGTCGCCGATGGCCCGCATCGGGGCCAGGACCTCCGCGCCCCGCTCCAGGTGGTCGGCCACGTCGGCATCGCCGGCGTCTCCGCCGTCGCCGTCGCCCACCTCCGGATTGTCGGCGTCTCCGCCGTCGCCCGCCTCCGGATTGCCGGCGTCCTCCCCGTCGCCAGCGTCCCCACCGTCGCCGGCGTAGAACAGGGCGAGCGCGAGCACCTTCTCGCCGTGCCACTCCTCGGGCACGGACGGCAGCGGCGGCGCGTGGCGGACGACGAACCACGCCGTCGCCTCGTTCGGCAGGTCGGCGGCGACCTCGCGGTACTCGCGGAGGACGTCCGCGGCGTCCTCGAAGGGGTGGACGACCAGCCCGGACAGCACCTCCGGGCCGACCGCGTGGAGGTCGAACTCGAAGGCGGTCACGACGCCGAGGTTGCCGCCCCCGCCGCGGAGGCCCCAGAGGAGGTCCGCGTCCTCGCCCTCGCCGGTGCCGGCACGGCGTAGCTCGCCGTCGGCGGTGACCACGTCCGCGGCCCGGAGATTGTCCGCAGTGAGGCCGTACTTGCGGGACAGCCAGCCGAAGCCGCCGCCGAGGGTCAGCCCGGCGACGCCGGTCGTGGAGTTGTAGCCCACCGGCGTCGCGAGGCCGAACGCCTGGGCCTCGGCGTCGAACTCCGCGAGCGTCGCCCCCGGCTCGACGCGGGCGGTCTTCGTCTCGGGGTCCACCGACACCGAGCGCATCCGGTCGAAGTCTATCACGAGACCGTCGTCGACGAGGGCGTTGCCGGCGATGTTGTGGCCCGCGCCCTTGACCGCGAGCGGCACGTCCTCCTCGCGGGCGAAGTCGACGGCGGCCGTCACGTCCGTCGCGTCAGCGACCTGCGCTATCAGCGCGGGCCGCTTGTCTATCATCGCGTTCCAGAGCGTCCGCGCCTCCTCGTAGCCCTCGTCGTCCGGGCGGAGCAGGGGACCGTGGAGCCGCTCCTCGAAGTCCGCTACTGCACTGTCGTCTACTGGTGTCGGATGGGTCGCCATAGCAAGCTCCTCGGTGGACGGTTCGCTGGCGGAGGGGATAGCGGTATCTACCAGATTGGGTTCGATTGTGGAGGGACAGTTGTCGGGTGAGCCGGGCCGTGTCGGGCTACCGTACGATTTGGCTGGTGGGTGCTAGGCGACCGCAGGCCGACAGTCCCTGTCTGCACGACCGACCAGCCCTTCACCCGCCATGCCTCATCCACGGACAGCCATGGACGTAACCCTCCTCGGCTCCGGCGAGGCCGTCGGCGTCCCCGCCCCGCTCTGCGGCTGTCGGTACTGTCGGGAAAGCAGCAAACGCAGACGCCCCGCCCTCCTCGTCGAGACGGACGACGCGACGGTCGTCCTCGACGCCGGACCCGACCTGAAGGAACAGCTCCACGCGACCGGCACCCACGACGTGGACGCCTTCTTCGTCACGCACCATCATTACGACCACGTCGGCGGACTCCACGAGCTACACCACGCCGCGATGGGCTTCGACGCCCACGTCGGAATCGAGGGCGGGTACCTCCCGGACGACGCGTTCGACTCCGACGAGAAGCCCGCGGACCCCACGTTCGCCGTCTACCTCACCGAGACCGCGCTGGGCCACCTCCGGGACGCGACGCCGTACTTCGAGGCGACGCTGGACCTGCGGACGCTGGACCACGGGGAGGCGGTCCCGGTGGGTGACCTCCGCGTCGTCCCGTTCCCAGTGCAGCACGCCCGGCCCGAGTTCGACACGGTCGGATTTGCCGTCTATCACGAAACGTCGAAGGTGGTGTACGCGCCCGACGTGTGGGAGTTCCTCGACAATACGGACGAACACTATCGAGATGCCGACCTCCTCGTCGCCGAGGGCGCGGCGCTGTTCCGGGCGTTCGGTCACGGCGACGAGTCCGATTTACGCGCGTCGCTGGAGGGAGCGGACGCCGAGCGGACCGTTCTGGTGAACGTGAGCGAGCACCTCCAGCGGATGCCGACGGCGGAGATGTGCGACGTGGCGGGGTACGAACTCGGCGAGGACTTCGCGTCGTATCGGGTTTGAGACGGGGTTGTGGCCAACTGCTCTAACCACCGTCGGGCGGGGCTGAAAGGGGCCGGCCGTTCGACCCTCCCCCGGCGACGTAAGGACCGCAGTGAGCGAGCGGTGGGCGGCGCGAGCGGAGCGAGCGCCGCCGCAAAGCGAACGGCGAACGAAGTGAGCCGTGAGCAGCGAGCGAACGAGGACCGCAACGAGCCGCGGGTGGTCGAACGGCCGGGGGCTTTCGAGGACACCTGATCAGGTAGCTCTGCTTACAGTCTCCTCGAAAGCCCCGACGCGCTCGACTCGCGCGGCTCGCTGCGCTCCTCACTCCGGTCGTTACACTCCCTCCGTTGCGGTGCTTGCGTCGCCGTGCTTCGCCGAGCGCGTCGCCCCTTTCAGCCCCGCCCGACGATGGACTGCCGAACAGCCAGCGAACGAACGCCCGTCCTAGCTCGCACCGAAAAGAGTGAACTTCAACAGCCGGTCCCTACCAGAACTTCAGATTGTTCTTCACAGCCTCCCGCTTCAGCGTCTGGATGTGCTCCGTGAGCGGGATGTCCTTCGGACACACCTCCGTACACGAGAACTGCGTCTGGCACCGCCAGACGCCGTGCTCCCGGTCCAGAATATCGAGCCGCTCCTCCTGCATCGGCTCGCCCTCGCGCTCGTCCATGTAGAAGCGGTAGGCCATGTTGATGGCTGCCGGCCCCAGATACTGGTTGTCGCCCGCCGCGATGTTACAGGACGACATGCACGCACCACACCAGATGCAGCGCGTGCTCATCTTGATCAGCTCGCGGTTCTCGCGGCTCTGGCGCTGCTCCTCGAGGTCGCCGTCGGGATACTCGTCGGTCTGGAAGTACGGCTCGACGGCCTCCATCTGGTCGTAGAAGTGCTCCATGTCCACGACGAGGTCCTTCACCACGTCCTGGTGGGGCAGCGGCTCCACGCGCACGGGCTCGTCCAAGTCCGCTATCTGGGTGTTGCAGCCCAGCCGCTGGCGGCCGTTGACGAAGAAGGCGTCGCTGCCGCAGACCCCCTGCCGGCAGGAGTGCCGGAAGGTGAGGCTGGAGTCGAACTCGTCGCGGGCGTAGATGAGCGCGTCGAGCACCGTCATCCCCGGCTCCCGCGGGACGTGGAAGTCGTCGAACCGCGGCTCGGCCTTCGCCTCGACCTCCGGGTCGTACCGGAACACCTTGAGGTGGACCGCGTCCTCCGCGACGGCCTCGGCCTTCTCCGCCCGGATGGCCTCCCCGCGGGCCTCGGCGCGCTCGGCTTTGGCCCGCATCCGCCGGGCCTGGGGGCTGGTCGTCGTCTCGGTCGCCTCCGCCGTCGTCTCCTCCTCGGTCGCGCTCCCCTCCGCGGTCGCTCCCTCGGCCGCGCCCTCTTCCGCGACCGCGCTCTGCTCCTCGGTCTCCTCGTGTTGCGTGCTCATGTCGTTGTCACCCCGCTGCCATCGCTATCGCGACGCGGATGCCCTGGACGACCAGCCCGACGCTGGCGACCACGAGCACCCACTTCACGACGGTCTTCTGGCGGCCGTCGAGGCCCTGGTTGACGAGCGCGTTGTACACCCCGTTGACGCCGTGGAAGGTCGCGGTCACGAGGAAGAGCACCATCGTGACCGAGTAGCCGAGCTGCTGCATCCGCATGCTCGTGCCGGCGAAGTCGACCTCGTAGGCGTGGTTGACGAAGTGCAGGAGGAAGAAGTGGAAGGCGAGCACCACGACGAGAAAGCCCGCGGTGACCCGCTGGAGCAGCCACCCGAGGCTGCCGCGCTCGAACGACGAGTACTGCCGG
>CAZPIG010000190.1:0-5468 GCA_964586205.1 uncultured Halobacteriales archaeon | reverse complement strand
CGCGCGGGCGGCGGCCACGTCGCCGTCGCGGAGCGCCGCGGCGGCGGCGGTCGCGCCCTCGCGGGCGCGCGTGGCCCCCTCCTGGACGCCGGCCAGCGGCGTCGGAGCCTCCCGGACGGCCACCGCGTCCGGGCCGCCCGGGTCGTTCTCGTCGGGGGCCACGTCCGCTCCGGCGTCCGGTCCCGTCCCGCCATCCACTCCCGCATCGCTGCCAGCCCCCGCACCGCCGCCCGCCCCCGCTCCGCCGTCCGTTCCCGCTCCGCCGTCCGTTCCCACACCGCCGCCGTCCGCTCTCGCCCTGCCGGCGTCCGTCATCGCTCGGCCCTCACCCCCGCCACCGGGGGCCGCGGCGGGGCCTCCGGGTCGGGCATCGTCGGCCGGTCGCCGGGCGCGGACACGTCGCGGTGGTCCCCGGCCGGGTAGCTGCCCAGCCCCATCCCCGCCAGCTCGGTCTGGAGGTAGTTGCGGCCCATCACCAGCGTGGGCCAGAGGTCCGCGAGCCGGGGGACCAGCGACCCGCCACCGCCGTCGCAGCCGAACCGCCCCTCGATGCGGGCCGGACGGCTGGTGGCGAACGCGTTGTCGGCGAAGCAGTTGTCCGGCCCGGCGGGCATCGCGAGCGCGAGGTCCGCGCGACCGGACTGGCGGACGACGTTCTCCCGGACCTCGTTGCCCGCGGGTCGCCAGAGGTTCTTGTCGATTATCGGCCCGAGCAGCACGCCGAAGTTGGCGTGGTCGCGGACCTCGTTGTTCCGGACGACGTTGTCGGTCCCGCCGGGGACGGCGATTCCCGTGCCGAAGACCGGGTAGCCGATGGCGAGCGTGGGCGCGTCGACGTTGTCGTTGTCCGCCACGAGGTTGTCCTCGATGGTCGCGCCCGCCTGGGGCGCGAGGTCCTCCGAATCCAGCGTGTTCGGCACGATGCCGGCCATGTTGTCCCGCCAGACCGAGTTCCGGACGTGGAGGTCGCCGCCCGCGTTGGTGCCGGAGTAGCCGATGGCGTTGCGCTCGGCGACGACGTCGGTCACCACCGCGTGGCAGGGGTCGCACTGGCCGACGTAGAACCCCGAGTCCGGGTGGCCCGAGGCGTAGGAGTGCTCGAACCGCCCGCGGGTCGAGGCGAAGGCGTAGACGCCGTACTCGGCGTTGTTGTAGGCGGTGAGGTAGCTGCCCCGGTAGCCGGTCACGCCGGTCCAGAAGAAGCCGTTGTAGCCGTAGTTCCGGGCGGTCACGTTCTCGACGACCACGCCGTCGACCGTGACGGTCACGCCGTTCTGCCGGGTGTGCTCGCCGTCGAGTATCACCTCGTTGCGGTCCCGCCCGCGGATGGTGATGTGCGGCGTGTCGAGCACCTCGACGGCCTCGCGGTAGACGCCAGGGCCGACCGACACGAGGTCCCGCGGCTCCGCCGCCTCGACGGCCCGCTGGATGGAGTCGTGGTCCTCCGGTACGCGCCTGACGGCGTAGTCCTGGTACGGTTCGGGGTCGGATTGGAGGTCGGCGGGTCCACTCCGGTCCGTCGCAGTCCCGCCTCGGTCGCCGTCCGTCGCGGGCACGCGCCCGGCGAGTCCCGCGACGCCGGTCGTCCCGGCGACGCCCGTCAGCGCGAGCGCCTCGCGTCGTGTTAGTTCGGACATGGATACGTGGTCCCGGTCGGTGGGCCGGCTCTCCGTGGACGTATCGGACGGGTGGTGATAAATCCTCAGTCCGAAGGGCGGCTTCGTAGGGGCTCGCCGGTCGGGCCGCTTCCGGGCGTGCTGGAAGGTGAGACCGGCGGAGGTCCGTGGCGGCGGGAGTTACTTCTTCGTCACGTCGAGGACGGGGCCGCCGAACCCATCGTACTGCTGGTAGATCTCGAAGCCGGTCGACGCCTGCCCGAAGTTCGCCGTGATGTCGACCGTGCCGAAGTCGCCGCCGTCGGCGATGATCCTGACCTCGTCGAGGGAGAACCCGCCACGGAGGAAGTCGTTGTCCGTGCCGTCGTACGTGTTGGTGAGGTCGAACGTCGGTCCGGAGGTCCCGAAGAAGTACTCGTATATCTCCGCGGCCAGTTCGAGGCCGGAGATCGCGCCGGCCACCTTCGGAACCGCCTCGGCCGCGAGTTTCGCCGCGTCCTCAGCGATGTCTTGTATCTCGTCCGACCCCGTGTTCGCGTCCCGGGGGAACATGTGCACCTCGTCGGAATCAGTAAAATCCGACTCGATGCCGAGGCTCCCCGAGGAGTTGTCGATGGTGAAGCCCTGGTGGCGGGCACTCGCCTGGAAGCTGTGGTCCCTGGGATACGTGTCGACCGTGTCCGGGACCTCGTCGTGCCAGTCGCTCGGAGCCGGGAAGTTCCCGTTCGCGTCGGTCACCACGCCGTCGCCCGACATCTCCCAGATGGTGACGTAGTCGCCCGCCTCGTCGACGAAGTCGTTCTTCAGCTTCAGCCCCGCCCCCAGCGAGTGGTGCCCCTGGTCGGTGCCGGACGCGACGTCGACCTCGTCGGAGTTCTGCCACTCGGTCTGCTGGGCCGCTACCGTGCCGCTCGTCGCCCCGATACCGACAGCCCCTACCACTCCAGTGACGAGTCCCGTCAGTGCGCTGCGCCGCGTCTGTCCGCTGCCGTGGTCGCTGTCATCGAGCATTGCCATCTTCTATACGGCAATATAGAATATAATATTTATCTGCAAGAGTATAGCCATGTTCCTGCGGTTATACTACATGGCTCCGCCGATGGGTCGGTTCCGCGGGGCGCTCTCGGAACGACACGACCCGATGCCGGCAGGAAAACGGGGGTCGACGACGTTACTTCTTCGTCACGTCGAGGACGGGGCCGCCGAACCCGTCGTACTGCTGATAGATCTCGAAGCCGGTCGATGCCTGCCCGAAGTCGGCCGTGATGTCGACCGTGCCGGAGTCGCCGCCGTCGGCGATGATCCTTAGTTCGTCGACGCCGAACCCACCCCGGAAGAACGCGTTCCCGTGGCCGCTGTAGTAGTTCGTGAGGTCGAAGGTGGGCCCGGACGTGCCGAAGGCGAACTCGTATATCTCGGCGGCCAACTCGGCAGCGGCGATCACGCCGCCGTACCCCGTGATCGCTCCCACGGCTATCTCGGCCGCGGTCAGCGCGATGTCGTCGAACTCGTCGTCGCCCGTATCCCCGTCCCGCGGGAACATGTGCACCTCGTCGTTGTCGTTGAAGTCGGCCTCGATGCCGAGCGGGTTCGACCCCTTGTCGATGGTGAATCCCTGGTGTCTGACACTACCAGGGTAGTTCTCGGGGCCCTGCCGGGGGTACATGTCGATCGTGTCCGGCACCTCGTCGTAGTAGTCGTCGGGGGCCGGGAACTCCTTGTTGTCGTTGTTCACGACGCCGTCGCCGGCGATCTCCCAGATGGTGTTGTAGTCGCCGGCCTCGTCGACGAAGTCGTTCTTCAGCTTCAACCCCACCCCGAGCGAGTGGTACACCTCGTTGTGCGTGTCGAAGACCTCGTCGGAGTTCTGCCACTCGGTCTGCTGGGCCGCTGCCGGCCGCGTGGCCGTTCCGACGCCTACTGCACCGGCGAGTCCGGTGCCGAGTACCTTCAGCGCGCTTCGCCTCGACCGTCCGCCGTCGTGGATGCGCTCGTCGTGCATCGCCTTCTTTGATACAGTAGTCAGTTGCATAATATTTTCCTGCAAGAGTATAGCTATATAGCTTCTCCAACACTACCCGTCGAGCCATCGGCCCCAGCTCCGAACTCGGTCGGCTTCGCTCGGTCAGACCCCGGCCGACCGACGGACGCAAGCGACACGGCCGTCGCTCGTGGATGTCGGTCGCCAGAGCACGTGGGACCGGATTCGAACTACGGCGGAGGTCGTCGTTTTCGGATACGTTCAGGAACGCGGCGGTCGCGACAGCGGAGTCGTGGCTGCAGGCCTACGTCGCCGGGGGTCGCTGAACGGCCCGCCCCTTCCGAAGTACCACCCCACGGTGACGTACCAGCTTGCTGCAGCACGCCGGCCGACCGGCTCATCTAAACACCGCCGGAGAGTGCCCGGAAGTGACCCCGGAGCCGACGCACTCGAACGGTGCCGGCCGGTCGGCTACCCCTGCGTCTCGGCTTCGGGAGGCTCCTCTGTCGAACCGTCCGAACCGTCCGTCTCTCCATCCGCCGTCCCGCTGCCCGACGCGTCCGTGCCCGAGACCTCCCCGCCCGGGGGCCGCTCTCTCGGGGTCGGGAGCAGCCGCTGTCCGACGGCGGCGATGTAGTGGAAGCCGACGCCCTCGTAGAGGCCGACGACGAAGGCGAGGCCGACCAGCGGGTACGCGGCCGTCACCGACGGCAGGCCCACGACGATGTAGATGGCCCCCGCCAGCAGCATCGCCATCGGTATCCGCACCCCCCGGAGTGCGAGGGTCGTCACGGAGACGTCGCGCTCCCGGGTGAGCTCCGTGAATATCCGGCCCAGCACCCCGATGAGGGCGTAGAGGTAGATGTCGGCGGGGACGGGCAGCGAGGCGAGTCCGGCCTCGCCGACCAGCCCCTCGTGGGTGGTCACCACCACCAGCCCCACGGCCGCCACGAGGTAGACTGAGACCAGCGCCGCGCCGTACGGCCGGTGGTACCACGCCCCCGACGTGGCCGTCGAGGGGCCGGCCCGGTCGCTCTCGGTGCCGCGACGGAGCGAGTCGGCTATCCGGCCGAGGCGGTCGTAGGCCCGGTGGAGGTACAGGCCCACGAACAGCGAGAGCACCGCGGTAGCCGTGGTCGAGGGGCCCGATCCCCCGGCCATGATGCCGCTCATGAGGTACACGCCCGCCGCGAGCGGGAGCGCGGCGAAGGGCCGGAACAGCAGCTCCCGCGACTCGCCCGCGAACACCGTCCGCGACCCGGCACTGTCGCTCCCCGACCCGGTACTGTCGCCAGAGCCGCTGTCCGTCGGCGCAGTCTCGGACTGGTCGCCCCGCCGGACGATGGCCCGGAGCCCCCACAGTAGCGCCCCGACGGCGCTGGCCACGTAGACCACCAGCGGCACGGGCTGCAGTTCGCCCGACAGGTCGAACACCGCCGCCAGGACGGGTATCGATTCGACGGGGACCGTGACCGCACCCGTCGACACGACCACGCTCGCGAGGACGAGACCGATGTAGACGGCCACGATTCCCCGACCCTCCCGCGTTCGGTACCACGTTGATGATGGTTCGTTGACAACCATGTACAGACGTTTATAAGTAAATAGTAAATAAGTTTCGGTTCGATAGAAACCCTCGTCGCTCCGACGGGGGACGCGACCCTCGTTCGCGGCGTGTCGGTCGGCAGCAGTGCGTGGGACCGGATTTGAACAACGTCGAGACGGTCCTGCTCGCCTCGCTTCACTCCGCTACGCTCCGTTCCGCTCGCCTGCGCGGGCTGCGTCTCGTCTCGTTCAAATCCGCTCCATACGATTGCTGCGGCTCACGACCATGTTCGCCGCAGCAATGCGTGGGACCGGATTTGAACCGG
>CAZPIG010000189.1:0-5528 GCA_964586205.1 uncultured Halobacteriales archaeon | reverse complement strand
CGCTCCCCTCCGGTCGCTCGCGAAGACCTCGTTGCGCGCTTCGGCGCGTTCGCTTGCTCGCGGCTCACTGCGTTCGCCGCTCGCTCCCAGGGCGGCGTTCACTGCGTTCGCGCCGCCCGCCGCTCACGCGGCTGCAGTGCTTACGTCGGCCGCCGTCGCCCAGCGCGCCGCCCCTTCCGGAGTTCCGGCGAGCAAGCTCGCCGACGTCCCGCTCACTTCGTTCGCGGGACTCCCACCCCCGGAGTGATTGCGAAGTCAGCCGACGCTCGCCGGCTGTTCAGCCTCGCAAATCGTGAGCCAACACCTCACAGTGCCTCGCGGATGGCAGCCGAGACCTCCCGTCCGTCGTCCTCCGTCAGCGCCTCGCGCGGCCAGGTGACCGACACGCCGTCGCCCTCGTGGCGCGGCACGACGTGGACGTGCGCGTGGAAGACCTCCTGGAACGCTGCTTCGCCGTTCGACTGGACGAGGTTGGTGCCGTCCGGGTCGAACGCGGCTTCGACGGCTTCGGCGACGTCCCGGGTGGCCCGGAACACGTCGGCGGTCAGGTCCGGGTCCATGTCGGTGAGGGTCTCGTGGTGTGTTTTGGGGATTATCAGGGTGTGGCCGGGGTTGACGGGGTTGATGTCGAGAAAGGCGAGAGTGGTGTCGGTCTCGTGGACTCTGTACGCGGGGGCTTCCTCGGCGACGATGGCGCAGAACGGACAGTCGGGCATGGTCGGATTGTGTGGTTCGGCGAGGTAAATCGTCTCGGTTGGCGGTCGGTTTGATGGGTGGAAAGAAACTGAGCTAGCTGTCGCTTGAGGCTCGGAAGCCCCGCGGCGCTCGACCGGCCGCGACGCTCGCGGGTCGCTTCGCTCCCCGCTCGCCTGCCCGAGGTCCTCGCTCCGCTCGGACCTCGCGCTCGCTGCGCTCCTCGCTCCCTCCGGTCGCTGCGGTGCTTGCTTCGTCGGGGCCGGGTCGAGCGCCGCGCCCCTTCCGGAGTCCCACCCCCGAGATGGTTGGCCGCGATGGCCGACACTCGGTGGATGGTCAGCTTCGCCGAGCGATTCGGAGAGCGTCACTCGCCGGAAGAATCGACGGTCCCACCGTCCGACTTCCCCAGCTCCACCTCGATGCGGACGCGGTCGTATGGAACCACGGGCCGCTTCGCGGGGTCGTCGGGGCGGAGCGCGACGACGCCGTAGTCCACCAGCGCGTGGACGTCGCGGTTCACGTCGCCGGGGTTGCGGTCGAGGCGACGCGCGAGCGCGCGGATGCTCTCCGGCGGGTCGGCCACGATGGATTGGATGATTTCGACGCGCTCCGGGGAGAAGAGGTGCTGGACGTGGGCCGGGTGCTCGAAGTGGTGGGTGGTGGTCTTCGGATCGTCTGCCGTTCGCTGGTCGGTGTCCGCAGCCACTGGGTCGCTGCTGGCCCGTTCACTCGACGTGGCGACGACGCGGAGGGTGTGGTAGTCCGGCGATTCGGGTGGCGGCATTTGGTGTGGCTTGGTTCGTCGGGATAGGTAATATTTTGGTTAGTTGCCGCTCTGTGGCGAGACAGTTGCGGTTTCTTCACCACTGTCGGCTACGGCGACCTCCAGCCGGTCGGCTACGCCCAGCTACTCGCCACCATCGAATCGTTCGCCGGCGCGCTGCTGATGGCGCTGCTCGTGTTCGTGCTCGGCCGTCGCGCGACGTAGTGAGGCGGCATCGACTTCGTTTCGGCCAATTGAACCACCGGCGTTCCGGTGGCGATCTCCACCAACCATCCCGGGCGGGAATACGAAAGGGGCCGGTCGCTCGGCGAAGGCGGCCGCAGCAAGCACTGGAGCGACCGGAGGGAGCGAAGCGCGCAGCAAGGCCCCCGAGTCGAGCGACCGGGGGCTTTCGAGGTCCAAGCAACACCACGACTCACCTGACAAACACCAAAATTGACTCCCCGAGCGCCCACCGAACCACACCCGCACCGAGATGCCCCACACCAAAGACAACACGAACCACACGACCACCGTAACCCTCACCAGAGAGGACGAGTGGGTCGTCGCCCGCGACGAATCCACGGGCGTCACAAGCCAAGGACGGACCCGACCAGAAGCAATCCAGAACCTCGCCGAGGCGCTCGCACTCTACGAGGAGCCGATTCCCGAGGACGCGACGCTCCAGGAGCCGGACGTCCCGTGGTTCGAATGAAGGACTCCAACGACCGAACGAAGGCATCCAACGACCGAACCCGAACTCAATCCCCACACCCGGACGCGTACGAGGTCAACGACAACTGCACCTCACTCCCACCTGTAACAGTCGCGGACACCGAGTAGCACCGCCCCAGTTTGCTCCCGTCGGGCAGCGAGTACTCGTAGGGGTCACCGTCGTCCCCGGGGTCGATACTCACCCCGAACTGCGAGGGCTCGGACGGCCACTCGCCCGAAATCGTCCGGCTCGGCAGCTCCTGGCGGTCCTCGCTGTCGGCGGGCAGCACCACGGCCTCGTCGTACACCGTCTCGCCGGCGCGCCGGACGGTCACGCCGACCGTGCGCTCCTCGGGAGCGGCGTTGTGGAGTCGCACGCGCGCGAGCCGCACGGTGTCGGGCGCGAGCGGCCCGAGACAGCCGGCCGCACCCGCGCTGCTCCCGGCGGCCGCGACCCCGAGCGCCGAGAGGACCGCGCGTCGTCGCATCGCTCCTAGCCACCCACAGGGGGCCCTTAAACGAACCGGCTGGTGTCGGAGTTGTGGTCGGTTACTGTCGAGGTGGTGTTCTCTAGCAGTTGCTAGTGGTTCGGAAGCCCCGGTGTCGAGATACCACGGCTACAACTGAGTTCACTATCGCTTGGCGGTCGGAAGCCCCGGGCCGTTCGACTCCCGCGGCTCGCTGCGCTCCTCACCCCTCGCTACGCTCGGGCTGCGGTGCTTACTTCGCCGGGGTTCGTCGAACGGCCCGCCCCTTCCAGTCCCACCCCCGAACGTCCACTTCACTGGCCACTGAACGCCGGCTTGCCAGGCAGACGCGACACCGCATCCCACTACGGCCGGCCGCTCACTCGATGGAAAGCTCGAACTGCTCGTTCTCGCTCGCCGTCTCGAGGACGACGCTCGTGTTCGTCTCCTTCACGTCGGGGTCGGTCAGCAGCGCCTTGATGTGGTCGTTCATGCCGTCCGTGTCCCGGAACTTCCCGATGGCGATGATGTCGTAGTCGCCGGTCACCTCGTAGACGCTGACCATCTGGTCGTGGTCGCGCAGCCGCTCCGTTATCTCGGGCAGCGACGTGCCCTCGACCTTGAGCTGGACGATGGCCGTCACGTCGTACTCCAGCGCGCCGTAATCCACATCGACGGTGTAGCCCTCGACGATGCCCTCTTCCTCCAGGTCCTCCAGGTGGTTCGAGACGGTCGTCACGGACACGTCGAGGTCCTCCGCGAGACTCCGCAGGCTCGCCCGCCCGTTGCCGATGAGTGCGTTCACGAGCCGTGCGTCGAGGTTCTCGTAGGTCATACGGCTACCCACTCCCCCCGGGCATTAGAATTTTACGAATATCCAATTCTACCCCGGCGAAGCAAGAATAGACCCGATGGCAGGCTTTTTATCACTGGGTGTGTTCCTACGCCACGTCGAGAAAGATGACAAGCCAAAACGTACCCGTGGAGGGGACGGGGACGAGCCCCGCGGCCGAGGCGCGGGTCCTAGACCGCATCGACGAGGAGAACGTCGACTTCGTGCGCCTGCAGTTCACGGACATCACGGGGACGGTCAAGAACGTCTCCATCCCGGCCCACCAGGTCGAGAAGGCCTTCGAGGAGGGCATCTGGTTCGACGGCTCCAGCATCGAGGGGTTCGTGCGCATCCAGGAGAGCGACATGCGCCTCGAGCCGGACCCGTCGACGTTCGCCGTGCTGCCGTGGCGGTCGAACGGCGAGGCTGCGAGCGCCAGGCTCATCTGCGACGTGGTCAACACCGACGGGACGCCCTTCGCGGGCGGGCCGCGGCAGGTGCTCAAGCGCGTGCTCGCGCGCGCCGACGAGATGGGCTACTCCGTCAGCGTCGGCCCGGAGCCCGAGTTCTTCCTGTTCGAGAAGGACGAGGACGGGGCCGCGACCACGCGCCCGCACGACTCCGGGGGGTACTTCGACCTCGCGCCGAAGGACCTCGCGACCGACGTCCGCCGGGAGATAATCTTCACGCTGGAGGAGATGGGCTTCGAGATAGAGGCCAGCCACCACGAGGTCGCCGACGGCCAGCACGAGATAAACTTCACCTACGCCGACGCGCTCGACGCGGCGGACAACATCGCCACCTTCCGCGCGGTCGTCCGCGCCGTCGCCGAGCACAACGACATCCACGCGACGTTCATGCCGAAGCCCATCTCGGAGATCAACGGCTCCGGCATGCACAGTCACGTCAGCCTCTTCGACGACGACGGCAACGCCTTCGCGGACCCGGACGACGAGTTCAATCTCTCCGAGACGGCCTACGCGTTCATGGGCGGGGTCATCGAGCACGCGAAGGCGTTCACCGCCGTCACGAACCCCACTGTGAACTCCTACAAGCGGCTGGTGCCGGGCTACGAGGCCCCCGTCTACGTCGCGTGGAGCGACGTGAATCGCTCGGCGCTCATCCGCGTCCCGGACGCGGCGGGCGCGAGCGCGCGCTTCGAGATACGCAGCCCGGACCCCTCCTGCAACCCCTACCTCGCGCTGGCGGTCGTCGTCGCCGCGGGGCTTTCCGGCATCGAGAGCGACGCCGACCCCGGCGAGCCGGTGCGGGAGGACATCTACGAGTTCGACGAGGCGACCCGCGAGGAATATGGCATCGAGACGCTGCCCGGGACGCTCGACGAGGCCCTGGACGCCCTCGAAGCCGACCCCGTGATAACGGAGGCGCTGGGCGACCACGTCGCCGAGAAGTTCGTGGAGGCGAAGCGGGCCGACTTCGCGGACTACCGGACCCACGTCAGCAGTTGGGAGCACGAGCGGTACCTAGAGAAGTTCTAGGCGTCGCGGTTCGGGGTGGGCGTCGCGGTTTGCGGGGGTGGCGGCTGATTCTGTGGCGGCGGATTTCGGGAGGTCGATTTTACGCGCGGACGGATGCCGCGAGGGGCGGTGGTCGACGTCGCCGACGGCTGTCCCGCTGGCCGCTCCCGTGTCAGCGACCGCCTCGACGACCGCTTCGGGATTGTCGCCCGTGGCCGCCGCAGCGACGACTCCGCGACGGCCGGGCGACACTGACGACCGCGACCGCCCCGCTGACCATGACTGCCCCGCCGACCGCACCGCACCGAACGCACCGACCACTCCAGCCACGACGCCGCGACGACCGACGACACTGCCGACCGCGACAGCGACGACCCGCTCGACGTCACCCCAGCGCCCGCTCCAGCCGCTCCACGACCACCGGCACCCAGAGCAGCGCCGCGACGGCCGCCGCCGCGCCGACGAACGCCGCCAGGGCGACGACCGTCCCCCGCTCGGGGACCGCGGCCACGACGACGACCGCGCCGACGCCCAGCGCCGCCAGCGCGGCGACCGCCGGCGGCCAGCCCACCCGCGAG
>CAZPIG010000188.1:0-5530 GCA_964586205.1 uncultured Halobacteriales archaeon | reverse complement strand
GGTCGACACCCTCTCCCCCTTCCGCCAATTTTTCGCCCTCGAATCCGACGTCATCACGCTCTCGCTCGCCATGTTCGCGTTCAGCCTCGGCTTCCAGATGACGGGCCGGTACGTGGGCGAGTACCTCGCCGTCCTCGGGGCGAGCAGCCTCGCCATCGGCGCGTACGCCAGCTTCGGCGAGCTACTGGGCGCGGTCTACCCCTACCCCGGCGGCGTGGTCTCGGACCGCATCGGGTCGCGGACCGCGCTGACGGCGTTCGGGCTCCTCTCGGCGGCGGGCTTCGGGCTCTGGCTGCTCGCGCCGACGCTCGGGGACGCGGTTCCGGCGATTCCGGCGTGGGCGTGGATATTCGTCGGCCTGCTCGCGGCCCAGGCGTGGAAGTCGTTCGGCATCGGCGCGACGTTCGCCGTCGTCCGCCAGAGCGTCCCCGACGCGCGGCTGGCGACCGGCTTCGCCAGCACGGAGACGTTCCGCCGCGTCGCCTTCCTCGCCGGGCCGCTGGTGGCCGCCGGCGTGCTCGCCGTCTGGGAGTTCGAGGTCGGCTTCCGGTACGTGCTGGGCATCGCCGTCGTCGGGGCCGTCGTCGGCACCGTGGCCCAGCACGTCCTCTACGACGCCTCCGGCGACACCGTCGGCGACGAGTTCGAGGGCCTCCACCAGGTCGTAGCGGACCTCCGCGGGATGCCCGACGCCATGCCGCCGCTTCTGGCGGGCGACACGCTGGTCCGGTTCGGAAACGGCATGGTCCACGTCTTCGTGGTCATCGTCGTCGTCGACTTCCTCGCGGTCGAGGCCACGCTGCCCGTCCTCGGACTCGACCTCAATCCCGCGGCCTTCTTCGGCGTGCTGCTCGCCCTGGAGATGGTCGTCGCGCTGCTGACGATGGTGCCGGTCGCGCGGCTGGCCGAGGTGGTCGGCCTGAAGCCCGTCGTCGCGCTCGGCTTCGGGGTGTACGCGCTCTTCCCGGCGCTGCTGATATCGGCTCCGGCGAACGCCGCCATCGTCGCCGCGCTGTTCGCGTTCTCGGGGCTGCGCTTCGCGGGGCTGCCGGCCCACAAGGCGCTCATCGTCGGCCCCGCGGAGGCGGGCGGCGGCGGGCGTGCGGTGGGGACGTACTACCTCGTCCGCAACGGCCTGCGAATCCCCGCGGGCGTGGTCGGCGGCGCGCTGTACGCGGTGAATCCGACGCTCGCGTTCGGCGCGGCGACCGCGGTGGGGCTGGCCGGGACGGGCGTGTTTCTGGCGTTCGGGAAGGAGTTCGAGGCGTACGCGTGACGGTGGTCGTCGTCCGGGCACGGCCTATCTCCGGACTGCCAAATCCCGGACGGCATCTATTTCGGTCGCGTCCAGAATCAGCTCCTCACGACCGTCGTCGACGAAGTCCCGTGGATTCGCGGTGGCGAACTCGGTCACCCCCTCGGTGTTGCACGCCAGGTCGTGGGCCTCGATGCAGATCCGTCGGTCAGTTCGGTGAATCGCGGAGAGCGACGAGCGGACGGTCGGATGGTCGTCGCGCTTCCGCCACTCCTCGACGGCCACGTCGAGGGCCTCCTTGCGCTGGAGCGCCACTCGCTCGACCTCCCGGGCAACCCTGCTCAGTTCCTCGAGTAGCTCCTCGCGGTTGACGAAGGAGCCGAGGTCGTCGTAGAAGCGGTAGAGGCACGGAGCGGCGTCGCTGTCGCTATCCAGAACCCGGTTCCGGAGGTGGTCGATATCCGTCGGTCCGAGGGTACCGTCGAGGTCGGCCTCCGCGACCGAGCGACGGTGGTCGAGAACCGCGTTCGATAGCTCCTGGATGCGGTCGTGCTTCATGGCATCGAACTCCGTCTCGACGGTCTGGGTCGTGTAGAGCGTTCCGTCGACGTTCTCGACGTACTCAGTACACCTGTCGTGGTGGCTGTCGAGCGGAACGCAGTACCCGAACACGACCCCCGTGTCCAGCAGCGACGAGTCGACCATCGGTTAAATGAGGTCGTCGTCAGTCTCGGAATCGGCTAGCGTACTGAGGAGGTCACTGGGTTCGCGGTTCGTGAGGGCGGATTCGCGCACCTCGGTGAGACGGTCGTCGAACCCCGATATCTCCTCGTCACGTTCCTCCAACCATCTTCGCTCCTGTTCCTTGGGGGTGTTCTGGGCGTGGTGGAAGCGAAGTTCGGCTTTGCTGAACGTCTCCCAGAAGTCGTCGAGCAACTCCTCTGCAGCGTCGAACGCTCCGTCGTCTAATAGGAGTCTGACCGTGTCTTCCCACCGGAGGAACAGGTCGTACATGTTCGAGTACTTGTCGGCAGGATATGCCGTTAGGAGTGCGCCGAGTCGTTCCTTGCCGCGCTCTTCCGGGGATTCGAGGGACTGATCGGTGAAGTCCGTCAACGCGGCGTTCTGTTGGTCCTGGTCGTGGAGGAACTCCCGGAACTCGTCGAACAGCACGACGAAGTCGTTCGGCGCGTACTGCTCGTACTGGAAGTCCTTGACGGCCTCCGACTCCTGGTTGGCGAACTCGCCGACGACTTCCCTGACGACGGCTCTGATCGACTGCTTGACCCCCTCCGGGACGTCGAACGCGTCTTCGGAGGTCCCGGGGGCCGGCTGGACGCTCTGCCCACCCCACTCTCCCGGCGTGACGGTGTAGTAGTGGCCGTCGAGTGGCTGTTCGTTCAGAATCTCGCCGTATTGGTACCAGTATCGCGGCAGCTCGACGTCGA
The DNA here is from genome assembly GCA_964586205.1 of uncultured Halobacteriales archaeon. Taxonomy (GTDB): domain Archaea; phylum Halobacteriota; class Halobacteria; order Halobacteriales; family CAZPIG01; genus CAZPIG01. The sequence continues at coordinate 2,827 of CAZPIG010000188.1, read as the reverse complement.
CCTCGAATCGGTCGGCGAGGCGGCGGTCCGCGATGCACGGCAATTTCAGAAACTGTGTTCGCGTGACGGACCGCCCCTCGTGCTGGCGGTCGTCCAACTGGCGGAGGAGGTGATAGCAGAGGAACTCGTGTGCGCCGAGACCCGTCTCGTCCTCCCGGCTCATGGACACATACGTTCCTACACCGCCCCTTCACTGAAATATTTTCACGTTCACTACGGTTCTGCGACGAACTTCAGTCGCTCTCGACCGGTATATCGGACATTATGTGTAGGGGCCTTTTCACTTTCACTCCGGCCGGGCCACCTTCGACGCGGCCGCGTTGTTCCATCAACGATTAGGACGGGTAGCAACTCCAGATACGCCCTGTCAGTCCTCACCCTTGAACAGCTCCACCGCGTGCCCGGCGGGGTCCCGAACCTCCGCCACGCGGTAGCCCCACGGCGTCTCTTCGGGAGCAGACCCGAACTCCACCCCCGCCGCCGTCAGCCGCTCGTACGCCGCGTCGACCGGGACGTGTAGCTAGACGCGCGGGGTGGGCCAGCGGCTCGCCGGCGTGCAGCCCCGCTCGCGCCGCCGTCGCCCGCGAGCATGACGAAGGCGTCGCCGTCCACTCGCCGGAGACTGGAAGCCACTCCCTACCACCCCTGTCCCCGATACCACTCCGAATCACGACCCCACGCCGACCACCGCTCGCCCTACAAGTATCCATCGCCCACCCGACGACGGAACCGCGGGATGGCGGGCGTGTGAAGGCCCGCAAGGTCTATATGGGATGGATTGCTTACACACGAACAGTATGTCCCGGTCCGCACTGGTCGGGAACGTGACCGCGATGCTGTCCGACGCGGGCTTCACGGTCAGCGACCGGTGTGCGATCCGCCCGAAGAGCTTCGACCTCGCGGCCCGCCGCGGCGAGGACCTCGTCCTCGTGAAGATACTCGGCAACATCGACGCCTTCGACGCGGCGACCGGCCGGGAGATGCGCCGGCTCGGCACCTACCTCGAGGCGACGCCGATGGTGTTCGGGCTGCGCACCCGCGACGAGGAGCTCAAGCCCGGCGTCGTCTACTTCCGCCACGGCGTGCCGGTCCTCTCGCCGGACACCGCCACGGAGCTGTTCGTCGAGGGCGTCCCGCCGCTCATCTACGCCGCGCCCGGCGGGCTGTACGTCAGCATCGACAGCGACGTCCTCGAGGACGAGCGCGAGGAGCGGGGCTGGAGCCTCGGGCGGCTGGCCTCGGAGCTCGGCGTCTCCAGGCGCACAGTCTCGAAGTACGAGGACGGCATGAACGCCAGCGTCGAGGTGGCGATGCGGCTGGAGGAGCTGTTCGACGCCCCCCTCTCCAGCCCGGTCGAGGTCCTCGAAGGGGCCGAGGACGTCCGCGACGCGGAGCCGACCCCGGAGGACCCCGAAGCCGCGCCGGAGGACGAGCCCATCGTCGCGATGCTCACCCGGGCCGGCTTCGAGGTCCACCCGACCCAGCGCGCGCCGTTCTCGGCGGTCGGCGAGGACGCCGGCGGCGGCGACGACCTGCTGACCGGCAACTCCGCGTTCACCGAGACCGCGGAGAAGCGCGCCCGCATCATGGGCTCGCTCGGCCGGGTGACCCGCACCCGGTCGGTCTACTTCGTCGACCGGACCCCCCGCGACTCCGTCGAGGGCACCGCGCTCATCGAGCGCGAGGAGGTCGAGGACCTATCGGACCCGGACTACCTCCGGGACCTCATCCGCGAGCGCGCGGAGACGGAGGCCTGACGGTCCTCGGTTCGACGACTGCGACCCGACAGTAGCACGAGCATCGAGACGACGAGGAAAGCGCGGTCGGTATGAAAGCGGGCCCGAGTGGTGCCCCCGAGACGGGTGGGCCTGTCGGCCCCGGCTCCGCCCCCACGGCGGGCGCTCCGGTCGGGCGGTCCGGACCGCACGTTCAATATACATCCGTATTCAATAAATATTTTTCGCAACAAAACCAACGAACGACTGCTATCGTGAACTCATCTGTGCATCGTCCGTAGGATGTGTCGTCGAGTGGCCACCGCTACCCGAACGGACGGTGGACCGGACTGCCGGACCCGTAGCGGGTCGGCAGCCGTCTACCGTCCGGCCTCAGCCCGACTGACAGGCTGCAAGGCACCCTTCGAATCCACACGCAGGTAGTAAAAGTTTTCGGCGTTTTCTACAAATATTGTTGGTTTCCGATGAATCCTAGCTGTCGCCGCCCGACACCGACGGCGTTGCGGGGTCCGCGCGGAGCGGTGGCCGACCAGCCCGCGGCGGACTGCGCGCGATTCGGTAGACCGAATCGCGTTCGACGGACCGGGGGAGTGGACCGGTCCGTGACGCTACGGCCGCACTGCGACCGCGCTACGAGACGACGTCGACCGACGTTTCGGCGTAGTACGGCTCCCAGTCCGTGTCGACGATGAGCATCCGGGCCTCGTCGTCGCTGAGATCGAAGCCTAGCTCGTCGGTCCGGAAGTAGTAGACGGTGTCCACGTCGCCGTCACCGTCGATGTCGACCCGGTCGCGGGCCACCGGCTCGGCCGACTGGAGCTTGTTGGTGTCCTCCGGCGGGCCGAAGTAGATGGCCAGCGGGTCGACCGCGAGGTCGCTCTCCGTGTTGACGATGGCGACGGCCGTGTAGGTCTCGCCGAGGTCCACGACGTCCACGTCGCCCTGTGGCTCGACGTCTATCGTGAACTCCGTCCCCTGGGGAACGGGCAGCGACCGCATCGTCAGCGGCGGGACGACGAAGTTGCCCCGGCGCTGGGCCGTGATGAAGTCGAGGAAGCCGTCGTTGCTCCGCGGGATGTCCACGTCGTCGT
>CAZPIG010000187.1:0-5545 GCA_964586205.1 uncultured Halobacteriales archaeon | reverse complement strand
CGACTAGCGACCGGGAGACTTAGGAGCGCCGTCCACCGAGGACCAACAACAGAGCCCTCACACCACGATGCTCGTCAAGGACGCGACACTCGCCGACGGCCGCCGCCGCGACGTGCGCGTCGACCGCGAGTCCGGCACCGTCGCGGCGGTCGAATCACGGCTCACGGCCCGCGACGAGCCCGTCATCGACGCGCGCGGCAAGCGCCTGCTCCCCGGCGCGGTGGACATCCACGTCCACTTCCGGGAGCCCGGAGCGAGCCACAAGGAGACGTGGGCGACCGGGAGCCGCGCCGCGGCCGCGGGCGGGGTCACGACCGTGGTCGACCAGCCCAACACCGACCCGCCGACCGTGGACGGCGAGACGTTCGACGACAAGGCCGCCCACGCCGCCGCGGAGTCGCTGGTGGACTTCGGCATCAACGGCGGCGTCACTCCCGACTGGGACCCCGAGTCGCTGCTCGACCGACCCCTGTTCGCGCTCGGGGAGGTGTTCCTCGCAGACTCGACCGGCGAGATGGGCATCGACCGGGACCTGTTCGCCGACGCGGTCGGGCGGGCGGCCGAGGCCGGCGTGCCCGTCACCGTCCACGCGGAGGACGAGTCGCTCTTCGACGAATCGGCCCGCGAGCGCTCGGACGCGGACGCGTGGAGCGCCTACCGGACCGCCGAGGCCGAGGTCGCGGCCGTCGAGACGGCCTGCGAGGTGGCCCGCGAGGCGAGCGCCGGTGGCCCGACCGACCGCGACGGGGGGCCGTCGCTCCACGTCGCCCACACCAGCACGCCAGGGGGCGTCGACGCCGCGGCGGCGTGCGGCGCGACGTGCGAGGTCACGCCACACCACCTGCTGCTCTCGCGGGACGACCTCCCGGAACTGGGGACGCTGGGGCGGATGAACCCCCCGCTCCGGAGCGAGGACCGCCGGCGGGAGCTATACGAGCGCGCCGTGGACGGTCGCGTGACCATGATAGCGACGGACCACGCGCCCCACACGCGCGCCGAGAAGGACGCCAGCGTCTGGGACGCGCCGAGCGGCGTCCCCGGCGTCGAGACGATGCTGCCGCTGCTGCTCGCCGAAGCCGCGGCGGGCCGGCTCTCCTACGAGCGCGTCCGCGACCTCGCCGCCGCCAACCCGGCCGCGACCTTCGACCTGCCCCGGAAGGGCCGGGTCGCTACGGGCGCGGACGCCGACCTCGTGCTCGTCGACCCCGACGCCACCCGCGAGGTCCGGGCCGCGGACCTCCACTCGAAGTGCGGGTGGACGCCGTTCGAGGGCTGGACCGGGCTCTTCCCCGAGTGGACGACGGTGCGGGGCGAGGTGGTGTACGCGGCCCCCGACAGCGACCTGCCCGACGCGGTTGCCCCCGACGGCACCTTCGGCGCGCCGGTCGGCCGGAACGTCAGAGCCGGTCGATAGGTCGGCGCGCGCCGAGGGGAGGAGGTGGTCCGGAGCCCACAGTCGAGCGAGCGCGGCTACGACGGCCGTCTGCCGGGCGGTAGTCGGCGACTAACGCTCGCGCGGCTCACCAGGATTTACGGGGAAGAGGTCACAAAGCATCCGATAACGGCACACGAGCGAAGTCGAGGTATCGACACCCGGACCGAAACCTCGCTCGTGTTCCTCAACTTTTATGCCGATGGCGGCTTCGAATCGTAACATGGCCGAGTCCGAGGGCGACGGCGAGACCATCGAGGACCTGCCACCGAGCGCGAAGCTCGTCTTCAAGGTGCTCGAGTACAGCGGCCCGTTGACGCAGAAGGGAATCGTAGAGGAGTCGATGCTGTCCGCGCGCACCGTACGGTACGCGCTGGAGCGACTCGAGGACATCGGACTCGTCGAGGAGGGCGTCTACTTCGCCGACGCGCGCCAGAACCTCTACGAGTTGAACGGCGAGGCCCTCGCCACCGACGGTGGGGCCGACGAGGCCTGCTGCGCCGAGTAGCCGCGGCTTCCTCGCGTCGTCGTCCGCGACAGCCCGCAACGACCCGGTAGCCTCTGCCGTCGGTGCGGACGCCGTTGTTGCCGGTCCACCGGTCGACTTGTGGCCGTCCATCGGTCGACAGGGTCAGAATCGAGCCGCGCGTGCCGCGCTGACTCCGGAAACCCCCGTCCCACCGTCGACAGCCCGGCCGGCGTGGCCGCACCCGTCCGACCCCGGAATCCCCGTCTCACCCGGTCGGCGTCGGTGTCGGCGTCTCCGTCTCGTCGTCCTCCGGTGTGTCCGTCTCCTCCTCGGGCGTATCCGTCGCGTCGTCCGGCGTGTCCGTCCCGTCATCGTCGTCGAACTCGAACTCCAGCTCGCGCTCGGCGTCGCGGACCTGGACCACCAGCTCCACCTCCTCGGCGGCCGCGGGGAGCCGCACCGTCGCGGTCCCGTCAGCGCCCGTCGTGGCCACGGCGGCGTCGTTGGCCAGCACGGTCGCACCGGCGACCGGCTGACCCTCCACGAGCGCGCGCACCGTCAGCGTCGCGCCCGGCGCGGGCCGCCCCGAGACCACGGCGAGCGTCAGGTCGTCGTCGTCCACCTCGTCGTCCCGGTCGTCGTCACCGTCCCGGTCGTCATCCTCCCGCTCGTCATCGTCTCGCTCGTCCTCGTCGTCCCCACGCCGGTCGTCGCTCCGGTGGATGGCCTCCGCGAGGCGGAGCGACCCATCGTCGAGCACGTAGGTCACCGCGGCCGCGAACCGGCCCTTCGTGACGGCCACGTCGAGGGTCCGCGAGCCGTTCGGGGCGAAGGTGACCGTCCCGTTCGACCCGGTCGTCCCGACGACGTCGCCGTTGACGGCTACCGTCGCGTTCGCGACGCCCGTCCCGGCGTAGGTGACCTGCAGGCGCACCTGCCGGCCGTCGTAGCCGGCGCGGGTCGCCAGCCGGCCGTAGACGCCCCGGTCCTCGAACTCGAACTCCAGCTCGCCCTCGGCGTCGCGGGCTCGGACCTCCAACTCCACCTCCTCGGCGTCCGCCGGGAGCCGCACCGTCGCGGTCCCGTCGGCGCTCGTCGTGGCGACCGCGGCGTCGTTCACGCTGACCGTCGCGTTCGGGACCGGCCTGCGGTCGGCGAGCGCGCGCACCGTCAGCGTCGCGCCCGGCGCGGGCCGCCCCGAGACCACCACGAGGGCGAGTTCGTCGTACTCCCCGTCCTCGGACTCGTTCTCGAACTCGTCGTCCTCGCGGTCGTCGTCGCGACGGTCGTCTCTCTCGTCGTCGCGGTCCCGCTCGTCGTCTCGCGGCTCGACCTCGGTCTCCAGCTCGACGACCGCGCCGGAGGAGCCGTCGACCGTCACCCGCGCCTCGCCCGTGGTGGCGTTGGCGACGAGCCCGAACCGGAACCGGAAGGTGCCCTCGTACTCGTGGACGCTGGCCCGCCGCAGCACCCACCGGCCGTCCCGGTCCGACAGCGCCGACCGGGCCGTCTCCAGCGCGCGCGACTGGGCGACCGTGATGTTCCGGCTGCCGTCGCCCGGCCGCTCGAACTCGCGGGTGCGCTCGCCGTCGTCGCTCTCGACCTCGACCTCGACGCCGCGGCGGGTCTCGATGGACACCTCGCCGTCGCGGTCCGCGAGGAAGCGGTCCAGCAGCGCCGACAGCCCGGCTCCGGTGAGGTTGTCGAGGCCCGAGACCGTCCGCTCGACGGCCGTCGCGTTCAGCCCGGCGGCCGCCAGCTCGACGCCCGAGACGTTCGCGGAGCGGTTCCGCAGCGCGTCGTAGCTGTCGAGCAGCGACCGCGCGCGGGCGTTCAGCGTGGCCAGCCGGCGGGCGTACTCGTCGCGGGTCAGTTCGCCGCGCTCGTAGGCCCGCGTCGCCTCCCGGTAGTCCTCGCGGAGCGCCGCGGCCCGCTCGCCGAGCGTCTCGGCGCGCTCCGCGAGCACCTCGGCGCGCTCGCTATCGGAACTCGCGTACTCGAGGTCGAACTCCGTCTCCTCTACGTCCGAGCGGACGGACGCGCTCGTCACGGCGACCACCGTCGAGAGCTGGCTCCCCACGGTGACGTTCACGCTGGAGTTGTTCGTCGGCGTCTGCAGGTCCGTCGCGCCCGGGCCGCCGGAGTCGTCCGCGGCCGAGGTGGCCGCGCCACCCGTAGCGGCCGTGTCGGTCGCGGCCGGTGCACCGCCGGCGGCCGAGGTGGCCGCGCTCCCCGTGGCTGCCGCAGCCGCGCTGCCACCGGTCGCCGCAGCCCCATCCCCGGCGGCGGCCCCGACCAGCCCCGCGGCGGGTAGCGACCCGGCCACCACGACCGCCACGAGTGCGACCGTCGCGGCGACCCGGCGCGTCGTTCGGTTCGGTCTCGTCATGGGCGCTCCTGTTCCTGCCACGGCCTTAAACCGGGCCGAACGTCCCGGTCCGTTCACGCCGATTGCCGACCGTTCCGCCGAATTGCACGCCGTTGCGGGACGCTTGTGGGACGCTTGCGGCCGTTTGCGCCCGCAACCGTCCGAACGAATCCGTGGTTTAATACGAACCCGGAGCGAGCCACCGGAGAGATGAGGACCGCGACGTCGCGCGGGGCGACGGGGCTCGTCGTGCTCTGCCTGCTGGTCGCCGCGACAGCCGGGCCGGCGGTCGCCGCGGCCGCCACGTCACGGCCGACGGCACACCCGCGAGCGGGTCCGCTCGACGCCGGTGCCGCCCCCTGGACGACCCCCCTCCAGACCGGAGCGCTCCAGACGACGCCCGACGCGGACACGACGGTCACCCGCATCCAACTCCGGGCGGACGCCGACGCGGTCTGGACACTTCGGGTGCGCACGCGCCTCGAAAACGAGACGGACGTGCAGGCCTTCGAGCAGTTCCAGACTCGCTTCGCGGCGAACCGCAGCCGCTACCTCGGGCCGTTCCGCGACCGGATGACCGCCGTCGTCGCCGACGCCGCGGACGCGACGGGCCGGGAGATGACGGCGGCGAACTTCTCGGCGACGACCGCGGTCCAGTCGGTCCCCCGGCGCTGGGGCGTCGTCACCTTCCGGTTCCGGTGGGAGCGCTTCGCGGAGACGGACGGCGACGCCATCGTCGTCGGCGACGTGTTCCGGGGCGGCTTCTTCCTCGGCGAGCGCGACTCGCTGGTGGTGACCGCGCCGGCGGGCTACGGCGTCAGCGCGGCCGACCCGCAGCCGACGACCGCTGACGCCGGCACCGTCCGGTGGGACGGCCCGCTCGACTTCGCGGACGGCCGGCCGCGGGTCCGCGCCGAGCCCGTCGAGACCACCCCGACGGGGGGCACGACGACGGGCGACCGCGACAGCGGGGTTCCCGTCTCGCTGTCCGCCGGAGTGGTCGTCGTCATCGGGCTCGCCGGCGTGGCGATACTGGCGTTCCGCCGACGGTCGGCAGGGGGTGCAGCCGGCGGCAGCGTCACGACCGACGAGGAGCGGGTCGTCGCGTTGCTCGCCCGCAACGGCGGCCGGATGCGCCAGGCGGACGTCGCCGAGGAGCTGGGGTGGTCGGCCTCGAAGACCTCGCGGCTGCTGTCCTCGATGGCCGACGCCGGGACGGTCGAGAAGGTGCGGCTGGGCCGGGAGAACCTCGTGGAGCTCGCCGACGAGGGCGAGG
>CAZPIG010000186.1:0-5546 GCA_964586205.1 uncultured Halobacteriales archaeon | reverse complement strand
TCCAGGAGAACCGCGTGGTCACGACCGCGAAGGACCGCGAGACGGGCGAGCGCGTGCGCGCGGACATCAACGAGGCGCTCGACGAGGCGGACCTGCGGTAGGCGGGCGGACCAATCGGTCCGAGGTGTCAACTTTAGCTTCACCCTGAGCGTAAAACCACCGTCGGGCGGGAGTTCCGCGAGCGAAGCGAGCGGAACGTCGGCGAGCTTGCTCGCCGGAACTGAAAGGGGCCGCGCGCTCGACCCGCCCCCGGCGACGCAAGGACCGCAGCCGAGCGAACGGAGTGTGCGAGGCGAGGACCGCAGCGAGCGCGCGGCGCGAACGCAGTGAGCGCCGCGGACTGCGCGAGCGGGGAGCGAAGCGACCCGCGAGCGCCGCGGGTGGTCGAGCGCGCGGGGGCTTTCGAGGACCCGTTCGTTACACGACCGTCCATCAAGTGTCCTCGAAAGCCCCGACCGGCTTCGGTCGCGCGGCTCGCTGCGCTCCTCGTTCACTCGCTTCGCTCGTTCACTGCGGTGCTTGTTCCGGGAAGCGGTCCTGCTCGCTCCCTGCGGTCGCTGCGCGGGCTGCGATTCCCGTCGCTCGCCTCACTCCGTTCGGCTCGCCGTCGCCGTGCTTCCCGAAGCCGGTCGCCCCTTTCAGTCCCGCCCGACGGTGGATCGTGGAGGTCGCGTTACTTGTCTCGACACACCGCCCCATCCGCCGACCACAAGCTACTTCCGGCAGTAATTAGATATAATTACCCGAGCGATGGTCACGCGCCACGACGCCGTTCTGGCGGTCATCCCCGCGCTAGCCGGTGTCGGATTCCTCGCCGACCGGGTGGCCGGAGCCGCGCGGGTCGTCGGCGTCCCGCTGCCGCTGGTCGGCCTGCTCGCGGCCCTGGTCGTCATCGGGCGCGAGGTCGTCTTCCCGCCCGGACTCTGAGGCCACGGATCTCCGCGGCGACTTGGACTCGGACGGAGCGAACTCGCAGGCTTTATCCCCGTCGCCCGGATAGCAGTCGGTACTATGGCCGAGGAAGGGAAGCGACGCACCGGGAGCGCGGGTCGGTTCGGGGCCCGGTACGGGCGCGTCGCCCGCCGGCGGGTCGCCGAGGTGGAGCGGTCGATGCGCGAGGACCACGTCTGTCCGGAGTGCGGCGCGGAGCGGGTCGACCGCCAGGGCACCGGCATCTGGGAGTGCAGCCGCTGCGGCTACCGGTTCGCCGGCGGCACCTACCGCCCGGAGACGCCGGGCGGCCGGACGGTCCGCCGGTCCATTCGGGCCGCGCTCGCGGAGGACGACGGCGAATGAGCTACAAGTGCTCGCGGTGCAAGCGCGACGTCGAACTGGACGAGTACGGGGGCGTCCGCTGTCCGTACTGCGGCCACCGCGTGCTGCTGAAGGAGCGCGCCGGCGACGTGAAGGAAGTCGAGGTCCGGTAGGCCCGGGCACTCGACGTCTCCTCCGTTTCTGCCGTGGCATCGCCGGACCCGCCGCACGAGGCCGACCTCGAGTTCGAGTACGGCGACGAGCGCCGCGCCCGGACGGTCGCGGCGAGCGTCTCCCAGGAGGTGGGCGAGATAGACGGCGACCGGTCGGCAACTGCCGTCAAGCGCGAGGACGCGACCGTGGTCGTCACCGTGAGCGCGGACGACCTCGTGGCCCTCCGTGCGGGGCTGAACACGTGGCTGTCGCTGGTCGACGTGGCGGAGCGGGCGGCCCGAACGAAGTGAGGGCCGCCGAATGAGCGAACGGCGAGCGGAGCGAGCCGTGAGCCGCGTGGCGCGAACGCAGTGAGCGCCACGTCGTGAGCGAGCGGCGAATGGAGTGACCCGCCGGCAGTCGCTCGCTACCGACACACGCCAATTTTTGCTCCAGCTTTTTCGGGAGGGCGGCGCGAACGTAGTGAGCGCCGCCGAGAGGCGAGCGGGGAGCGGAGCGACCCGCGAGCCAGCGCGTGCGCGCGCCGTTTTCGGCGCGCGCTCCCGCTCCAGCAAAAAGGTGGAATGGTGGGGGTTTTTCCGTGCGGACACCCACCTCTCGTCCATGCAAGGGAACCTGCCGCCGGAGGCCCAGGAGAAGCTCGAGGAACTGCAGGACCTCCAGGAGACGGCCCAGCAGGTCGCCGTCCAGAAGAACGAGGCCGAAACCCAACTCACCGAGGCCGAGAACGCCCTCGACGAGATGGAGGACCTAAACGAGGACACCAACATGTTCCGCGAAGTGGGCGAACTGCTCGTCCAGACCGACTACGACGACGCCGAGGAGGACCTAGAGGAGAAGGTCGACAACCTCGAGGTCCGCATCCAGACCCTGGAGAAGCAGGAAAGCCGCATCCAGGAGCAGTTCGAGGAGCTCCAGGAGGAGCTCCAGGAGATGCTCGGCGGCATGGGCGGCGGCCCCGGCCCCGCGGGCGGCGCGGGCATGGGCCCCGGTGCCGGCGGGTAGCCGTGGGATGACGAGCGACGAGCCGTCGGAGGGGAACGCTCCCGAATCCCCCACCACCGAGCCGTCGGCCGACGACTGGACGCCGCCGGCCGACTGGCCGGACGACGAGGAGGTCGTCCGCGCGGCCGCCGAGGCCGCCGAGGAGGTGGTCTTCTCGCGCATCGGCCGTAGCGATGTCGCCGACCTCGACGTGACCGTCAGCTTCGAGGCCGGCATCCTCGAGGTGGACGTCTACCTCGACGCGCCCGACGCGGACGACGCCGAGCGGGTCGCCGACGACGCCGCGCTGGCGGCGCGGGCGGCGGCGGACGACCTCCTGGAGTCCTGAGTGAACTCTTCACTCCCGGGTAGGGTAGTGTTTAGATAAGCCGACTGGCTGTCATTTGTCTGCCAGCCACCGAATTGCCATGGGTGGGACTTCGGAAGGGGCGGCGCGCGCACGGGCGCGCCGCAGACACTGCAGGCCGCGAAGCGGCCGAAGCGCGTAGCGAGCGCGCGGCGCGAACGGAGTGAGGGCCTCGACCGCGCGAGCGGCGAAGCCGCGAGCGCCGGGAGAGCACGCTCTCCCGAGCCCGCGCTCACTCCGTTCGCGCGGACGCCGCGGGAGGCGAGCGGGCCGGGGCTTCCGGACGCCAAGTAGTAGCTAGACTAGTTTTGTGGCCTTATCTAAACACTACCCTGCTCCGTCGGGGCGTAGGTCGTCACTCACTCCTCGCCCACTTCCTCCTCCTCGGCCTCCTCCTCGCCGTCGGCGCGTTTGCTCACGTCCACCTGGTAGTGCTTCAGGACGTCCCGGCCCAGCAGCACCGGGTAGTCCATGTGGCTCCGGTCCTCGATGCTCGCGGTCACCGTGTGCTGGGTGCCGCCCAGTCCGACCACCAGATCCACCACGGGCCGGGACTTGCCGCGCTTGACGCTGCCGGACTTCACGCGCGTCTTGCTCTTGATGGGTCCCGCACCGATGTCGGCGGCCAGCCCCGTGTCGATGCTGGTCCGGGTCGCCCCCGTGTCGGACTTGGCGACCACCGTCGTCGAGCCGCTGGTCCCCGTGACGACGACCTCCTCGGTGTAGCCGACGGTGACCGGCTCGGCCGGCCCGGTCCGGGCCGGCTCCGGCTTGCAGGCCGGAACGGAGTCGTCCAGCGTCGCCGATAGCTCGGCGACCCGGTCGTCGTCGACGGCCCCGCCGGCCGTCCGGACCGCCAGCGCCGCGATGTCCGGCGCGGCGCTCCGGCCCGTCGCCTTGTAGAGCCCCTTGAAGCCCGCCGTGGGGTTCACCTCGAGGACGTACCAGTCGCCGTCGCCCTCCACGAGGTCGACGCCGGCGTAGTCGAGGCCGACGACGTCGGTGGCCCGTAGCGCCATCTCCCGGCACTCCTCCGGGAGCGAGTCGGTCACGTCCGCGACCTCGCCCCCGAGCGCGACGTTCGTGCGCCAGTCGCCCTCCGGGGCGAAGCGGTGCATCGCGCCGACGACGCGGTCGCCGACGACGTACACCCGGAGGTCGCGGCCGCGCTCGTCGTTGCGGCCGACCAGCGCCTGGAGGAACGCCCGGCGGTTGCCGACCGTCGCGTTGACGCGCTCGTCCGGGCCGACCTTCCACGTCCCGCCCCCGTGGGTCCCGATGGCGGTCTTGTAGACGGCCTCCTCGCCGAAGCGGTCGCGGCCGGCGTTCAGCCGGTCGGTCGACAGCGCGAGCAGCGCGTCGGGGACGGCGACCCCGGCGTCGGCGAGCGCCGCGGCGGTCGCGAACTTGTGCATCGCGACCATCGTCGCCCGCGGCGGATTGAGCGTGGGCCGGAGCCGCGCGACGGTGGCGGCGAGCCCGAGGCCCTCCGCGGGCTGCTCGGAGTTGGTCAGCAGCAGGCGGTTGGCGACCACGTCTACCTCGGGCTCCAGCGCGACCCGGCCGTCCCGGACCGCTACGGCGAGGTTCTCCTCGCGCAGCCAGACCGGCTCGTGACCCAGGTCCTCGACGGCGTTGAGGATGGCCTTCGTCTCCTTGCTGTTGTGCAGGCTCAGCACCCCGACGCGGACGGCGTCGTCGGCTGTCATTTCCCCTGGATTGTCCGCCCGTTTCAAAAAGGGTTGGCAGTCGGACGCGAGGGTGCCCTTCGGTACCCCTCCACAACCCCTGCTCGGGACCCGTCGATAGGTCTACCTAGAACGACCTAAGTACGGCGAGCGGCAACGCCCGACCAGACACGATGGTCCGAGGAGCGCGGACGGCGAGGAGAGTCGGGAACTCCGAGACCGACGGGAACTCCGGGGGCGACGGGAACTCCGAGAGCGACGGGAACTCCGAGAGCGACGAGGACTCCCCGGGCGGCGATAGCGCCGGCAGCACCGGCCGGCGGGCGGTGCTCGCCGCCGGCCTCGCCGCGCTCGCGGGCTGTGGCACCACCGCGACCGGAAGCGGTGGCCCCCGGTCGCTGACGCCGACGCTGACGAAGGTCCGCCGGCACCCCGAGGGGTGGCTGCTGTCCACCATCGTCGAAGCCACCGCCGAGCGGTCGGGGGCGGCGTTCCACGACGTCTCGCTGCTGGGCTACGCGCTCGACGGGACCCGGGTCTGCGAGAAGTCCATCGGCGACCTCCCCATCCCGGGCGGCGTCCGGACCCAGCAGGTGACGGCCGTCTGCTCGGGCTTTCCCACCGTCGTCACGCTCGACGCGGCCGAGTCGCCGTGCGAGGACGGGGTCGCGCTCGCCGTCGCCGTCGCCGACCGGGTGCCGACGGGGAGCACGCCGGCCGAGGAGCCCGACGGGGTCGAGTGGTCGACCCGCGACCGTCGCTGCGGCGAGGGGCTGCCGCCGGACGCCGACGGTGCGACGCCGACGGAGTGACCACCGGCGGGGTTCGGACGACTGCGGGCGTCCGCGCGACTGCAACGGGGAGGCCGCAGCCACTCTCAGACGACGCCGGCGGCGACCACCAGCCACGCGTAGCCGCCGCCGACCGCCACGAGCCCCGCGCCGCCGGCGACGCGGACGAAGTCGCCGACGTCCACGGTCACCTCCGCGGGCGTCCCCGCCGCCACGAGGTGGGTACCGGCGCGCTCGCCGGCGACCACGAGGTCCGCCGCGTGCTCGCCGGCGAACGCCGGCCGCGCC
>CAZPIG010000185.1:0-5581 GCA_964586205.1 uncultured Halobacteriales archaeon | reverse complement strand
CCGACGACGGCCACGCCGACGGCGACCGGCCCACCGTCCTGTTCGTGGACAACTTCGACTCGTTCACGTACAACCTCGTGGAGTACGTCAGCGCGCACGCCGAGACGGCGGTGGTCCGCAACACCGCGTCGCTCGAGGACGTGCGCGCGGCCGACCCGGACGCCGTCGTCGTCAGCCCCGGCCCGGGCCACCCCGCGAACGAGCGCGACGTGGGCGTGACGCCGCGGGTGTTCCGCGAGGTCAGCCCCGGCGTCCCGACGCTCGGGGTCTGTCTCGGGCTGGAGGCGGCCGTCCACGCCTACGGCGGCCGCGTCGGGCACGCGCCCGAGCCCATCCACGGCAAGGGCTCGCCCGTCCACCACGACGGCCGCGGCGTCTTCGCCGGCCTGGAGCAGGGCTTCCGCGGCGGCCGCTATCACTCGCTGGTCGCCACCGAGGTCCCGGACTGCTTCGAGGTGTCCGCGACGGCGATTCACGAGGTCGAGGGTTCCGAGGAGGCAGGTGAGATCGACGAAACAGCGGCTTCGGACGGCACGGAGTTGGTGATGGGCGTCCGCCACCGCGAGCACCCCATCGAGTGCGTCCAATTTCATCCGGAGAGCGTGCTGACGGCGGTCGGGCACGACGTGGTGGAGAACTTCCTGGCGATGGTGGAGTGAAGGTGGGCGGGCCGTTCCGGGGCCGCTCGACCTCGAAGTGGCGTCTCGTGGGCTTCAAAATCCCCACCAGGCGCGCCACCTTTACGCCTCGAACCCCTACATCCAGTGAAGCGACCGACGGGAACTGGGTGAAAATGAAACCGAGAGAAGGCGACGGGGCAGTTACACTTCCACCGTGCTTTGGTGACCTTGATATCGGTTCACGGTGTACGTGGGTGCGCACGAGAGGGTCGCCTCATGGGGGAAGCGCACGCACCAGATTATCCGACAGCAACAGCTTTCCAATCGCACTTGAACTAGTGCAATCGAAGGCGCATGAGTTAAATAGGTGGCTTGGGTACCACAGCCCCGTCAAGAAATGAGCACTATCTGGGAACCAACGTGCAAGTACGTCGCGACGAGAGGGCCGGATGGCGGAGCCCCGGGCGTAGCCAGCGGGAGGTGGCCGGCGTGAGCCGGGCCGACGGCGCGGACGAGGTGGTACTGCCGGTCAAGCGCACCGAGGGCGAGACCCTAGCCGAGCGGCTCACCGACAACGCCTACGAGAACATCCTGCCAGCGCGCTACCTCCGGAAGGACTCGAACGGCGACCTCGTCGAGGACCAGGAGGACCTCTTCCCGCGGGTCGCGAAGAACGTCGCGCTCACGGAGGCCGTCTACGAGGCCGAGTGCCGCGGCGTCGAGGTGACCGTGACGCCCGACCAGCTCAAGCCCGACCACCCGCGCCGCGACGAGCTAGCGGCCGAGGTGTTCGGCGAGGGGACCGCGGTCGGCGACGACGCCGAGACCGCGCTGACCGAGCGCAACGTCAACAAGTTCGCCTACGACACCGTCGTCCCGGAGCTGCCCGACGAGGTGCGCGAGCACGTCGAGTCCGTCGAGGCGGAGTTCCGCGAGCTGATGGAGCAGCTCTCGTTCATCCCTAATTCGCCGACGCTGATGAATGCCGGCGACGAATTGCAACAGCTCAGCGCCTGCTTCGTCGACTCGCCCGAGGACGACCTCACGGACATTCACAGCACTGCTAGCGAGGCTGCGGAGGTCTTCCAATGTCTCACCGACGACGCGCGCGTCCACGTCGCCGGGAAGGGCGTGGTCCCCGTTGCCGATGTCGAACCGGGTGACGTCGTCCGTCAGCGGGGTGGCACCGGCCACGTAGAGGAGACGCACGCCTACGACGATGCTCCGGTCCATCGTGTCACAACTCCTGCGGGCATCGAGCTTACCGGGACGCCCAACCACGAGTTACTGGTCGACGGCGAGTGGACCCGAATCGACGAGATAGAGCCCGGCGATACACTGACAGTCCGCCTCGGGTGGCTTCCGGACGAGGACGAAACCGAGCCACTCGAATCTGTTGCCATGGGCGGCCAGTGGGCTGAGAACCGGACGGTCACCAACGAGGCCATCGCGGAACTCCACGCGGCAGGGCTCTCGGACTACGAGATCGCCGACCGCCTTGACTGTGGGTCCTCGACCGTCCAGCGCCGCCGAGCGAACGAACTGGACCTCGACCCGAACGGCACCGGCGGCCGCCCGAAGGGGAGCGTGAGCTTCGACACCGACTACTTCGACAGTCTCTACGAGGACGGCCACTCGGACGGCGAGATCGCCGCCGAACTCGGCGTGTCTGCGGCGGCGGTCGGGCAGCACCGCGCCACGCAGTCGCTGACACCCAATGGCACGCCCGTCAAGAGCGTCACCCAGCCGACGGAGTTGACGCCGGACCTCGCCGTGTTGCTCGGCATGTGGGTCGGCGACGGCTCGAAGCACCAGGACGGTATCCGATTCCACCTACGCCGCGAGGAGACGTTGGAACACGCCGACCGCCTCTGTCGCCACCTCTTCGACGAGGGCCTCGACTGGCGGTTCGAGGACGGCTGCTACGACGCCGTGCTCCACAGCCACGAGGTCAAGCGGTTCTGGCTTCGGAACTTCGGCGACGCGAAGCCCGACGCGCCGAACGCCTCGGTCCCCGACCAGCTGTGGCGGGCCGACCACGAGACGGTCGCCGCGTTCCTCCGTGGCCTGTTCTCGACCGACGGGAGTCTCCAGAAGGGGACCCACCCGCGCCTGTGGAGCGCCTCCGAGACGCTCGTCGACGGCGTCCAGCAGTTGCTCGTCGGCATCGGCATCCCCGCGGTCGTGTGGACGCTCGACGACGATGACCGCGACTACTACAACGTCGGAGCGACCGGGGAAATCGGGCTGACCCGGTTCGCCGAGGACGTGGGATTCGTCGACGTCCGCCGCGAGCGGATGCGCGAGCGGCTCGCCGAGACGGACCGCGGCGGGACCACGTTCGGCACGGTCCGGGACGACGGGACGTGGGAGCTTCCGGTCGAATCCGTCGAGGACGCCGGGACGGCGACCGTCTACGACGTGACGGTCGCGGGCGACCACGAGTACTTCGCCGACGGCGTCGTCTCCCACAATAGCGGCGGCGGAATGGGCTATGCCTTCTGGCGATTGCGCCCCTACGGCGACCCCGTCGGCTCGACCGGCGGCATCGCCTCGGGGCCCATCACCTTCATGGAGACCTACGACCAGCTCTGCGAGACCATCGCCCAGGGCGGCACGCGCCGCGGGGCCCAGATGGCCATCATGCGGGTCTCCCACCCGGACGTCGTGGAGTTCGTCCACGCGAAGAACAAGGACGTCAGCCTCGCGCACGCGCTGCGGCTGAACGACCCCGACGACTACACCTACACCAGCTTCTCCGAGGCGCTGGAGGAGGCGCGGGGCCTCATCGACGACGAGGGCCGCGTGCCCGAGCACCTCCGCAACGCCGTCGAGGGCCACCTCTCGAACTTCAACATCTCCGTCGGCGTCACCGACGACTTCATGGACGCGCTGCACGCGGGCGAGGAGTACACCTTCCTGAACCCCCGCACCGGCGACCCCCATATCGCCACCGAGGCGACGAAGGAGATGTACGCCCGGTACGATTTGGACGAGCACGTCGAGGTCGGCGAGCCCCTGTCGATGCCCGCCGAGGTCCTCTGGGAGCGCATCGTCGCCGGGGCCCACGAGAACGGCGAGCCCGGGGTCGTCTATCTGGACCGCATCAACGACGAGCACTCGTTCCCCGTCGAGAGCACGCCCACGGGTGACGGGTCGGAGTACGAGATACTGGCGACGAATCCGTGCGTCGCCGAGGGGACCCTCGTCAACACGCCCGACGGCTACCGGCGCGTCGAGGAGGTCGACGTCGGCGACGAGATATCGACCGTCGTCGGCAGCGAGACGGTCGACGGGATAGAGGTCCACGACGACTACCCGGTCCACCGCGTCGAGTTCAGCGACGGCGGCACTCTCGACGTCACCGCCCAACATCGCTTCCACGTCCTCAGGGAGGGCAAGCAGGTCGAGAAGATACCGCTCCACGAGGTCGAGGAGGGCGACCACGTCCGACTCCACCCCGCCGAGCTAGCGGACCCCGGCACCGACGAGCAGTACGAGCGCGAGCTCAAGCGCGGCATCCTCCTCGGGGACGGGTGCTACTCGGAGCGCACCGTCGACCGCGACCAGGTGGCCATCGCGACCAGCGTCGAGGACGAGGGCTACAACGAGCGCGTCAAGGCCCTGTTCGGCGAGGAGTGCTTCCGTTCCGACGACCCCCACTCCGAGGGCAAGGCGAAGAAGATGGTCCTTTCCGACGGCGGTGCGGTCGTCGAGCGGCTCGACCTCGACCCGGCGAAGTCGCCCGGCAAGTCATTCGACCCGACCGACCTGACGACCGAGGCCGAGGTGATGGGCGTCCTCGACGGCCTGCTCGCCACGGACGGCAACGTCAATCTCTACTCGAACCACCCGCAGATACGGTGGGACACGTCATCGGAGGACCTCGCACGCGCCATCCGCAAGGCGCTGCTCGCCGTCGGCATCCACGGCCGCATCTCCGTCGTAGAGGGCCCGAAGCGCGGTGGTTCGATAAACGGCCGGAAGGTCAGCGCGAACAACCCGAAGTACACGGTGAACGTCTCGGGCGCGTCCGCGCGTCGCTACGCCGAGATGAGCCGGCTCGACGAGATACACCCCGAGAAGGGCGAGCAGATGTTCGAGCTCCGCACCGAGTGGATGACGACGGGCAACACGTGGAAGGCCCAGGTGGAGTCCATCGAGCCGCTCGACGAGACGACGACGGTGTACGACCTCTACTGCTCGGAGTCGGACACGTGGATCACCGAGGGCTACGTCCAGCAGGGCTGCGGCGAGCAACCACTGATGGAGTACGAGGCGTGCAACCTCGGTCACGTGAACCTATCCACGCTCGCCGCCCGGGACGGCCCCGACTGGCGCGTCTGGTCCGAGCGCCACGGCGACGAGTACGAGGACCTCGAAGCCCAGGTCGAGGCGTTCATCGACGAGGCGGTCGACGTCGAGGAGCTCGACCGCCGCGTCGAGTCCGGCACGCGCTTCCTCGAGAACGTCGTCACGATGTCGGACTTCCCCGTCGAGGAGATAACGGAGACGGTCTTCCGGAACCGCAAGGTCGGACTGGGCATCATGGGGCTGGCGCAGCTGTACGTCCAGCTCGGGCTGCGCTACGGCTCCGAGCCGGCCGACGAGGTCGCCCGCCAGCTGATGGTGCGCATCAACCACGGCTCGAAGTGGACGTCCCACGAGCTCGCCGAGGAGCGCGGCTCGTTCGCCAACTGGGCGGACTCGAAGTACGCCGACCCGACCGAGTACCGCGAGTGGTTCGAGCACCAGACCGGCCTCGACGCCGACGACTGGGCCGACGGCTTCCCCATCCGCAACCACAACACGACGACCATCGCGCCGACCGGGACCACCTCGATGGTGGGCAACACCACCGGCGGCTGCGAGCCCATCTACAACGTCGCCTACTACAAGAACGTCACCGACGACGTCCAGGGCGAGGAGATGCTCGTCGAGTTCGACGACTACTTCCTGCG
>CAZPIG010000184.1:0-5606 GCA_964586205.1 uncultured Halobacteriales archaeon | reverse complement strand
CGCGCAGCTTCAGGCCGATCTCGCTGGGGCTGTGGCCCTGCTCGGCCAGCTCGACGACGCGCTCCTCGACGGCGTCGGCGTCCACGTCGCTCCACTCCGGGGGTTCGTCTGCCGCCGGCCGGTCCGAGTCGGACTGGCCGCGACGGCGGGTGTGCATCCGTGCCATAGTCTGTGGTTGGAACCGCACGTGCCGCTGTGGCGCGGGGCGCGCCAGCACGTCCGCATTCCCAAGCCGCCCAAGCGGGCGGCGCGTCGGATCTGCGGCTGTGCCGTTCCCGTGGGCTCGTGTTCCGCGGTTCGGGACAAAAGGGTTTCTACTCCGGAGCCGACGGAGGTACCGAGCTGGGCGTCGGAATCTACTCCCTACGACATCGAACACCCGGCCCGCTCGACCCGTCCGGCCGAGCCAGCAGGCTTTTAGGCGGCTCGCCCGGAACCCGCGCACATGGTGTCCCGGCTCGTGGCGGGCTGCGGGACCGTCGGCGCGGCGGTGGTCTCGTCGGCCCGCGAGTGGCCCGGCGACCTACACGTCGTCACCGACGACGAGGGCCGGGTCGAGACGCTCAGAGCCGACGGGGTCGCCGCGGAGACGGCCGACCCCACCGACCCCGCCGTGCTCCGGGCCGTCGAGGGACCCGTCGATGTGGTGTTCGTCGCCGGCGACGACCCGGAGCGGAACCGCCGGACTGCGGACGTCGCCCGGTCGGTCTACCCCGAGGCGACGCTGGTCGCCTACGCCGGGGAGGGCGGCGACGGCGCGGGGCTCGCCCCCCACGCCGACCGCGTGGTCGACCCCGCCGGTGCCGTCGCCGAGCACCTCGTCGAGAGCCTCGGCGGCGAAGCGGGCGAGGGCGTCCGCGCCCTGCGGCGGGTCCTGGCCGGCGTCGACGGGACGCTCGGCGTGGTCACTCACGACAACCCCGACCCCGACGCCATCGCCAGCGCCGTGGCGCTGGTCGCCATCGCCGAGAGCGCGGGCGTCGAGAGCGAGGCGGCCTACTACGGCGAGATATCCCGCCAGGAGAACCGGGCCATGGTGAACCTCCTCGACCTCGACCTCCGGCAGCTAGAGCCCGGCGAGGACCCCGGCTACGACGCCGTCGCGCTGGTCGACCACTCCCGGCCCGGCATCAACGACCAGCTTTCGGAGGACCAGCGCGTGGACGTGGTCATCGACCACCATCCCCCGCGGGGGCCGGTCGAGGCCCGCTTCGCCGACCTGCGGACGGAGGTCGGCGCGACCAGCACGCTGCTCGCGGAGTACCTGCGGCGGCTCGACGTTACCCCCGACGGGAGCGTCGCCACCGCGCTGCTGTACGGCATCCGGGTCGACACCCGCGACTTCACCCGCGAGGTGTCGCCGGCCGACTTCGACGCGGCCGCGTTCCTCGTGCCCTTCGCGGACGTGGACGTCCTAGAGCGCGTCGAGAGCCCGAACGTCACCGGCGAAACCTTCGACACCATCGCGCGCGCCATCCGCAACCGCGAGGTCCGGGGGTCGGTGCTGGCGTCCTGCGTCGGGTCGCTGGGCGACCGCGACGCCGTCGCCCAGGCCGCGGAGATGCTGGTGAGCATGGAGGGCGTCGACACGTCGCTGGTGTTCGGGTTCACCGAGGGCGTCGTCCACCTCTCGGCGCGCTCCCGGGAGTCGGGGCTCGACATCGGCGAGACGCTCCGGACAGCGTTCGGCCAGATAGGCAGCGCGGGCGGCCACGCGGACATGGCCGGCGCGCAGATATCGCTGGGCGTGCTCGGGGCCGTCGACGAGGCGGAGACCGCGCTCGCCGACATCGTCACGGACGTCATCACCGACCGCTTCTTCGAGACGGTCGGCGACCACCCCCGGAGCATCCCGGCGGGCTACGCCGCCGGGGCCGACGTGGCGCTGGGCCCCGAGCCGCCGCCCGACGACGGCCTCGGTGGCCCCGGTGCCGAAGCGGGCGAAGTTGGCGATGGGACATCCAGCGACGGCGTGGCGTCCGGCGACGACGGAGCGTCCGACGACGTGGCGTCCGACAGTGGCGGTGGCGCGTCCGGCGATGGCACGTCAGACGACAGCGACGGCGCGTCCGGCAGTGGTGATAGCGCGTCCGGGAATGGCGACGAACCGTCTAACGACGTCGACGATGCGTCCGGCGACCCGTCGAGGAACGGCGGGTCCCCGTCGGCGAGCGGCGACCCGGAGTCCGGAGACGACGCCACGTCCGGGAACGACGGGCGGTGACAACGGGAGATTTTTCCCGAGAGGGGTCGTGGAAGCCACCGATGAGCGCCGGCGTCGAGGGCGGAACGCCCAGCGTAGGGGAGTACATGACCGACGACGTCGAGACGGTGTCGCCGGACGACACCGTCGCGGCGGTCGCCCGGCGCATCGCCGAGAGCGACGAGCACAGCGGCTTCCCGGTCACCGACGGCCGCCGCGTCGAGGGGTTCGTCAGCGCCCGGGACCTGCTGCTGGCCGACGACGAGGACCCCATCTTCACCGTGATGAGCCAGGACCTCATCGTCGCCCACCCGGACATGAAGGTGACCGACGCGGCGCGGGTCATCCTCCGGTCGGGCATCCAGAAGCTCCCCGTCGTCGACGACGCGGGCAACCTCGTGGGCATCATCAGCAACGCCGACGTCATCCGCAGCCAGATAGAGCGCGCCACGCCCGGGAAGGTCGGGAAGCTGATGCGGACCCTAGAGAGCATCCACGACGTCGAACTCCGCGAGGAGCGCCGGACGGTCCGGCTGGCGTCGCTCGTCCCGACCCAGGGGAAGGTGTACGCCGACGAGCTGGAGGGCCGGACCTACGAGCTAGAGCGCGGGCTGGCCGAGCCGCTGGTCGTCATCGACATCCCCGCGGTGAGCGAGACGGGGCTCTCGGAGTCCGGCCGCACGCAACTGCTGGCCGACGGCCACCACCGCGTGAAGGCGGCCGACCGGCTCGGTATCGAGGAGATGGACGCCTACGTCATCGTCGTCGACGAGCCCGTCGACCTGGGGATGTACCGCACCGCGCGCGAGGAGGGGCTGTCGTCCATCGACGACATCGACGTGGTGGACTACGCCCGGCACCCGCTCGTGGAGACGACGAAGCGGCTGCAGTGACGACGAAGCGGCTGTAGTGACGACGAAGCGGCTGTAGCGACGACCGACGACCAAACGGCTGCAGCGAGGTCCAAGCGGCTGTAGTGAGGTCCAAGCGGCTGCAGTGAGGTCCAAGCGGCTGCAGCGAGGTGGGGACCAAAACAGCTCCTCACAGCTCCTCGCGGGGGTCGAGGACGTCCCTGAGCCCGTCCGCGAAGACGTTGAACGCGAGCGCGGTCAGCGAGAGCGCGATGGCCGGCGCGGTCGATATCCACCAGTACGACGGGAGGTACTCGAAGCCGGCCTTCATCAACTGGCCCCACGACAGCGAGAGTTCGGCCCCGCGACCGAGAAAGGACAGCGCGGCCTCGGTGAGGACGAGCGTCGGTATCTGCATCGCCGTGGCCGCCAGCACGGTGGCGGCGACGTTCGGGAGCAGGTGCCGGCGCAGCACGTGCCGCGACCCCGCACCCGCGCTCTCGGCGGCCCTGACGTAGCCGGTCTCCCCGACGCCGAGCGCCTCCGCGCGGACGAGGCGGGCCACGCCACCCCAGCTAGTCACCCCGAACAGCACGACCAGAAGGAAGATGTTCGGCTCGAGCAGGAACACCACCACGAGATAGACGAGGAAGGCCGGGACGGCCTGGACGAGGTCCACAAACCGCATCAGTAGCTCGTCGGTCCAGCCGCCCCGGTAGGCCGCCGTCGCGCCGACGGCGGTCCCCAGCGGGACAAGCAGCGCCGACGACAGCAGCGCGACGGCCACAGCGATGCGCGTCCCGTGGACGACGTACGCGAGGACGTCCCGGCCGCCGTTCGTGGTCCCGAGCGGGTGCTGCCACGTCCCGTGGCAGCGGCCGTCCCGGACCGGTCCGACGCAGTTGGTGACGTAGCCGACGTCGATGGCCATCCACGCCGGAGGCTGGAACGCGTGCTGGATGTTCAGCTCCGGCCGCGGAACCACCAGCGGCCCGACGGAGCCGACGAGGACGAAGCAGCCGATGACGACGAGACAGCCGAGGGTCACCGGCTGGCGGCGCAGCCGCTGCCAGTAGAACGCCGTCAGGCGCGGCCGCGCGACCAGCGGCGCGACGCCGAACGTCGCGACGACGAGCCACGTCACCACGAACAGCCAGTCCAGCCCGGTGACGTCCCACCATGGCAGCGTCGGCTCCCCCGCGGGCACCACGACGAAGTCGTAGGTGACGGCCGCGGCGACGGCGGCCATCGCGAGGGCGAACGCGACCGTCCGCCGACGCAGCCGACTGCCCCCTTCGACCGCCGACCAGTCGACGGCGTCGAACGGGGCGTCCTCGGCGGCCACGGGGTCACCTCCGGGCGTCGGCGACGCTCGCGCCGCTGTGCCGACGGGGGACGGGTCGCGGGACGGACGGTGCGGGGAGGGGACAGTCGATGGCGGACATGTGCCGTGGACGATACTCGACCTTGAAAAAGGTTCGTGCCGCGTCGGGCCGAACGTTTAAGACGGGGTAGCGACCACGCTACCGCGTGCTCCCCGCACTCGTGGCCCCTGTCCGTGGATGGAAGCGCTCGAACGGAGGGCGACCGCCGTGAGCCGCGCCGGCTACGTGCTCCGACGGCTGGTGTGGGTCCTCCTCGCGACCTACCTCGTGCTCTCGGTCACGTGGGCGCTCGTCGCCATCCCCACGGACCCCACCGAGGCCGCCGAGGCGTTCGCCATCGCCGTCCAGGGCGGCTCCCCCTACGAGAACGTCGCCGACCCGAGCGAGCCCATCCTCGACCGGTACCTGACCTGGGTGGGTGGCTTCGTGACCTTCGAGTGGGGGCGGTCGGCGACCCACGGCGCTCCGGTGACCGCCGTGGTAGCCGAGGCCATCCCCGTCACGCTGACGTACCTCGTCCCCGCGGTCCTGCTCGCTGCGGCGGGCGGGGTCGCCGTGGGGCTGACCACTGCCGCGGCCCGTCGTCGGTGGCCCGAGCGGGCCGTCGCCGCGCTCTCGTACGTCGGCATGAGCCTCCCGAACTTCTGGCTGGCGACCCTGCTGTTGCTGTTGGTCGGCGGCCACTACGGCTGGATACGGTTCGCCTACGACCCCCAATCGCCGGTCTGGGCGGCCCAGAACGCGAAGCGGCTGGTGCTGGCCGCCGTCGTCGTCGCGACGTACCTCGTCGCCAGCCAGGTGCGGTACGCGCGGGCCGAGACGGCCGAGACCCGGACCGCCGAGTTCGTCAGGACCGCGCGCGCGAAGGGGGCCGGACGGCTGCGCGTCGGCCGGCACGTGGTCCGCAACGCGATGCTGCCGCTCGTCTCGCTGTTCTTCACGGACCTCCTCGGCGTGCTCGTGTTCACGTCGTACATCGTCGAGGTCGTGTTCGGCATCCCGGGGCTGGGGCTGGTGAGCTACGAGGCGATGGTCGACCGGGACATCCCGCTGGTGGTAGCCACCGTCCTCGTGCCGGTGTTCGTCGCCATCTTCGGGAACCTCCTGCAGGACCTCGCCTACGTGGCGCTGGACCCGCGCATCGGGACGGAGGGGTAGGCGGTCGAG
>CAZPIG010000183.1:0-5622 GCA_964586205.1 uncultured Halobacteriales archaeon | reverse complement strand
CTCGCTACGCGTTCTCCGGCGGCCACGCGGGGTCGAGCGGCTCCTCCAGGCGCGCCATCTCCTCGTCCGTTAGCTCGACGTCCAGCGCGCCGAGGTTGTCCGCTAGCTGGTCGCTGCTCTTGGGGCCGATGATGGGCGCGGTCACCACGTCCTTTGCGAGCAGCCACGCGAGGCTGACCTGGGTAGGCGTCGCGTCCTTCTCGTCGGCCAGTTCGCGCACCACGTCGAGGACGGCCCAGTCCTGCTCGTCGAAGCGGTCGTCCATGTGCTCGCTCTCGGCGGCGCGGGTGCCGGCCTCGGGGTCGCCGTCGCGCGTGTACTTGCCCGTCAGGAAGCCCCCGGCCAACGGCGACCACGGGATGACGCCGACGCCCTGGTCGGCGCAGACGGGCAGGAGGTTCTGCTCCTCGTGGCGGGCGACGAGGCTGTACTCCGGCTGCATGCACGTGAAGCGCTCGTAGTCCTCTACGTCGCTCGCGTAGAGCGCCTTCGCGAACTGCCAGCCCGCCATCGTCGAGGCCCCGACGTACCGGACTTTCCCGGTCTCTACCAGGTGGTCCAGTGCCGACAGCGTCTCCTCTATCGGCGTCGTCTCGTCCCAGCGGTGTATCTGGTAGAGGTCTATGTAGTCGGTCCCGAGCCGGTCGAGGCTGGCCTCGGCCTGCTCTACGATGTGCTTCCGGGAGAGCCCCTGGCCGTTCGGGCCGTCCCACATCTCCCCGAACACCTTGGTCGCGACGACCAGCTCGCGGCGGTCGAGGCTCTCGATGGCCTCGCCGACTATCGTCTCGCTCTCGCCGGTCGAGTAGACGTTGGCGGTGTCGAGGAAGTTGACGCCCCTCTCGACGGCCTCGTGTATCAGGTCCACGCTCGCCGCGCGGTCGTTCAGCATCCAGTCCCGCTCCGAGCCGAAGTTCATGCAGCCGAGACACAGCCGCGAGACCTCCAGCCCGGTCGAACCGAGCTTCGTGTACTCCATGTCCGACACGGCGAGGGGTTCGACCGGCGGGGATAAAACGGTGGGGAAGCCAGTGAGGGGCATCGGACGGTAGGTGAGGCGTCGGGCAGGAGGCGGCTGGCGTCGGACAGCAAGGAGCAGGATGGCAGGTGACGACCCACCGCCGCGTCGCGCGCGACCGCCGCGCCGGCGTGCAGCCGTCGGGCAGTCGGGTCGTTTCGATGGATTTATCCGTTCGTCTTTTCGATTAAGACTAAATCGGTGGAGAACAGACGGAAGGGCCACATCTCGCGTCGGCTCGGACGCCGGCGACGCGCTCGCGGGGTCGGACCGGCCGATTCCGGTCCGCGACCCGCGACGGACCGGCCGGCGTCGGCGCGCGCGAGCGCGCACGGAACCGTCAGATCGCGGGGGGTGTCAGGTTCCCATACCGAGGTGCATGATACAAAAGCAAACTTGAAGTGAACAAACGACTTGCTCCCAAACGACCGGTAATCGAGGCGTAGGTACGTGGTAGGCAATTACCGGAAACAGAAGCAGCGTTGGGAAGAGTTAAATAGAACGGTGACATATCCCGACCTATGTCAGAGGCTCAGACAGTTACCGAGACGGTCGAAGTGGCCCGCGACCTGACCGCGTTCCAGCAGAACATCCTCGTCATCCTCGCCGAGGAGCCGATGTACGGCCTCGCCGTCAAGCGCGAGCTAGAGGAGTACTACGACGCCGAGGTCAACCACGGCCGGCTGTACCCCAACCTCGACGACCTCGTCGAGATGGGGCTGGTCGAGAAGAGCGAACTCGACAAGCGCACCAACCAGTACGCCCTGACCGACAAGGGCTACGACGCGGTCCTCTCCCAGATGGAGTGGGTCGTCTCGAAGCTCGTGTCGGGCGGCGAGCGCACCGACGAGATCCGCGAGATCGCCGAGCAACACCTCTGATTCCGGGGTTTCCTACCACCACCCCGGGGGGTTCCAACACTCCGTAGCGACGGCTGGGACTCGGGGGACTGTGAGTGAGTCACTGCTCGCACGCGCCGGGCCCGTCGTCGGCCTTGTCGGCGCGCGTGCCTGGGGAGTCGCCGGCCCCATCGACGCGCGCGCCCGAGTCCTCGCCGACCCGCTCGGCGGCCTCGAACACGAGCGACAGCGACTTCGCTACCGCCGCGCGCTGAGCGGCCGACGGCCACGCGTTCCGCGGGAAGTACTCCTCGCGGAACTCCTCGACCTCGGCCTCGGTCGCGGTCCCGACGCGGCGGGCGTAGTGGTTGCTCATGAAGTCCGCGAACGCCCGCGCGGTGTCGCCGTGGACGTCGCCGTGGGCCGACCGCACCGCCGCGGCGACGGCGTCGTTGTGCTCGGCGACGGCCGCCCAGTCGTCGGCCGGCCCCGGCCCCGACAGCGGCACCTCGACGGCCCTGTCGAGGTCGTCCATCCGGTCGGTCCGGGCCGTGCCGTCCGCGACCCACTCGCGGGGGTAGAGCACGAGCACGTCGTCGTCCTCGCGGACGCGCGCCGCGTAGCCGTGGGCCGCGAGCGCCTCGTCGCGGCGCGCGCGGTAGGCCGCGGCCTCGTCGGGGTCGCTCGCCGCGCGCGCGAGCCGGGTCAGCCGCTCGGCGGCCTCGACGGCGGGCTCGGGCAGGTCAGGCATCGTCGAGCGCCTCGTCGGCGAGACCGTCCGCGCGCGCGTTCGCCTCGCGGGGCACGTGCTGGATGGACCAGTCGTCGAAGCCGGCGAGTAGCTCGCGGGCGCGCACCCGGCGCTCGCGCAGCGTCGGGTCGTTGGCGTCCCACTCGCCGCGCACCTGCTTGACTATCAGCTCCGAGTCCCCGCGCACCTCCACCCGGTCGTAGCCGTGGTCGCGCGCCACCTCGACGGCGCGAATCAGGGCCGCGTACTCGGCCTGGTTGTTCGTCGCGCGCCCGATGGTCTCGCCGCCCTCGGCGACGATGCCCTCGTCGGTGACCAGCACCCACCCCACCGCCGCCGGCCCGGGGTTGCCGCGGCTCGCGCCGTCGAAGTAGACGTACGCGCGCCCGCCGCCGTCCGCGCGCAGCAGCGCCTCGATGTCTGCCGGGCGCGCGCCCTGGACCACCACCTTCTCGTCGTAGGCCACCGCCACCGCTTCGCCGCGCTCCGCGCGCCAGCGCTCGTGGGGGGTATTGCCCTCGGTCACGTCGACCCCCTCGGCGAGAAGCTTATCCCGCGCGGCCTCCACGTCGCACTCGACGACCGGCATCGAGAGGTGGTCGCACTGGGGCAGTTATACGCTTTCCGGTCGGCCCATCCCCGCCCTCCCGGCCGGAACCCCCCGATATCGGGGGTCTGGGTCGCTTTCTGTCGTTTCGGATGGGGCGCGTTTGGCACCGAGGGTTTAAGTACGTCGATGTTACTACTATAAAAGTGCGATGACACGGTCCACCCGCCAGCGGGAGCGCGAGCGCGAGACCGAACACGAGGAGGAGCAAGAGGGCGTACGGGAGTGTCCCGAGTGCAGCTCCGACAATCTCGTCAAGAGTTCTGACAGGGGGGAACTCGTCTGCGACGACTGTGGCCTCGTCGTCGAGGAGGAGAAGATAGACCCGGGTCCCGAGTGGCGCGCGTTCAACCACCAGGAGCGCCAGGAGAAGTCGCGGGTCGGCGCGCCGACGACCCAGACGATGCACGACAAGGGCCTGACGACGACCATCGACTGGAAGGACAAGGACGCCTACGGGCGCTCTATCTCCAGCAAGAAGCGCAGCCAGATGCACCGGCTCAGGAAGTGGCAGGAGCGCATCCGGACGAAGGACGCCGGCGAGCGCAATCTGCAGTTCGCGCTGTCAGAGATAGACCGCATGGCGAGCGCGCTGGGGGTCCCGCGCTCGGTCCGCGAGGTCGCGAGCGTCATCTACCGCCGCGCGCTGAAGGAGGACCTCATCCGCGGCCGCTCCATCGAGGGCGTCGCCACGTCGGCGCTGTACGCCGCGTGTCGCAAGGAGGGCATCCCCCGGAGTCTGGAGGAGATATCGGAGGTCTCCCGGGTCGAGCGCAAGGAGATCGGCCGGACGTACCGGTACATCTCCCAGGAGCTCGGCCTCGAGATGAAGCCCGTCGACCCGAAGAAGTACGTCCCCCGATTCTGCTCCGAACTCGGCCTCTCCGAGGAGGTCCAGGCGAAGGCCAACGAGATCATCGAGACGACCGCCGAGGAGGGCCTCCTCTCGGGCAAGTCCCCCACCGGCTACGCCGCCGCGGCCATCTACGCCGCCTCGCTGCTCTGCAACGAGAAGAAGACCCAGCGGGAGGTCGCGGACGTCGCGCAGGTGACCGAGGTGACCATCCGCAATCGGTACCAGGAGCAGATAGAGGCGATGGGCATCCACAGCTGACCGTTCGGGGGTAGCGTTCCTGGCTCTCCACGCGCGCAGGTGCGGATAGCTGTGCGTGGGGGGTGTGGTCGGACGGATGTTTCGAGCGGGTCGTCCAGCCGGCGGACCGGTAGCGGCCCGATAGCCGACGGGCTGGAACCA
The DNA here is from genome assembly GCA_964586205.1 of uncultured Halobacteriales archaeon. Taxonomy (GTDB): domain Archaea; phylum Halobacteriota; class Halobacteria; order Halobacteriales; family CAZPIG01; genus CAZPIG01. The sequence continues at coordinate 1,152 of CAZPIG010000183.1, read as the reverse complement.
TCTCCACAGCCGGCGGGCTGTCGCCAGCCGATAGACGACCTACGGGTGGGACTCCGGAAGGGGCGCGGCGCTCGACCCCTCCCGGACGACGCAAGCACCGCAGGTGAGGGAACGAAGTGACCGAACCGAGGAGCGCAGCGAGCGCGCGGCGCGACGGCGGAGCGCCGCGCGCGCGAGCGGCCGACGGCCGCGAGCGTCCCGGAGGGTCGAGCGCCGCGGGGCTTCCGACCGCCAAGCAGCAGCTAGAACACCATCCCAAACACCACCGAACCATCCACCTAGCCGCCGACCTATATCACACCCCCACTCCAACACCACCCCATGGACGCCGACGAGCCCACAGACGCGTGGCCCGCGACGCCGCCCTCGACCGACCTGTTCGCCGACGACCTCCTCGCCGGGGAGACCGCGCTCGTGACGGGCGGCGGCACGGGCATCGGCGAGGCCGTCGCGCTCGCGATGGCCGACCACGGTGCGGACGTGGCGGTCGCCAGCCGCGACGCCGACCACGTCGAGCCGGTCGCCGACGCCATCGAGGAGCGCGGCCAGCGCGCGTGCGCGACCACGGTGGACGTACGGGAGCCCGAGCGCGTCGAGGCGATGACCGAAACCGTCCTCGACGAACTGGGCGAGATTACGGTGCTCGTCAACAACGCGGGCGCGAACTTCCTGTCGCCGTTCGAGTCGCTGTCGCCGAACGGTTGGCGGTCGGTCGTCGGGACCATCCTCGACGGCACCGCCTACTGCACGATGACCGTCGGCGAGCACATGGTCGAGAACGGCGGCGGCTCCATCCTCGCGATGGGGGCGACGAACTCCGTTCGGGGCGCGCCGTACCACGCCCACTCCGGAGCGGGCAAGGCGGGCGTCCACAACCTCATGCAGACCGTCGCCGCGGAGTGGGGGCCCCACGGCGTGCGCGCGAACACCGTCGCGCCCGGCGTCGTCGCCACGGCGGGCGTCGCGGAGGTCATGGAGGCCGGCATGGGCGAGCGCGTGGTCGAGGAGGACCTCGCGGCGGACCGCCTGGGGACGCCCGCCGACTGCGTGTCGCTGGTCCTCTTTCTGGCGAGCGACGCTGCGAACTATGTTACTGGTAGTTACTTCGCGGTGGACGGCGGGCAGTTGCTCGCTCCGACGCCGTTTTGAGTT
>CAZPIG010000182.1:0-5642 GCA_964586205.1 uncultured Halobacteriales archaeon | reverse complement strand
ACGAGCATCCCGCGACCCTCGTCGGTGACGCGGGTGGTCCGGGCATCCTCGGGATTCGTGTCGGCCATCGTCGTTGCGGATACGAACGCTGATGGCGGATAGTCGTTCCGGCTGCCCTTCACAATTCCCGTCGGACTTCCAGCACGTTCGAGCAGGAAGCCTCCCCTTCGACCGCCGGCGCGTCCAACTCAGCGGCCTCGCCGGCGAGCTAGTCGTCCCGCGCGAGAGGCTGGACGACCCCGACGCGCTCGACGAGCAGTTCGCGCGGACGCCGTACGCGGTAAGTCCGGGCCCGGGCTGAACGTTCGTCCTCGTCACACTGCACGTCCTGTACGGCGACGGTCCCGACGAGCGGACCGACGAGCTACGGGCTAGCCGGCGCTGTCGCTGGACTACTGGCGCGCGGGCTCGTTCGACTTCCGGGAGGTGGCGCTGCCGCGCCGGGACCGCTCGCCGGCCCCACGAGCGGAGCGAGCGTCGCCATCTCCGAACCCACTCCCCCGCCCGAACCCCACCCCTTTTATGAGGTGGGCGTCAACACCGGGCCAACATGGCCGAGGAGAGCTACGACGTCGTCGTCGTGGGCGGCGGGACCGGCGGCGCGTTCGCGGCCGCGTCCGCCGCCGGGGAGGGCCTCGACGTGGCGCTGCTGGAGCGCAAGAGCGCCGACGAGGCCGGCCACATCGCCTGCGGCGACGCCATCAAAGGGACCAGCACCTTCCCCGACGTCATCGACCGGGAGTACCTCAAGGAGGAGTCGTTCACGAACCGCAACATCCGGCGGGGCGTCTTCGAGAACCCCAAGACCGGCGATACCATCTCCATCCCGTTCGGCGGCACGACGGGAGCCGTCGTCGACCGCAAGCGCTACGGCGAGGTCATCCTCGAGGAGGCCGAGCGCAAGGGCGCGGACGTCCACTACGACACGGTCGTCCAGGACGTCGTCCAGCCCAACGGGACGGTGACGGGCGTGAAGGCCAGCCGGAAGGGCGACCCCGTCGAGTACGAGGCCGACGTGACCATCGACGCCGCGGGGTCGATGTCCATCCTCCAGGACCACGCGGACCTCGCGGACGCCACCTTCGACACTAACGTGGACTACTCGCAGTTCTGCTCTGCCTACCGCGAGGTGGTGACCATCCCCGAGCCCGTCGAGTGGGACGACGCCATCTACTTCAAGCCGACCGAGGAGCTCGGCTACCTCTGGTACTTCCCCCGGACCGGCACCGAGATAAACGCCGGGCTCGGCTTCCAGATGAACAAGGAGCCCATGGAGCTCGTCGAGGTGCTGCGCGACGACCTGCGCGCGCGCCCGGAGTTCGCGGGCGCGGAGGTGAAAGACAAGCTCGGCGCGGCGCTGCCCACGCGCCGGCCGTACGACTCGGCGACCGCGCCCGGCTTCCTCGCGGTCGGCGACGCCGCGGGCCACGTCAACCCCACCACCGGCGGCGGCATCCCCGGCGCGGCGAAGGCGGGCCACTGGGCGGCCCAGCGGGCCGTCGAGGCCGTCGAGAGCGGCGACCCGAGCGAGGCGACGCTCTGGGAGTACAACCGCGAGGTCATGGAGGGCTTCGGCAAGCGCTTCGCGGCGATGGACCTCTACAACATCTGGGGCGGCGCACACGACGTGGACGAGCTGGTCGACATCGTGACCGCCATCCCCGGCCAGCAGCTCGTGGACGCGCTCGGCAAGTCCGGCACGCCGGACATGGGCCTGTGGCTGAAGCTGAAGACGCTGGTGCGGACGTTCGGCCACTGGGACGTCATCTACGAGCTGTTCAAGGTGCGCAAGCGCGCGGAGGCGCTGAAGGACGTGTACGACGACTACCCGGCGAGCCCCTCGGGCTTCGAGCAGTGGCAGGCCGAGCGCGACGCGATTCTGGAGGAGGTCTACGAGATAAGCGGTGCGGACCCGAAGTACTGAGCGGCAGTTTTCGACCGCGGAATTTGCTCCGTTCGCTCGCCCGACAGTCGAGTCACCCCTCGTACCGCGCCACCGCCTCGAACACCCGCTCGGACCCCCACTCGACCGCCTCCACGGGGATGCGCTCGTCGGCGGCGTGGATGCGCTCGGTGAAGTCGAAGTCGTCCGGTAGCTGCATCGGCGTGAAGCCGTAGGTCTGGATGCCGATGTCGGAGAAGTGGCGGGCGTCGGAGGCCCCGGACAGCAGCAGCGGGACGACCGCTCCATCGGGGTCGGCGTCCTCCAGCACGCCGGCGAGGAGGTCGAACTGCCCCATCTCGGCCGCCGGCGGGCCCTCGCCGTACCGGACCACCTCGATTTCGGGCCCGTCGCCGACGACCGCGCGCACCTCGCGGACGGCGTCGTCGGGGCCGAACCCCGGCAGCAGCCGCACGTCGAGCGAGAGCGTCACCGTCTCCGGGACGACGTTCTCCTTGCCGCCGCCGCGGACGACCGTTGCGTTGACCGTGTTCCGCAGCAGCGCAGCGAGGGTGTCGGTGTCCTCGCCCAGCCGGTCGAGCAGCCCCAGCAGCGGCCGGGTCAGCGGCGGACGGAGCAGGCCGCGGACGACCCACGACGCGGGCGGCGATAGCTCCTCGGCCACCGCCGAGAACATCCGGCGGGCCGGCGGCGTGACGTGGACCGGGAGGGTCGCGTCGTCGAGCGCCGCGACGGCCCGGCCCATCCGGGCCATGGCGTCGTCCGTGCTCGGCAGCGAGCCGTGGCCCGCGGGGCCGGTGAAGGTGAGCTCCAGCCAGCAGACCTGCTTCTCGGCGACCTGGACCGGGTAGAACTGCTGGCCCGCCAGGTCCATCGTGAAGCCGCCGAACTCCCCGAGCGCGTACTCGGCGTCGGCCACGAGGTCCGGGTGCTCGGAGACGACGAACGCCGCGCCGTCGTCGCCGCCGTCCTCCTCGTCGGCGAGCAGACAGAGCACGAGGTCGCCCGCGAGGTCTGCATCGGTCGCCGCGGCGCGCAGGAACGCCGACAGGAGCATGGCGACGCCGCCCTTCATGTCGAGCGTGCCGCGGCCCCAGACGGAGCCGTCCGCGACGCGGCCCTCGAACGGCGGGTGGGTCCAGTCCTGCCCGGTCGTCGGCACCACGTCGACGTGGCCGTACAGCAGCAGCGGGGGTGCGTCGCCGCCCGGCAGCCGGGCGACGAGGTTCGGGCGCTCGGGGTCGCGGGCGACGAGGTCGCTCTCCACGCCGTACGCGGCGAGCACGTCGGCGACCCACTCGACGCACGGCCGCTCGTCCCCCGGCGGATTGGTGGTGTCGAAGCGGACGAGGTGCTGGAGTAGCTCGACCGGGCGCTCGTGGAGGTCGTCGGCCACCGGCGGGTCGGGGCTCGATCCGTCGTCCGTGTACGGCGGTCCGGCGGCGTCAGCGTGGGGTGTTTCGGCCGCGTCGGCATCCGGTGGTCCGTCGTCGTGGGTGTCGGAGACAGCGTCGGGTCCGTTCAATCCGTCGGCGGCGTCGGTCATGCGCCCGCGTGCGCGGGCACTGGTGGTAACACTATCGGGAGGTCCGACCGTCGTCTCCACCGCCGCGACGGCGGCCGGGACATTAATACACTAGACGCCATCGTTAAACCATTCCGTCACCAACGACCCGTATGGACGCGAGTCACGCACGGGACCACGGGAGCGGTGCGGACGCGGAGCTGGCGGACCCGGCCACGCGCCGTGGACTGACTGCCGGGCTCGTCCAGAGCCTGTTCTACCTCGTCGCGTTCGGGTCGGTGCTCGGCCTCGCGGTCGTGCTGGACGTCGTGACGCCCGCGACGTGGCCCGACAGGGTGTCGCTGCTGGCCCTCGTCGTGGCCCTCGTGGTGGGCTTCGGGGCCGGGGCGGCGTGGGTCGTGGGCGCGTACGCGAACGACCCCCTCCGGCGCGTCGCGTCGGACCCGCGCGGTCGCTTCGGCGTCATCGTCGGCTGGTGCGTCGCCCTCGTCGCGCTGCTCGTGGCCGTCCCGCAGGTCGGCGTCGTCGCCGGCCTCGCGTTCGTCGCCGGCCGGGTGGCCGCTCACGCGTGGCTGTTCGTCGCCGGCTGATTCGTCGGCGGACAGGTCGCTGTCGGGCAGTCCGCGGACAGAGAGCCCGCTGTCGGAGAGCCTCCCGTCAGATAGCTCGCCGTCGGCTACCGCAGCGTCGGTCGCCGTTCCGAAAGAAGTGACACCCGGGACCTCAGGGTGGCGGTGGCACGCCCGGCGCTAGGGTGGCCCCGCCGATGACCGAGACGAGGATGATGAGGAACCCGGCCACGATGACCGCGTGCAGGGCGTCGCTGGGCTCGTAGCCGAGTATCTCGTCCTCGAACCAGTTCGCCGCGTCCTCCGACCACTGCCGCACGTCGCCCGCCGTGTCGGCGATGGTGTACCACGCGTCGTAGATGTCGCAGGCGTCCGGGTCGATGTTCACGCACTGCCCGCTGCTCGTGCCGAGCCACAGGCAGCCGAACTCGTCCATGCCGACCCAGATGTCGTACGACCACACGACCGTGCCCGCGAAGATGTCCTCGCGCGCGACGGTCGCCCCGAACGTGTACATCGTCCGTCCGCCCGCACACGACGCCGTGGTCTCGGTGACCGAGTCGAACGTCGTGATGCACAGCGAGTCGTCGTCGTTGTCGGGGTCGATGGCGTGACAGACGTCGATGCCCGTCCAGCCGGGGTTGGACCAGCCCGCGATGTTCGCGCTGGTGGCCCAGCCCCACGAGGAGTCGATCTCGGCGATGGCGTTGTTCCACTCGTCGTCCTCGTACGAGCAGCTACAGGAGTCGCCGTCGGAGTCCGTCATCGACGCCCGTCCCGGCTGCGATAGCTGCGAGAGCCCGCCGGCAGCGATGGCTCCGGACACCGACCCCGCTCCGAACCGCCGGAGGAAGGTTCGCTTGCTGTACGTCCGCTCGCCGTCGGCCTCGGCGCGGGACGCGCCTGCATCCGCGTCCGCCCCGGACCTTTCGTACAGAGACACCGATTTGCCTCCGACAGTGGATTGGCTCCGTGGTGCAAAGGCTCGCTGGCTATAATATTAAACACTGAGTGAAAAGTAACTAAATATGCTTCGTGAAGGCGTCGCCGTCGGGCGGACGCCACCGGCGGCGGCCAGTTCCGGCCGGCCGGTGTCGCGCGAGACCGCCACGACCGCCGTCGGAGCGCCGTCGGAGCGCCGGATTTCGGCCGTCGCGGAGAAACACTACCCTTTTGAACCTCCTGCCGGTAGATTCGCGCATCATGGGCAGACGGAAGCAGATAGTGGAGGAGTGCGAGCGGCTGATGGACAAGCCGGAGAACATCCGGAACATAGCGATTGCCGCACATATCGACCACGGGAAAACTACGCTAACTGACAACTTGCTGGCGGGTGCCGGCATGATATCCGAGGACCTCGCCGGCGAGCAGTTGGCGATGGACACCGAGGAGGACGAGCAGGAGCGCGGCATCACCATCGACGCCGCGAACGTCTCGATGACCCACGAGTACGAGGGCACCAACCACCTCGTCAACCTCATCGACACGCCCGGCCACGTCGACTTCGGCGGCGACGTGACCCGCGCGATGCGCGCCGTCGACGGCGCGCTCGTGGTCGTCGACGCCGTCGAGGGGACGATGCCCCAGACGGAGACGGTGGTCCGCCAGGCGCTCCGGGAGGGCGTCAAGCCGGCCCTGTTCATCA
>CAZPIG010000181.1:0-5651 GCA_964586205.1 uncultured Halobacteriales archaeon | reverse complement strand
TCCGGCCGGCCGTCTCGGTGGTCTCGCCTATCTCCACCTCGTCGAAGGGGGTGGTGGCCTCGCCGCCGTCGGCCCGCACCTCGTCGCCATCACCGACCGCTTCGGAGCCGCCATCGTCGTCACTCATCCCCGTCACCCCTGAACAGCCGGTACGACGTGCGCCCCACTGCCACCGGCTTGTCCTCGCCCGACGGCGCGGTGCTCTCGACGGTGACCCGCGTGACGCCCATCGACCCGCCCGCGCGGACCACCTCGGCCGTCCCGCGCAGGTCGTCGCGCGCGGGCCGGAGATAGGAGACGTTCAGGTCCGTGGTCGTCAGCCTCGCCTCGGCGGGGTTCTCGAAGGTAGTCCGGAGCGCGAAGCCGCTCACCGTGTCCACGAGCGTCGCCGTCACGCCGCCGTGGAGCGTCCCCTTGCTCCCCGGCGCGGGGTTGGCGAGACGCTCGTCGTAGGGGACGGTGAACACTACCCGGCCGCGCTCGACGGACTCGACGGTCAGCCCGAGCCACGACAGGAAGCCGTGCTGCTCGATGAAGCTCTGCAGGCGCTCCTCGGCGACCGCGTCGAGGCCGGCGACGTCCTCGAAGTCGGGACCCGTTTCTGTTTCTCCCTCGGGCATCTACTTCCCCTCGAACTCGGGGTCGCGGTCCTCCATGAACGCGGCCGCGCCCTCCATCATGTCGTCGGTGGTCAGCAGCAGCGCGAACGCCTGGGACTCCATCCGCAGCCCGGCCTCCAGGCTGTCGTCAGCCCCGTCGTTCATCACCTGCTTGGCCTTCTCGAGGGCCACGGGCGGGCCACCTACGAGGTCGTCGACGAACTCGCCCACAACGTCGTCGAACTCCTCGGGCTCGACGGCGCGGTTTATCAGCCCCCAGTCCTCGGCGCGCTCGGCGGAGATGCGGTTGCCGCGGAACACCAGCTCCTTCGCGCGGGCGTCGCCGAGCATCCGCATCGCGCGCTGGGTGCCGCCGCCACCGGGCAGCAGCCCGAGCGTTATCTCGGGGAAGCCGAACTCCGAGTCCGTCGTCGCGATGCGAAGGTCGCAGGCGAGCGCTAGCTCGTGGCCGCCGCCGAGACAGAAGCCGTCTATCTTCGCCAGCGTCGGCCGCGGGAAGTCCGCGACCGTCTCGTGCATCGAGGAGACGTCGAGTTCGTGGGGCTGGACGCCGCTGAACTCCGTGACGTCCGCGCCCGCGGAGAACGCCCGGTCGCCCGCGCCCTCGAAGGTGACGGCGCGAACCTCGTCCAGATCGGCGGTATTCAGGACGTGCTCGACCTCCTCCATCAGGTCCTGGTTCAGCGCGTTCAGGCGCTCGGGGCGGTCCAGCTCTATCTCCAGCAGGCCGTCGTCGCGCTGGCTGACGTTGATGGCGTGGTAGTCGCGCTCGCCGTCGTCGGACCCGTACTCGTAGAAGCCCTCGCCGGCGTCCTCGCCGGTCTTGCCGGCCTCGACCAGCTCGACGAGGTAGTCGTCCGGCTCGAAGCGGTCCGCGCCGGTCTCCTCGTGGAGCATTTCCAGCTTCTCCAGAATCGTATCGAGGCCTATCTTGTCCGCCCGCCGGCAGATGCCCTCGGGGAAGCCCGTGCCGAGCTTCATCCCGGTGTCGACGGCCTCCGGCGTCGCCACGCCGTCGCCGACGAGGCGGGCGGCCTCGTTGACCATTCGCGCCTCCACGCGGAGGGTGTCGAAGCCCTCGCCGTCGCCCGGCTCGTAGTCCGGCCCGTCGCCGTCCTCGTAGTCGTAGTAGCCCTTGCCCGTCTTCTGTCCTAGCTCGTCGTTCTCGACCTTCTCCTCGACGACGTCGGGGATGGGACTGCCGGCCTCCTTGCGGACGTGGTAGCCCACGTCGATGCCGGTCATGTCGGCCAGCTCGAACGGCCCCATCGGGTAGCCGCGCTGGTGGACCATCGCAGCGTCGGCCTGGCGGACGGTCGCCTCGCCGCTGTCGACCATCCACGACGGCTCGTCGCCGAACGGTCCCAGCACCGTGTTGACGACGAACCCCCGCACGTCCTTGCGGACGTAGATGGGCGTCTTGCCGAGCGACTCGACCCACTCGTAGGTCGTCTCGGCCGTCTCGTCGCTCGTCTCGTCGCCGTAGATGACCTCCACGAGGTCCATCTTCACCGGCGGATTGAAGAAGTGCGCGCCGACCACGTCCTCGGGGCGGTCGGTCGCGTCGGCCATCGCGGTGATGGAGAGGCTGGAGGTGTTCGACGCGAGGACGGCCCCCTCGGGGGCGTGCTCGTCTATCTGGCCGAAGACGTCGCGCTTCAGGTCGAGGTTCTCGGGGGCGGCCTCGACGACGAGGTCCGCGTCCGAGACGGCCTCCGCGAGGTCGACCGTGGTGTCCACGCGCGCGAGGATGGTCTCGGGGTCCTCGTCCAGCCGGCCCTTCTCGTCCAATTTCTCGAGACTCCACTCGATGTCCTCGTAGCCGTCGTGTACGATGTCCTCCTCGATGTCCCGCATCGTCACCTCGTAGCCGGCCATCGCCGACACCTCGGCGATGCCGTGGCCCATGCTCCCCGCACCGAGGACGGCGACGCGGTCGATTCCGTCGAGCGTCATGGCGTGACGTGTGCCGAGACGGACCTTAACTCCACCGACGGCGGTTAGCACTGGAAGCGTGAACGGACAGAAACGTACCAGTGGTGTATCGAGCGCGGATTGGGTGAACGGTGGTAAGCCCGCGTCGAACGGCGCGGCTGTCCCGACCCGCTCGCGCCGACTGCCCGCCCGCTCGTCCACCCCACTGGACCCACTTCGCGCTCCCGAAGCGGCTTTCCTGTCTTCGACTCGACAGCTTATGCCCGCGGCGTGCCTACGGACGGGTGCAGCATGACGGGAGACGACGCGACGGCGGACGGCGGTACGGATACAGCAACCGAGAGTGACGACGAAACCGTAACACTCCGCGACGAGGACCTCCACCGGCCCGAGGAGCTAGACGGCGAGACTATCGCCTGCACGCTGACGGAAACGGAGGCGGAGAAGCGCGCGGCGTGGATACGCTCGGAGATGGTGCCGCACCTCGAAGCCATCGAGCGCCGAGAGGGCGGGGCGAGCGGTGACGGCGACGGGACGAGCAGCCACGACGAGAGCGACGCCGAGGAGACGAGCGGCGGCTACACCCTCGTCTTCGCCGAGGAGGCCCTGGAAGCGGTGATGCGCTTCGCCCGCCACGAGCACTGGTGCTGCTCGTTCGCGCACTTCGAGGTCCACGTCACGCCCGGCGAGCAGCCGAACGAGCTGTCGGTGTACGGCCCCGAGGGCACCGAGGAGATGTTCGGCGAGGAGTTCGTGTCCGTGATGGCCGGCGAGGCGGGCGTGAGTGTTTCCGGCTGAGGACGGAGACGAACCCGAATTCGTACACCACGAGTAACTTTTAGGGCGGTGACGGGACAATCCTCGCTCGACGCGCCGGTCCCCACGACGCATGTCCACCACTCGCCACCCCGGCTTTCCGACGGTCGCGGCTAGATTCGCCGACGAGTACCTCCGGACCGCAGCCACCTACGCCGGCTACCTCGCCACGTTCTCGCTGCTCGCCGTCGTCGTCTCGCTGCTGACGGTTCCAGGCCTCCTGGTCTTCGTCGCCGCGAGCGTCTGCTCGTACGCGCTCCACCTCGCAGCGTTCGAGTTCCGGGACGCTCCGAACGCCAGTCGGACGACGCTCGCTGACGTCCTCGCCGGCGACAGCCTGACCGGCTCCGTTGCGCTGGTCGTCGGACTCTTCGTCGGCTACTCGGCGGTGTACCTCGCGAGTCTGGCGACAGCAGTTCTGCTGGTCGAATTCACCGGGAGTGGCTACGTAGGGATTCTCGCCGCGATGTACCTGCCGGTGGTGGACTTCCTCGGGAATCGCACCAGGTGGTACCTGTCGGTCCAGGCCGTCGCTACCGTGATATATCTCGCTGTCGTCCGGGGCCTGGGTATCCGCGCCCACAGGGGTTCGATGGAGCGACTGTTCCCTGGGTATCGGTTCGCCGGTCGCCGACCTACACGGACCAGCACCACGCCGCGCCGGTGAGCGTCAGCGAGGACGGGACGACCACGTGCCACGGTGTCGCGGTCTGTAGGTCCGGGGCGAGCGTCGCTCCCGGCAGTGCTATCGTCGCCGGGACGGCGAGGAGACTCAGCACGGCGAAGAACATGCTGAACTCCACGCCGAACTTCACGGCGTTCCCGAACCAGCGCCACCGGAACGACTCGCGGTCCCGCCAGCGGGCGACCCGCTGGTGAAGATTCGTCCGACCAGTGGCTTCCCTGTAGCCGTCCTCGGCATCCTCGTCGGTGCCCTCGGTGCCTTCGAGCGTCGTGGGGTCCATTCGCGGTCGTCCTGGCCCCGCCTTCACGTATGAACGCTCGCACGCCCGTCAGTCACCGAGCCCCTACCGAACGGCGGGCACCCGCCCATCACAGACATCTGTCGAGCAACGCCCGCAGCTCCGCCCGACTCCCGCCCTCCGTCGGGTGGCGCGGGACGGGCCCGTCCTCGACAGCCGCAATGACATCGTCCAAGCCCAGCCCGCGCTCGCAAACGAGCCACGCGACCAGCACGTGGCCGGTCCGGCCGCTGCCCGCCGAACAGTGGACGACCACCGGCTCGCCGGCCGCGGCCGCGTCCCGGAGGAAGGGGAGGATTGATTCGTGAAGGACGTCCGGGTCCGCCAGCGAGTAGTCCGGAATCGGCGCGTGACAGACGCGCTGCGGGCCGAACGCCGCGCGGTACGACCCGAGGAGGTCCGGGTAGTAGTCGAGGCCGTCGTCAAGGAGACAGCAGACGCGCTCGACGCCTCGCCCGCGGACGTAGCGTATCCAGTCCTCGACGGTGGCCGCGTCGACGGAGCGGTCCGGATACCCCGGCCGGCGCGCGCCGTAGACGAGGGGCTCGCCCCCTCTCGCGGGGCCGAAGGCGTGGTCGGGCACGGAAAGAGCGTGGCCTAGGGACGGCATGAAGGTTCGGTCCCAGTCCGGGGAAGGATGTTAACTTTGGTTTCGGCTGCAGGGTGAATCCACCGTCGGGGCGGGACTGAAAGGGGCCGGGTCGCTGGACGAAGGCGGACGACGTAAGCACCGCAACGAGCGACCGCAGGGAGCGAGTGAGAGCGCAGCGAGGCCCCCGAGTCCAGCGACCGGGGGCTTTCGAGGCCACTGTGAGGAAGCCGACCCACCTTCCAGTGGCCTCGAAAGCCCCGACACGCTCGGCTCCCGCGGCTCGCTGCGCTCCTCGCCCCTCACTTCGTTCGGGGCTGCGGTGCTTGTTCCGGAAGACGGTCCTGCTCGGCTCCCTCCGGTCGCCTGCGCGGGCTGCGACTTCCGTCGCTCGCCTCACTGCGTTCGGCTCGCCGTCGCCGGGGTTCGCCGAGCGCGTCGCCCCTTTCAGTCCCGCCCCGACGGTGGTTCGACAACCTGGCCGGTGCTTATCTTAACACCCCTCAGTCCGGGGTGGGGCCACTGCCGCCCGCACACGTCCCAACCACTTTACCACGCCACGTCCCCCTTCCACCATGACCGACGACGAACCCCCGTCCGACACCGTCGCGTACGAGCGCCGCGGCCCCGTCGCCGTCGTCACCGTCGACCGCCCCGACAAGCGCAACGCCGTCGACCGCGAAACCGCCGACGGGCTCCGCGAGGCGT
>CAZPIG010000180.1:0-5708 GCA_964586205.1 uncultured Halobacteriales archaeon | reverse complement strand
CGACCACGAACACCCACAACGCACCCGACCCCGAGCCACCCCACCTCCGACCGCGACGTCTCGCAAGCGAGGACGCGTACGAAAGCGTTATAACTGCCTCGTCTGCAAGGATTGCGGTAATGAGCCCGAGCGCCGGGTCACCGTCGCGCCCGCGCGACCCGTCGGTACGCCCGTCCGTCCTCGTAGGGGCGCTCTAGCCCCGCCTACACTCCTCCCGCCGTCCGTGTACCGCTCGCAGACAGTCCGACCATCCCGCCTGCAAGGCATGCCCGACGAACACGACAGCACGCTTCCGTATACACCCCCGACAGCACCGCCCGGCCGCCGCGCGGCCGGCTCCGTAGCCAGACGCCACGCGGACGAACCGCACGCTCCACGCCGGACCCCCACGCTCGACGCGCCGGCGCGCACACCGACCCCACACGACCCCACGCGGGGAGGTGACCGCCGGTGAACGGCGAGTACGACGCCGAGGCCGTCGAGGAGAAGTGGCGCGAGCAGTGGGTCGCCGACGACACCTACGCCTACGGCGGCGACCCCGACTCCGACCCGGACACCGTCTTCGCCATCGACACGCCGCCGCCGACCGTCTCGGGGAACATCCACTGGGGCAACACCTACGGCTTCGTCCTCCAGGACTTCGTCGCGCGCTTCCGGCGCATGCGCGGCGCGGAGACGTTCTTCCCGTTCGGCTACGACGACAACGGCATCGCCACCGAGCGCCTCACCGAGCGCGAGCTTGGCATCCACCACAAGGACTACTCCCGCCAGGAGTTCCAGCAGAAGGTCCGCGAGGTCTGCGCCGACTACGAGGACACCTTCACCGAGATAATGCAGCGGCTGGGCTGCTCGATGGACTGGGACCACGTCTACCAGACCATCGAGCCCGCCGTCCAGCGGCTCTCGCAGCTATCCTTCGTCGACCTCTACGAGCAGGGCCGCGAGTACCGCCAGCGGGCCCCCGCCATCTGGTGTCCGGACTGCGAGACCGCCATCTCCCAGGTGGAGATGGAGGACGCCGAGGAGGACGCCCACTACCACGACATCGAGTTCCCGCTCGTCGACCCCGACACCGACCGCGAGTCGCTGACCATCTCGACCACCCGCCCGGAGCTACTGCCCGCCTGCGTCGCCGTGTTCGTCCACCCCGACGACGAGGCCAGCGCGGACCTCGTCGGCGAGACGGCGGAGATTCCGCTGTTCGGCCACGAGGTGCCGGTCCGCGAGGACGACCGCGTGGACACCGAGACGGGGACCGGCGTCGTGATGTGCTGCACCTTCGGCGACCAGACCGACATCGAGTGGTACCAGGCCCACGACCTGCCGCTGCGGGTGGCCATCGACGAGTCCGGGACGATGACCGACAGCGCCGGCGACTACGCCGGCCTGTCCACGGCGGAGGCCCGGGACGCCATCGTCGAGGACCTAGAGGAGGGCGGCTACCTGACGGACCGCGAGGCGGTCAGCCACACCGTCCGGGTCCACGAGCGCTGCGACGCGCCCGTCGAGTTCCTCGTCACCGAGCAGTGGTACGTGCGGCTGCTCGACCGCACCGACGAGTACCTCGAGGCGGGCCGGAGCCTGGAGTGGTACCCCGAGAAGATGCTCACCCGCTACGAGCACTGGCTGGAGGGCTTGGAGTGGGACTGGTGCATCTCCCGCCAGCGCGACTCCGGCATCCCGTTTCCCGTCTGGTACTGCGCGGACTGCGGCGAGGAGGTGCTCGCCGAGAAGGCGGACCTGCCCGTCGACCCGATGGAGGACGACCCACCGGTCGATAGCTGCTCCGAGTGTGGCCACGGCGGGTTCGAGCCCGAGACCGACGTCTTCGACACGTGGGCCACCTCGTCGCTGACGCCACTGATAAACGCCGGCTGGGACTACGACGAGGAGACGGGCGAGTACCGCATGGCGCACCCGGAGCTGTACCCCATGGACCTCCGCCCGCAGGGCCACGACATCATCTCGTTCTGGCTGTTCCACACCGTCGTCAAGTGCTACGAGCACACGGGCGAGGTGCCGTTCGACGCCGTGATGATAAACGGGATGGTGCTCGACGAGGACCGCCGGAAGATGTCGAAGTCGCGGGGCAACGTCGTCGACCCGCTGGAGGTGCTCGACGAGTACCCCGTCGACGCCGCGCGGTACTGGGCCGCCGGCACCTCGGTCGGCGACGACTTCCCGTTCAAGGAGAAGGACCTCGTCGGCGGCGAGAAGCTGCTGCAGAAGCTCTGGAACGCCTCGCGGCTGGTCGACGACCTCGCGAGCGACGACCGCGCGGGCGACGCGGGGGCCGCGACCGACGGCGGGACGACCGGCGACGCGAGCGCGGCGGTCAGGGGCCGCCCGGACGACCTCGTGGCCATCGACCGCTGGCTGCTCGCCGAGCTGGACGCCGTGGTCGCCGACGTGACCGACGCCCTCGCGGAGTACGAGTTCTCGAAGGCCAGGGACCGCCTGCGGAGCTTCTTCTGGCGCACCTTCTGCGACGACTACCTCGAGATAGCGAAACAGCGCGTCCGGGAGGACGAATCGGACAGCGCGGACCTGCGCTCGGCGCGGTACACCCTCCGGACGGCCCACCGGACCTTCCTGAAGCTGTTCGCGCCGATGCTCCCCCACGTCACCGAGGAGATATGGACGGCGCTGTACGCCGGGGCGGACGCGGCAGGTGCGGGCGACGAGGGCCGCGACGGCGGCGGTCGCGGGGGCCGCGGCGGCGGGGAGACGGCTCCCGAGAGCGTCCACCGCGCCGCGTGGCCGGAGCCGCGCGGCTTCGAGGCCGACCGCGAGGCCGGCCGGACGGCGATGGCGGTCGTCTCGGCGCTCCGGAAGTACAAGACCGAGCACGGGCTGGCGCTGAACGCCCCGCTCGCGCACGTGGAGGTCGCCGGCGACGTCGCCGGCTTCGAGGACGCGATCGCCGAGGCGATGCACGTCGCGGAGGTGTCGGTCCGGGAGTCCGCTCCCGAGACGACGACCGAGATGGTCGGCGTCGACCTCGAGTACTCGCTGGTCGGCCCGGAGTTCGGCGAGCGGGTCGGCGAGATAGAGGCCGCCATCGAGGCCGGCGACTTCGAGGTGCGCGACGGCGAACTGCACGCCGCCGACGCGGTGCTGGACCCCGAGATGTTCGCGGTCGAGGAGGAGCGCCGCTACGCCGGCGCGGGCGAGATGCTGGAGGCTGGCCCGGCGGTCGTCATCGTTCAGGAGTGAGCCGCGAGGCGCGAGCAAAGCGAGCGCCTCGGTCTGGGCGAGCGGTGAGCGGAGCGAGCCGCGAGCCGCGCGGGGCGAACGCAGTGAGCACCGCGTTCATGCGAGCGGTGAACGCAGTGAACCGCGAGCCGCGTCGTTTCCCCGGTAGTGTGATAAAATCACACGTCTCCAAAGCGATTAAAAGACAGTGACGCGAGGTATCCGGCTACAGCCATGGTATCACCGGGCAGCGGACTCGCGGGGGGACTCGTGGCGACGCTAGTGATGACCGCCTTCATGATGGCGCTGGGCGGCGACTCGCCGCCGCCGACGGCCGTCCTGTGGGCGAAGTACGTCGGCGACGGCGACCCCGGCGACTACGAGATGCACGGCATGGTGCTGCACCTCGTCTACGGCGTCGTCGCCGGCGCGGTGTTCGCGGTGGTGTTCACGGCGTTCGACCTCGGCTTCGCCATCGACGCGCTCGCGGGCGGGCTCGCGTGGGGCGTCGTCTACGGCCTCGTGCTGTTCGCCGTCGCGGCGGCGTTCTGGATGAACATCGTCCTCGAGGCCGAAGCCGACGCCGGCGCTATCCAGCAGTTCCTCGTGTTCCACCTCGTCTACGGCGTGGTCCTCGGGGCGTGGACCGGCCTCGGGGGCACGTCGATGGTGGCGATGTAGTACGACCTTTTTGTTTCGCGCGAGGGCGCGCTCGGGGCGGCGCGCACGAACGCGCGCCGCCGACCGCGCGCCCATCGCGCTCTGAAAAAGCTCGACCAAAAATTGGCGTGTATCGGCCGGGAGGTGGTCGCGGAAATCGGCCAGCACGGACGGCGATTTCTGCTCCAGCTTTCCCGCGACGACGTGTGCGAGCAACGGGCGACAGCGAGCACCCCTGTCGAGCGCGAATCTCGTGGTTTCAATCGCCGCGGACGACCCGACCGCCGGCCTCTAGCTTCTCGACGCGCGTGGCGAGCGCGAGCGTCGTCGCCGCGAGCGTCAGCACCACCGCGGCCGCGGCGGCCAGCTCGTGGTTCGGCGAGAGGTGGGTGAGGCCGGCGGCGGCCAACTGCTGGCCCGGCAGCGCCGAGTGGTGGGGCGTCCCAACCACGGGGACGAAGTAGTCCACGACGTCGTTGAGCCCGTACCAGACGACGGCGACGACGACGGCCCACACGGGGAAGTCGGCGTAGCGGTGGATGACGAACGCCTGGGCCACCATCGCGAGGTGGCTCCAGAACATGAACTGGTACAGCAGCGGGCCCGTCGTGAACTCGCTGGCGAAGACCAGAAGGACGTACGGCGTCCACGCGCCGAGCTTGATGCAGCCGAAAAAGGCGAGGGCGTTCACGGGCTCGCTCGGCCGGCCGACGTACCAGAGCCCGAGGCTGGCGGCCATGAACAGCGTCGCCGTGGGGCTGTCGGGCACCACCGGCCACGCGAGGAGGGGCTCGACACCGAACTGGCCGCGGTACCACCAGAAGCCGAAGGCGGTTCCGAGGAGGTTCACGACGACGACCAGCGGCGCGATTCGGAGCGCGAAGTCCTCCAGCCACCGCGGGAGCGGGGCGACGTAGCGGGGGAGGCCGTCCGCCGGCGGCAGCCGGCTCCGCGGCGTCGTCGGGACCCAGCGCGGGTACTCCATCGGTGGCGGGTGAGGGACGGTCGGCGCAAAGACCTGTCGGTGCGTGGCGGTGGGTGGGGTACGAAGGTGGGTACCGGCACCGTTCGTCCCCCGCCGCCCCCGCGAACGGACCCGTTAAGTACGTCGCGCCGAAAGGCACGCCCATGACCGAGGGCACGGACATCGAGGAGCTACGGCGGGGCACCGAACTCGTAAAGCGCGGGTTCGCCCGGATGCAGAAGGGCGGGGTCATCATGGACGTGGTCAACCCCGAACAGGCCCGCATCGCCGAGGAGTCCGGTGCCGTCGCCGTCATGGCGCTGGAGGCCGTCCCGGCGGACATCCGGAAGCGCGGCGGCGTCGCCCGCATGGCCGACCCCGCCGACGTCGCGGAGATAATCGACGCCGTCTCCATCCCGGTGATGGGCAAGGCCCGCATCGGCCACACCAAGGAGGCCCAGATTCTCGAGGCCGTCGGCGTCGACATGATAGACGAGTCGGAGGTCCTGACCCCCGCCGACGACGCCTACCACATCGACAAGCGCGACTTCACCGCGCCGTTCGTCTGCGGGGCCCGCGACCTCGGGGAGGCGTTGCGCCGCATCGACGAGGGCGCGGCGATGATACGCACGAAGGGCGAGGCCGGCACCGGCGACGTGAACCAGGCGGTCCACCACCAGCGCGCCATCAAGGGTGCCATCCGGGAGCTAGCGGGCATGAGCCACGAGGAGCGGGTCGCCTACGCCCGCGAGATAGAGGCTCCCGCCGAACTGGTCCACGAGACGGCCGAGATGGGTCGGCTGCCGGTCGTCAACTTCGCCGCGGGCGGCATCGCCACGCCGGCCGACGCCGCGCTGATGATGCACCACGAGTGCGACGGCATCTTCGT
>CAZPIG010000179.1:0-5767 GCA_964586205.1 uncultured Halobacteriales archaeon | reverse complement strand
CGACGGTGCTGCGCGCGAAGTCCGCGGAGTCGATGGGCGAGCGCGCGGTCATCGACAAGGGCATGGAGACGCTCGAGTCCATCGGCCAGGGCGAGTCCACCACGTTCGTGCTGCCCCAGGAGCTGTCGTCGATGGTCGGCCGCTACGGCAAGCACCTGACCGGCAGCGACGTGGCCATCGAGGACGGCTCGCTGGACAGCCTCGACTTCGACGAGGAAACCCGCGAGATGCTCGGACTGGACGACATCGAGGAGATACTCGGCCAGATAGACGAGGAGGCCAGCGTCGACGTCGAGGAGATGGAGCAGGAGGCCGAGGCGGTCAAGCAGGGCAACATCGACGCGGACATCAAGAGCGCCGAGGAGGTCGTCGACGAGGTCGCCGAGATCGACGCCGCGGAGCGCGAGCTCGAGGAGGAAACGGACGACTGAGTCGGCTGGAGGGGTCGACGGCGTCCGGGAGCGACCCTTCTACGCCGACGCGCAGAGCGACTCCACGCGCTGCCACTCGTGAGCGACGCCCGCCGTGAGGAGCGCGCAGTCGAGCGCGTACGCGTCGGCCGGCAGTTCCGCTTCGAGGTACGAGCCGCGGGCGGATTCGACGGACAGCGGCGACCCCGCCCACTCGTCGGTCCGCACCCCTCGTAGTCGCCCGTCCCGTCCGGCGAGTGGTCCACGACGCCGACTCGAAGAAGGTGGACGCATCGGCGACGGAGTCGAACGCCGAGTCGTCCGGCAGCGCGTCGCTCCGCGTGGTCGTGACGGCTCCGTCGTGGCTCTCGACCGATACGGCGAAGCTGTGGGCCGCGCTCCCCACGCGAGGCCGCACCGCGACGGCGCGGCAGTCGGTCCCATCTCCGTCAGGCGGACGAGGCGGACGCCGCGGTCGGTGAGGTCGCCACAAAGACTATGCCGGGTGCCCCCAGTCACCACGACGTGACCCGCGTCGCCCACTCCGGGACCGCCGCTCGGAACAGCGACGCGGCAGCCGTCTTCTTCACACGGGTCGCGTGAGGTGCTCCGGGCGGGCGTGGCGCGCCCGTCCGGGGTGCCGGCCGTGCACCGACCGACGAGCACCCGCGACACCGCGACCCCGACATGACCGACTCCGACCCGACGGCCCGCGTACCGCCTGCCGACAACGACGCACGCACCGACGAGCACCGAAGCCGCGCCAGCCACGACTGCCCCCGCGTGTGGGAAGTGACCTTCGGCGACACGAGCGGAGGCTGTAACACCCACACGAGCGGGACCCGCACGCGCCGACCCGCGTGGCGACGGGAGGGGCCGCCGTGAGCGTCCCCGTCGAGCGCTGGGTCGCCGACGGAGCCGCCGTGGTCGTCCCCGACCCCGCCGCGCACGTCCCCGACCGGCGGGCGTTCGCAGCGGCCCACTGCCGGCGCGCGAACCGCGTCACGCTGGACGCCGACCCGGTTGCCGGGGACGCCGACGACGCCGAGGACGTCGACCACGCCCGGGACGCGGACCACGCCGATGACGCGAGCGACCCCGACCGCGTCGCGGACGGGGTGCTCTTCCTCGCGCCGGACCCCGACCCGACGCCGCCGCGGGTGGTGGCCACGCTGGTCGGCCCGCGCGGCCGCCGGCCGGTCGGTCCCGACGCCGCGCGAGTAGCCGCCGCGTGGACCGCCCGCCGGACGGGTGCCGACGCGGTGATGGTGGACACCGCGCGCGGGACCCGCCGGGCGACCGTGGACGGCGACGTCACGCTCGAGCGCGACGGGGACTTGGAGGGCGACGCGACCGCCGAGCGCGAGGTAGCCGTCGAGCCGGAAGGGGCGATAGGGAACGAGGTGGCGGTCGAGGCTCCACGACCCGCGGTCCGGGTCGTCGAGTGCGACGACCCGTCGGCGCTGGCCGACGACGATGCGATGGCCGATGGCGGGGCGGTGGCTTCCGACAGTGCGGTGACCGACGGCGGGCGCACGCACGACGGCGGTGGGGTGGGCGACGGTGGACGCACCGACGACGGAGTGGTCGACGGCAGTCTTGCCAGCGACCCCGTGGAGGCGAGTATCCGGAAGGGGCCGGCCCGCGCGGAGCGGGACCCCCACGTCGTCGCGTTCGTTCGAGACGCGACGGACCGCACTGTCGACGACCGGACGGCCGACGAGAACGGGACACCCAACGCGGACGGAGCGGCCGGCGACGCGCGCCCGCCCGTTCTCGCCACCCCGTCGGACGACGGGGGCTTCCGGTGTCGCGTCGTCCAGGAGGTGAAGGACCGCGCGACAACCTCGTGCGAGGTCGGAGCCGTCACGCACGGCGCGGCCACCGTGGCCGTGGCGACAGCGGCGGTCCGGACCGGGCGAGCCGACTCCGGGGACGAGGTATCCGTCTCGACGCCCGCCGGCAGCGTGGTCGTGACGGTCCCCGACGCCGGGCACGCTCTGGTACGCGGACGCGCGAAGAAGGTCGGGAGCGAACTGCTGGAGCGGGCGGTCCTGTAACGGGGCGAACCACCTGCCGCCCGAATCCACCTGCCGTAGGGAACCGTCCGCCCGGATTCCCTCCTCACTCCGGGCTCTCCTCGCTCCGTATCGCGGCGCGGCGCTCGGCGACGAGGTCCAGGTCTGCATCGGCGTCGCCGAGCACGAGCAGCGCGTAGTAGCGGAGGTAGACGAGCACCGGGACCCGGACGACCGCCGCCGCGACGAGCAGCGCGAGCACGAACAGCACGGCCGCGACGGCGATGACGACGACGCCGACCGGTGCCGCGACGCCCAGCAGCCCCACGCCGACCGCTGCCAGCAGGCCGAACGGCACGACCAGCAGCAGCGCGACGATGCCCATCACCACGCCGACGGCCACGCCACCCGCCGCCGCGAGCACGAACCCCAGCACCGCGTACGCGAGGAACTGCCGGGGCTGGGCCCTGATAGTCGGCCAGACCCGCCGCCACCCCGCGAGGACGCCGCCGCCGTACGCGACCATCGCCGGAACGACGAAGACCGTCGTGAAGCCGTTGACGAGGCCGGCGACGACGAGGACCAGGAACGCGACGGGGAGGGCGACCAGGAGGGCAACCACGGCGATGCCGCCCGCGCCTCCCGTCGCGGGCAGCAGCACGGCCGCAGCCAGCGCGGCCAAAACGGCGGCCGTCAGCAGCACGAGGCCGATGCGGAACGCGAGCAGCCGGAGCCCCTGGCGCCACCGGCGGTTCCAGTACCGGCGGACGGCGACCACCTCCTCGCGGAGCGACTCCACGAGGACGAACTCCATGATGGCCCCGACGGCGGCGAACGCCAGCCCGAGCAGCGCGAGAAAGACGGCGACGGCGACGACGACGCCGAGGACCGCGTCGGGGATCTCCGGGACGACGACCTCCCCGGGCAGGACCGGCTGGCCGCCGTCGCCGCCCGCCGAGTACGAGACCGTCGGGACGTTCCCGCCGACCCCGCCGACGAAGAGCGCGACGAGCGCGAGGCGGAGCCACCGGCCCGCGTCGAACGGGGTGAGCAGCGCGCGCGTGGCGTCGAGGGCGTCGTCGAGGTCCTCTACGGCGTACAGTGACATGGAATCCCATTCGACGTGGAGGCCCGTAACCTTGGCTGAACGGGACCACCCGTCGCCGTTAAACCGCCGCGTCGCCTACCACCGCGCGGTGCTCACGAAGGACCTGCTCCGGGTCACCCGCCGCGGCGGGGGCTACCGGCCACTGTTCGCCGACGGCGAGACGGACCTCGCGGCCCGCGTCGTCGGGACGTTCCAGGGCCACGTCGGGTCGCCGCGGGCCGACCTCGAGGACGCCCTGACCGCCCTCGAACGGGAGGCCGAGGACTACAAGCTCGTCCGGGGGTTGGCCCACCTCGCGGAGCGGGACGCCACCTTCGAGACGCGCGCGCCGGTCGAGCCCGAGCGGGCCCGCAAAGCGGCGTTCGCCGCCGCGGAGCCGGCGGGCGTGGTCACCGAGGCCGAGCGCGAGGCGGCGCTGGCGGCGGCCGCGGACGCGCTGGGCGAGGACCCGGCGGCGGTCGGGGAGTCGCTGTTCGCGGACCTCTCCGACCGGCAGGTCCTCGCCACCTTCGACCCGCGGTGGAGCCCCGCGGAGCTGGTCGCCCAGTACGACCTCTCGCTGGCCCAGACGGCGCTGTTCGACGCGACCGAGGTCCGGGTCCGCACCTCGGACCCGCGGGCGCTCGTCTCCGCGGTCAAGCGGCTCGGCCTGCTGTACGAGATTCGACGCGGGGACGGGGACGCGGGTGGGGACGGCGCGGACGCCGAGAGCGGCAGCGCCGTCCGGACGGAGACGGACGAGGACGACCCCGGACCGGCGACCCTCTCCGAGCGCGAGATCGTCGTCACCGGGCCCGACGCACTGTTCCGGCGGAGCCGCCGGTACGGCACCCGCTTCGCACGCCTGCTGCGGACCGTGGCGTCGGCGGGCGCGTGGCGGCTCGAGGCGACCGTCGACGACCGCGGCACCGAGCGGGAGCTGGTCCTCGACGACGCCGACCCCGTCCGCGTGCCGGGAACCGAGCCCGTCGGCGAGGTCAGCTACGACAGCGGCGTCGAGGCAGACTTCGCGGCCCGCTTTACGGCGCTGGACCTCGACTGGACGCTCCGCCGGGAGCCCGAACCCCTCGCGACGGGCGCGCGAGTGATGATACCCGACTTCGCCTTCGACTACCGCCACGCCGACTTCCGGGTGTTCTTCGAGATAATGGGCTTCTGGACGCCCGAGTACGTCGACAAGAAGCTCTCGCAGCTAGCGAGCGTGGAGGACGTCGAGATGCTGGTGGCCGTGGACGAGGACCTCGGCGTCGGCGAGGACGTCGAGGACCTCGACCACCGCGCCATCCCCTACTCGGGGCGGGTCCGGGTCAAGGACGTCCGCGACGCCCTCCGGCGGTACGAGCAGGAGTTGGTGGCGGAAACTGCGGCGGACCTGCCCGAGGAGCTACGACCGGACGCCGACGCCGTCCCGCTCGCGGACGTCGCCGCCGACCGCGGCGTGAGCGAGGCCGCACTCGACGCCGTCGCGTTCCCCGACCACCGCCTCGTCGGCCGGACGCTGGTCCGGCCCGGGGTGCTGGCGGACCTCGCGGACGACCTCGAAGCGGGGATGACGCTCGACGCCGCCGAGTCGGTCCTCGCGGAGCGGGGGCTCGCCGAGACGAGCGCCGCGCTGTCGGCGCTGGGCTACCGCGTCGAGTGGGACGGCCTCGACGGCGGACGGCTGCGCGAGGTCGAGGAGTGAGACGTCGATACCCCCGCTGTTCGGTCCATCTCCGCGGTCGCGCCGAATATTGTACGCCTTATACACAACTGTTAAGTCGCTCGGGCGACGAGACGGCTGTGATGAGCGACACCGAGGACATAGAGGACATCCGTCGGGAGAAGCGCGAGGCGCTGGAGGAGAAGCTGGAAGCGGGCGGGGAGGCTGCCGATGGCGCGACTGGCGCTGATGCGGGTGACGACGATGGTTCGGAGGCGGGCGGCGCACCGACAGAGCCGGTCCACGTCGAGAGCGGCGACCACCTCCACGAGCTGACCGACAGCTACGACGTGGTGCTGGTGGACTTCTACGCCGACTGGTGTGGTCCCTGCCGGATGCTGGAGCCGGTGGTCGAGGAGATAGCGGCGGAGACGCCGGCCGCCGTGGCGAAGGTGGACATCGACGTGCTCCAGGGGCTGGCCGCCCAGGCGGGCGTCCGGAGCGTGCCGACGATGCTGCTGTACGCCGACGACGAGCCCGTCGAGCGCCTCGTCGGCGTCCAGGACCGGGCGACGCTGGAGGGGCTGGT
>CAZPIG010000178.1:0-5844 GCA_964586205.1 uncultured Halobacteriales archaeon | reverse complement strand
GGCATCGAGGACTACTACTGGATGTACCCCCACAAGGACGAGGTGATTCAGCACAACATCGACTGCGTCCGGAAGGTCGTCAAGATGTGCGAGATACTCGGCCGCGAGGTGGCCACCCCCGAGCAGGCGCGGGACGTCCTCGGCATCACGCTGACGTGAACACGGGTGAGGGACGGTGACCGCTAGCCCCGAGCCCGACCCGGGCCAGATACGGGAACGTTGACGTGTCGGTGACACGGGCGTCACCCACTGTCACGGATGTCGCTTAATCTATAAGTCGTGGTGTCACGTGGATGCGAGTGCTACCATGTCGGAGACCACCGAGGACTACGCGGTGTACGAGCCGGACTGGGACGACGGCGAGGAGTTCCCGCCGGACATCGACGAGGGCATCAACCTCAACCTCATCGAGAAGCTGGGGACCGAGGAGATGCGCCCACGGCTGTGGCGCTTCCAGCCGGACCAACAGCTCAGCTACCACTACCACCAGGAGCAGGAGGAGCTGTTCTACGTGGTCGAGGGCACCGGGCACATGCGGGTGGGCCCGCCGGACGACATCGAGGAGATAGAGGTCCCGGAGGGCGCGTTCTTCAAGCCGGGGACCCAGACCCCGCGCCAGCTGTTCAACCCCACCGACGAGGAGGTCGTCTGGCTCATCGTCGGCGCTCCCGACGCCTTCGAGGGACAGCTCTGGAGCGAGTACACCGAGGACGACAGCCCGGCGGACGGGGCCGAGTTCGTCGACCTCGACGAGGTCCTCTGACCCGGGGTGGCCCGATGTCGGACTCCGGGGAGCCAGCCGTCGAAGCGACGCGTCCGGACAGCCCCGTGGGCGTTCGCGGCACGGACCACATCACGGTCGAGGGGACGAACACGGAGGACACCGTCGAGTTCTACCGCGACCTGCTCGGCATGCCGCTGGTGCTGCGCCAGCCGAACCTCGACCGGGACCACCTCACCCACCTGTTCTTCGACGCCGGCGACGGCCGGCTGCTCACGTTCTTCGTGAACGAGCAGCGGGAGTCCGGCGACGTCCCCGACCCCGACCCCGGTCAGGTCCACCACCTCGCGTTCCGCATCGACGGCGACCGCATCGACGCCATCGCGGGCGCGCTGGAGGAGGCCGGCTACCCGGTCACGGAGTTCGACCGGGGCGCGTTCCACTCCCTCTACACGCAGGACAACAACGGGCTCGGTATCGAGCTCGTGGCGGACAAGTTCGTCGTGCCCGACGAGCACCGCGGCGAGGTGCTGGCGCTGGCCCAGCACCTCCGGATGGAAGACGGCGCGGAGTTCGTCGGAGCCGAGCACGTGCGAGCCGCCATCGACCGGCTGGACCTCGACGTCGAGGAGCGCGACGTCGGCGACGCGCCGACGGGCCGGGAGTTCTAGTCCCCCGTCGCCGCCCGGCAGTGTTCGGATCACGCGCGAAACTGGCTGGAACTGCATCGGTATCCGTTCCGGGCAGGCGAAGGCGGCTCTGTGCGCCTATCTCGACATCTCCGGTGTGGCCGGTGGGAAAGCCTATCGGTCCGGCGACCGAAGCGGCAGCCGTGTTCCACCGACCGACCCGCGAGGTGGCAGCGCCGTCGGCGGGGGCGCTCGCGGACCGATACCGGGACGCCATCGCGACCGTGGTGGCCGACGCCGCCGACGTGGACGGGCTGGCGGCGACGACCGGCGTCGACGCCGCGACGCTCGCCGCCCTGTCCGGCGGCGACGCGCCGCCCCTCGCGGTCGCCGCCGGCGCGCGGGTGCTCGGGACCGCCGACCGGTGGCCCGACGCACCCGCAATCGCCGCCGGCGCGCGCGAGAAGCTGCTGGTCGGAGCCATCGCGGCCGTCGTCGACGCCGAGGACCTGGCGGCGCGAGCGCCGGTCGACCTGACGCCCGCCGGCGTCCGCCGGCGGCTCACCGGAGCCGAAGCGACGACCGTCGCGGAGTTCGCGGCCCTCGAAGCGGCCCTCGCCACGACGGTGGGGGACTGAGCAGCACTGTCGCCACCGGAGTGGCGCTTCGAGGGAGAGCCGAGCAGCGCACTCAGTACGCCGCGTCGACGATTTCCGGCCGGAGGTCGTCGAAGCCCTCCAGGTAGGCCGTTCGCTCCGAGCGGATGTCCGCGAGGCGCTCGTCGTAGTCGCTGACGTAGTCCGGGGGGTAGAACTCCTCGACGTCGATGCCGGGGACGTGCGAGGGGATGCGGAGCCCGAGCGTCTCGTCGTGGTACCACTCGATGGACCCGCGCGCGACCGCGGTCAGGACGGCGACCGACTCCTCGACCCCCACGTCGCGCTCGTCGCCGAGGGAGCCGGTGTTGATGACGTGGCAGTCGACGCCGTTGTCGCGGACGAGGTCCAGAAACCGGTTGCCCTCCGCGCCGGGCGAGCCGATGATGAAGGGGTTGGTGCCCACGACCCGGACCGGCTCGCCGGCCCGCTCGGGGTCGCCCGCGCTCGTCTCGATGGATTCGCCGAGCATGAACGCGGCCGCGCCCTGCTCGGGCGACAGGCGGGCGATGGGCGGCATCAGGGGGTTGCGGGTGATGAAGAAGACCTGGTCGACCCGTTCGAGGTCGATGTCGGCGGCGGCGCTGGGCAGGTCCGCCCGTCGGACCACGGCCCGGGAGTTGCTCGTGTGGGCGTCGCTGTCGAAGTCGACGGTCCCGTCCTCCTCGACGTGGACGTTCTCGAGGACGGCGTCGGGCTGGGTCGCGGCGTGATACAGCGCGGGCTGCTCGGCCTCGTCCAGCCCGATGGTCTTGATGTAGAGGCCGCCGCCCTCGCTGCCGACGACCGAGCCGTCCGGCAGCATGGCGCAGACGTCGTCCTGGAGCATCTCGGCGTACTCCGGGTCGTCGAGCCAGAAGCCGTGGCCCGTCAGCGTGGACTTGCCCGTCGCCGACAGCCCGAGGAACACCTGCCCGACCGCCCGGAGGTCCCCGCTCTCCCCGCCGTCGGGACGGAGACACACCCGCTTGCTCCCGGCGTGGAGCCCCAGGCCGCCCCGGCGCTTGGTCTCGTACATGAACAGGCGGAGCACCGACTTCTTGGCCTCGCCCGTGTAGTCGCTGCCGAGCACGTAGGTGACGCCCTCGTCGGGCAGCACCCGGACGAGGGTCTCCCCGTACTCGGGGAGCTGGAGGGTCCGGAAGACCGGCTCCCGGTCGGTCGGCCGGAACAGCTTGGCCCACGCGAGCGCGATGCGGGCGTACTCCGTGGGGACGTACAGGCGGGCGGGGAAGGCGCGGCCCGCCTCGTCGCCGCAGAGGCGGTCGACGCAGACGAGGTCCACCTCCCGCGCCCGCTGCTGGGCGGCCCGGAGGTGCTCCCAGTCGGCCTCCGAGAAGCCGTCGTCGACGGTGTTCTTCGTCCGGTCCGCGCTGCGCGAGCGGACGCGGCTGACGTACGACGGGCTCCCGAACTCCGTCGTGGTCTCCACGGCCGCCGAGAGCGACCGTAGCTCCTCGAGGGAGGGGTCGTAGAGAACGTTGTCGGCCGCCGGGTCCGGAAGGTCGTGCGTGATGGTCTGGTCCTCCATCCCGGAGTTCGCCATCGTGTATTCGGAAGCGACGCCGCAGGTGATAAACGTGGTGGATTGGGCGGGGAGGTGGCTGCAGTGGTCGATGCGTTTCCCAGCGGCCGGGTCGCTGGACGACGACGGCCGCGACGCCCCACGGCGGCCGGTGACCGGGGGACGTCGGTCGGCGCGTCGGCGGCCCCCGACCCGGTCCTCCCAGGAGGTCGAGGTGTCATCCACCTCCCTCCTCGACCTCGCTCGCCCGCGGGCTGGCTCCGCGGTGGGGCGTGTCGCGCTCGCGCACCTGCACGGCGTGGACGCTCTCGGTCGCGTCGTCGACGACCACGGCCGCGCCGGGTCGCTCCGGCAGGCGCTCGGCGAGTGGCTCGGCGACGTAGGTCGGCCGCGCGGCGGCGAGCGCCTCCAGGTCGGCCTCGCTGGTCAGCCGGTGGGCGACCAGCAGGTCCGACTGGGAGACGGCGACCGGCGGGAGGTGGGCCGGCCGCTGGGTCGCAGCGACCAGACTGACGCCGGGTGCCCGCCCGCGCGTCAGCAGCGTCCGGAGCGCCGGGCCGGCGACGCCGTCGAAGAAGTGGTGGGCCTCGTCGACCAGCAGCCACGGGAGGGGGCCGTCGCCAGCAGCCCCCCGGCCGTCGGTCACCCGCGCGTCGTAGAGCCGCCGGGCGACGCCGCGGACGACGGCGTTCGCGGGCGCGGCGTCGAGCCCCGAGAGGTCGAGGACCGTGGCGGCCTCGCTCCCCAGGTCGAGGTCGGCGTCCGGGTCGAAGGCGTCCCAGTCCGCGGCGAGTCGGAGGTGGTTCGCCGCAGCTCTGCGGGTCGCCCGTCGCGCGTCGGCGTCGGCGACGTGGTCGCGCATGCCCGCGAGGTCCGCGGCGGCGCTCGCGGCGCGCCAGACGAGCGCGCCCGCCGGCTCGGCGGGGGCGAGGTCGAGGAGGTCACACCACGCCCGCGGCGGGAGGGCGTCGGCGGGAACCGTCGGCTCCGACACCACTGTCGCAGGAACCGCCTCGTCGCTCGCGGCGTCGGCCAGCCCGCCGAAGGCACCCATCGGGTCCGCGACCACCGGCGCGACGCCGGGGGTGCGGGCTAGCTCCTCCGCGAGGACGCCGAGGGTGTAGGACTTGCCGGAGCCGCGCTTGCCGACCACGAGGCCGGCGTGGGGGCGGTCCACGTCGAGCGCGACGGGCGCGCCCGCGCTACCGTCGCGGGCACGGTAGGTGCCGAGGGCGGCGGTGTAGGGTGTCGGGGAAGCGGACGAGGCGGGCGAGCCAGTGGGGGAGCCTCGACCGGTGCCGGCACCCTCGTCGCTCCCGCGCCCGAGGACGACCGCCGACTCCGACCGGCGGGTGGACGTAGAGTCGGTCACGCGGGCCGGTCTGGCCGCCCCATCCGGTATAAAGCTCCGCCCGGAGGTTCAAGGCGGATGGCGGGACCACCTCCCCCCGTGCCCTCCCAGACACTCCTCGGCGACGACCGCGCCATCGAGGGACTGCCCGTCAGGCTCGTCATCGCGCTCGTCGTCGGCGTGGCGAGCCTGTCGGTGATGCTGAACATGCTCTCCGGCCTGCAGGGACTGGCGGTCACCGAACTCGACGCCAAGCCCGAGCCGGAGGTCGTCGGGCCCGGCGAGACGACGGTGACGGTGACCGTGGTCGACCCGTCCGGCGACGGCGTCGCGAACGCGACCGTCGTCCTCCAGGGCGGGACCGCGGACCTCGGGGCCGTCCGGACCGCCTCGACGGGTCCTGACGGACGCGCGACGTTGACGATAGCTCCCGAACTCGGGCCGAACCAGGACGAGGGGACGGTCCGGATCGACGTGAAGCCCCCCGCCAGCAGCGGCTACGTGGACCGCCGGAGCAACACCCGGATTCTGGTGGTCAGCGACGGCTAGTGGTCGGCGGGGATAGCCGGAGTCCCTTCGCCCTCGGCCGACGGCGTCGACGGTCCGGCACCCGGGCGACCGGGGCTGTCGAGGACACGGCAGCAGTTCCAGCCAGCTTCCCGTGGGGTCCGAACACTGCCTAGCAGTAGTGTTCAGACGAGCCGATCAGCCGGCGATCTGTTGCCGACTGGCCGACCGTAGGGTGGGACTTCGGAAGGGGCGGTGCTCTCGGCGAACCTCGGCGAAGTAAGCACCGCAGGGCCCAACGGGCCCGAGGAGCGCAGCGAGCCGCGGGAGCCGAGAGCACCGGGGCTTCCGGATGCCAAGCAGGAGTGTGGCCAGTTGTAGTAGCCTTATCTGAACACTGCCTAGCGCGACCCCCGCTTTCAAGCCCCCACACGTGAAGTATCCGCCCACGACCA
>CAZPIG010000177.1:0-5844 GCA_964586205.1 uncultured Halobacteriales archaeon | reverse complement strand
CGACGGAGCCGTTGGAGGTCCAGAGCTTTCCGCCGTTCAGGACGTACTCGTCGGGGTCGTTCCCTGAATCGCCGACCGGCTCGCCGCTCCCGTCGACCCCTTCGGCGACGGTCTCCATCGCCGGCACGTCGCTGCCCGCGCCGGCCTCCGAGAGCGCGAACGCGCCGACGTCGTCGCCGCGGTTCAGGGGCGCGAGGTACTGCTGCTTCTGGTCCTCGTCGCCGAAGGCGTATAGCATGTTGCCGGCGAGGCTGGTGTGGGCCGCGACGACGGTTCCGAGGCCGCCGCTACCGCGGGAAATCTCCGCGAGGCCGATGGCGTAGGCGTGGTAGTCCAGCCCCGCGCCGCCGTACTCCTCGGGGAAGGGCATCCCCATCAATCCGAGTTCGGCCATCTGGTCGACGAGGTCGCGGGGGAACTCGTCGGTCTCGTCTATCTCGGTCGCGCGCGGGACCACCTCCTCGTCGACGAACTCGGCGACGGTGTCGCGTATCTGCTTCTGCTCCGGCGAGAGGCTGAAGTCCATGTGGAAATGGTTCCGCTCGCCGGGCTTAGGTCTTTGCGAAACAGGGTTGGACTTGCAACTGGAATTCCTGCTGAAAGATGGACCACCGTCGGGTGGGACTGAAAGGGGCGACCTGCTCGCCGAAGGCGGACGAAGTAAGCACTGCAGGCGCGAACGAAGTGAGCGCCGAAGCGCGCAGCGAGTCCCCCGAGGCGAGCAGGTCGGGGCTTTCGAAGTCACTGAAAGAGCGCGGCTTGTCGTCCCGTGACTTCGAAAGCCCCCGGTCGCTGGACTCGCGCGCCTCGCTGCGCGCTTCAGCGTTCGCTACGCTCACGCCTGCAGTGCTTGCGTCGGCGGGCTTCGTCCAGCGACCGGCCCCTTTCAGTCCCACCCGACGGTGGTTCGTGGAGGCCCGAAGAGGATATCCCCCGAAACGGTGAGTCCTCGACCAGTAGCGACCGTTCCTCACCCCGACAGCCGGTAGTACGTCACCGGTCCCTCGTCGGTCTCGACCTGCTCGGTCTCGACGAGGCCCTCGCCGACGAGTTCGTCCAGCGCCTCCTCCACGTCGCCCACGACCAGCGCCGAGGCGGTCAGGTCGCCGGCGACGTCGACTAGCTCGTTCGGCAGGCCGGTCAGCACCTCCGTGACGGTTCGGGGGTCGTCGCTGTCGCCGAAGTCGACGCCGCGGACTATCTCCGCGCGCGTGAAGGCGGTGCCGACGTTCTCGCTGAGGAAGGCGAGCACGAGGTCCTTCTCGGTCTCGTACTCGCTGACGGGGTCCGTCTCGGGCGAGTCGCGCGCGTCGTCGGTCGCTCCCGCCTCGAACTCGTCGTCCGTGATGGGCATGAGCGGTGGTAGGTAGATGGCAACCAAAAGCCTACTCTTGTGGCCGGTCGGTGGCGAGCAATCTTCACGTCGGAGGCCCCACGCTCGCCCCTAGAGGCGCTTCTCGTAGAACACCAGCCCGAACCCCGCGACCGTCTCCCGACCCACCACCTCGTAGCCGAGCGACTCGTACAGCGACTGCGCGGCCGTCAGGTCCTCGCCCGTGTCGAGGACGCTCCGCTCGAAGCCCGCGTCGCGGGCCCGCACCTCCAGTTCTGCCATCAGCGACCGGGCGATACCGCGGCGTTGGAACGCGGGGTCTACTCGCACCGACTTGACCACCACCGTCCGGTCGTCGGCCGACACGGGCGAGTCCGCGCGGAGCGACGCCGTTTCGCAGGTCGACGGGACGAATCCTCCGACGCCCACGACGCGCTCGCCGTCGCGTCCGTACGCGACGGGTTCGGCCGGCGGCACGTCGGCGACCGCCACGAGGAACTCCCCGCCCGGGTCGAGGTAGCTGTCCTGGATGTGCCGGAGGTGGCGGTTCAGCTCCGGGTAGAACTCCAGGTCCGACAGCCGGAATGCCCGGTCGTGGACGAGCCACACGGCGTTCTCGTCCGGGGGTTCGTACCGGCGGATGTGGCCCTGGAGGTCTGCGTTCATCGGCGAATCGTGGGTCGGCAGTTCAATGAAGGCGGGCGGTAGCGGCGAGACTCGTGCGACACCGCGACGAGACGCGAGCCCCGCTCGCTAGTACTCGTAGAACCCCTTGCCCGTCTTCTTTCCCAGATCGCCAGCTTCCACCTTCCGCTTCAGCAGGTACGCGGGCTTGTACCGGTCGCCCAGCTCCTCGTGGAGCGTCTCGGAGGCGTGCAGGCAGACGTCCAGCCCGATGTGGTCCGCGAGCTCGAGGGGCCCCATCGGGACGTTGGTCCCCAGCTCCATCCCGCGGTCGACGTCCGCCTTCTCCGCCACGCCCTCGTCGTAGGCGCGGATGCCCTCGTTTATCCACGGCATCAGGATGCGGTTGGTGACGAAGCCGGGCTTGTCGTCGGCCTCCCACGTCGTCTTGCCGAGGTCCTCGGCGAACGCGTGCGCGAGGTCGACCGTCTCCGGGGCGGTCCGCTCGCCGACGACCACCTCGACGCCCTCCATGACGGGGACGGGGTTCATGAAGTGTAGCCCGACCACGCGGTCCGCGCGCTCGGTCGCGGCCGCGATGGTCGTGATGGAGAGGGTGCTCGTGTTGGTCGCGAGCACCGCGTCGTCGGCCACCGTGCCGTCGAGGTCCTCGAAGACGGAGCGCTTGACGTCCACGTCCTCGACGACGGCTTCGACGACGAGGTCGCAGTCCGCGAGGTCCGCGAGGTCGGTCGTGCCGAGGATGCGGTCGTAGGCGGTGTCGGCCGCCGACTGCTCTAGGTGGCCCCCGTCGACGAGACGGTCGAGGCTGCTCTCGATGGCCGCGAAGCCGTCCTCGACGAGGCCGGTCTCCACGTCGCGCATGACGACCTCGTAGCCGGCGGTGGCCGCCACCTGCGCGATGCCGCTACCCATCGTGCCCGCGCCGACGACGCCGACGGTGCCGACATCTTCGAGCGTCAGTGTCATGCCCGGGACTGCGACGGGAGCGGCCGTAAGCGTGCCGGAGTGTGGTCGGGCGGGAGTGGAGTGGGTTGGTGCCGTCCGGAGCCGCGGTCGGGAATCGGCAGCGGCCGGACCCGACGGCGGAAGATCCGGATCAGAGCTGCCTCTTACGGGCCGAGCCAGCCCCTCGACGGTCCATTCGCGCCCCCTACACACTTAGCCGCCACTCCTTTGGCGGACCCCCGCACGTGTCCGCCCATGACGACCGACCGAGCGTGTCCGGACCCGGAGGGAGGCCGATGGGGGCCGTGAACCGCCGGACCGTCCTCCGGGCTCTGACGGGCGGCTACGCGGGCGTGGTGGCGACCGGCACTCCGGCCGCGGGTCACCACGCGTCGGGCGACCGGGCGGGGCCACGGACGGTCCGGGCCGGCGACGCCGACAGCGAGGTGGCCGCGGAGACGGGCGACCACGTAGACGCCGGAGCCGTGTCGCTGCGGGCGGTCGGGGAGTTCGTGGACGCCGAGCACCGCCCGAAGCGGCTGTACGGCAACGGCCCGCCGTTCGCGCCCGGGCGGTCGGACGTCCCGCCGGTCCGGAAGGTGGCCTACTGCTGGAGCCCCGGCTGCGACATCGCCGACGCGAGCACCTGGACCCGGTATCTCGTCTACGACGGGAAGGCCGACGAGAACGCCTACGACCTCGGGATGGCCAACCGGATCCCCGACGGCCTGCCCTCGGGGGTCAACCTCTCCCAGAAGGGCCTCGTCGAGAGCCACCGGTGGATAAGCCCCGCCGACGGGTTCCGGACCCGCCGGCAGGCCCAGCAGCCGCCGGGCGAGGACGGTACCCCGGAGCCGCCGACCCCCGAGTACCGGTCGGTCCGGAACGTCGCCGACCGCCACGCCGACGGCCACATCCACCGGTGTGCGTGGCTGAACACGAAGCTGCTCGGCGGGAGCGAGGGGGTCGCCCCCCGCCGGGACCGCGCCCGGACCATCGGGCGGATGTTCGGCGCGGCGGACTACGACGTCGTCACGCTCGGCGAGGTCGACAAGGTGGAGTACGCCATCGACATCAGCGCGGAGTACGCGCGGCGGTACGCCACCGCCGGCGGCAGCATCGACTACACCTTCGACCGGCGCGGGCTGAAGCGCGGCAAGACCGACGTCTACGCCGAGGGCGACCTCGACAGCCAGATAACGCTCACCTACGGGCCGAACCGCCCGGGCAGCCAGCCGTTGAACGACTCCTCGGGGCTGCACAGCATCGTCGGCCACCGGGACGGCGACCGGGCGATACGGCGGACCAACAGGACAGTCTTCGACACCGGGACGGTGCAGTCCATCCAGCAGTCCTACCAGCGGCTCTCGATCGGCATCCCGAACGGCGGCTTCGAGGTGTTCTGCACCCACCTCGCCTCCGGGCCGAACGACGTGCCCCGCAAGAAGCGCAAGCAGCAGCTCGACGAGCTGACGGACGCCATCTCCGACCGCCAGGACGACCTCGGGGAGTGGCCGAAGGTCGCCGTCGGCGACTTCAACGTCCACGCCGACAGGGACTTCGGCGACGACGCCAAGCTCGACTACGAGGGGATGCTCGACGCGATGGGCGACGTCGACATGCAGGAGGCGTGGCTCACCTACGGCGGCCCCGTCGGCAAGTCCGGCCACCCCGCCTGCCGGCCCGACTCCGACGACGACGGCCGGTTCGGGCCCCACTGCCACTGCGACGACTACGAGCTCTCGCGGCTCCGGGAGGTCGGCCTCGACGGCGGGCGCATCGACTTCGCCTTCGTCGAGAAGCCCAAGCCGGGTCACAGTGTCACCCTCGACGTCTCGCGGATCTGGCGCATCGCGACGACCGGGAGCTGTGGCGGGCTCCGCTCGCTGGCGAGCGGCAACCCCTTCGCCGTCAGCCGGGACCGCTATCAGGGTGCCCTGACCGACCACGCGGGGCTGGGGTTCGCGCTGCTGACGAGTCCGAAGTAGAGAGGGGCGGCGGTCGCCCACTCGGAACCGTCACCGCCGCGGGACCGCCTCGCGCCGCCCTCCACAACCGACACCGTCCCACCACCCTGCCCCGGCACAAACCACTATACCACCCCGCACACAGGGTGAAGGTATGGCAGACGACGGCGCGGGCTACACCGGCGCGGACCTCTTCGTCGACGCGCTCGAGCAGTACGGCGTCTCGCACGTCTTCGGCAACCCCGGGACCACGGAGCTACCGGTGATGAACGCCATCGCCGGCAGCGACCTCGAGTACGTCCTCGGGCTCCACGAGGACGTGGCGGTGGGGATGGCGAGCGGCTACGCGAGCACCCGCCGGTACCACGCCCACCACGACGACGCCATCAATCCGGCGGGCGTCGTCAACCTCCACATCACGCCCGGCGTGGCCCACGGCCTCGGCAACCTCTACGGCGCGAAGGTCGCCGGCACGCCGCTCGTGGTGACCGCGGGCAACCATAGCACCGACTTCCGGCCCCGCGAGCCCATCCTCAGCGGCGATCTGGAGGCGCTGGTCGACCAGTTCTGCAAGTGGAGCGACGAGGTGCTGGACGTCCGGTCGCTGCCGATGATGCTCCGGCGCGCCTTCCGGGTCGCGCTCACGCCGCCGACGGGGCCCGTCTTCCTCGGGCTTCCGCTGGACGTGATGATGGAGGAGACGGAGGCGAGCCCCGAGCGGCTGGGTCCCATCCCCAACGCCGGCAGCGGCGACCCCGCGCAGGTCGAGCGCGCGGCGGACCTGCTCGTCGAGGCCGACTACCCGGTGATGGTGGTCGGCGACCACGTCGCGCGCGCTGGCAGCGACGCCGTCGACGCGGCGGTCGAGCTGGCGGAGGCCGCGGGCCTGCGGGTCCACGGCGAGATCCTGGCCTGCGAGGTGGACTTCCCGACCGACCACGACCAGTGGGT
>CAZPIG010000176.1:0-5873 GCA_964586205.1 uncultured Halobacteriales archaeon | reverse complement strand
TCCGCAATCTTCGGCGACAGCCCGAACGACGGACCAGCGACCACGCCAACACACGTCGTCCCCCGGACGCCGGTCCCGACCCCCGAGCGACCCGCCGACCTCGCCGACGACGAAGCCGTAGCCGCGTACCTCCGCGAGCACGAGCACGCCACCGTCCACAACCGCGCGGTGAACGGTGACCGAACGGTGACGTCCGTCCAGATAAGCTGCCAGGGCGCGACCAGCGCGCACGCCGACGGCGGCGTCGTGGGCTTCGCCGTCTGCACCGGGGCCATCCAGTACGCCGACGGCAGCCACGCGGACCTCGGACGGGTCCCGTCGGCCTACTACGTCGCGCCGGACCGGACCGTCCGCATCGACGGCTTCGGAGCGCGCGCCGTGCGCGAGCGGTCACCCCGGGACGTGTTCGCGGCCGAGGACCCCGTGGACAACGTCGCGCCCGCGGACGGACGCACGCGCGGCCTCTACGTTCAGAACTTCGACGACGCCGAGCGACGGGTCACCGTCTCTATCGACTACCTCGGCAGCGAGCCGGATCGCGGCAGCGGGACGCCGACGACCGCCTTCGAGCGCACCTACCGGCTCGGCCCGCGCTCGATGGGCCTCCAGCGGGATGTCGCCGTCCGCCGGGGCGAGTACCGCGTGGCGGTCCGCCTCGGCGGTGACGGCGCGGGGGACGCCGACGGCGACGCGGCGGCCGACCCCGACGGTGCTGCGACGACCCCCTCCGACGACCACGCGACGGCGACCCACCGCTGGCGAATCGACGGCCGGTCAGGGAGGGTGGGAGCGGCCGTCGCCGTGACGCCGTCCCCGGCCGTGACCGTGGGACCGGTCGATCTCTAGGGTCCCTCCGGCGTATCCGCGTCGACGTTCGCGCGAGCCGGAATCTGCCAAAGAGTATAAGTAACCCCGTCGCATCCGTTCGGCAGCATGACACGACGACGCGACGTGCTCCGGACGGGTGCGCTGGCCCTCGGGAGCGTCGGCGGACTCGCCGGGTGTACGACGACCCTATCGCCGACGCCCGGGCCCGGGACGACCGGACCCACGACGCCCACCCACAACGCCCCGGCGTGGTTCACCGACCGCGGCGACCTCGCCCACACCGCGAGCGTCAACGGGAGCATCTCGGTCCCGCTGACCGAGCGCTGGCAGGCCTCGCTCGGCGGCGCGGCCGGGACGCCGGTCGGCGGCCACGGGGCCGTCCTCGTCGGGGCCGACGACGGGACGCTGTACGCGCTCGACCCGGGCGACGGCTCGACGGCGTGGTCGTTCGACGTCGGGACGCCACTGACGGCCGCCCCGACGGCGGTCAGCCTGACCCCGAGCGGGACGCCGCCCACGACGACCGCGACCCGCCTGCAGAAGGGCGGGCAGGACCACGTCTTCGTCACCGGCCGCGACGGGGCGCTGTACTCTATCGACCCCGCGGGCCCGAGCCAGCGGTGGGCCACGTCGGGCGGCAGCGGTCCCTTCAACTCCGCGCCGACGTACGCCGGCGGGCGGGCGTTCTACGCCTACAAGTCCGGGAGCGTGACGTCGAGCCTACGGGCGGTGGACGTGGCGAGCGGCAGCGTCGAGTGGACCGGGAGCTTCAACAACAAGACGGGCGCGACGCCGATGCACGGGATGGGCGAGGTCCACCTCGGCGTCAACCAGACCGGGTCCGTCCTCTACAGCTACGACGCGTCGACCGGCACCGAGCAGTGGAACTACCGGGAGACCCGTAGCGGCGCGGGGAGCCTGACGAGCGGCGTCCTCGACACCGACGTCCCGGTGGGCGACCCGGCGCGCGTCCACTTCAGTCCGAAGGAGACCGAGGTGCACGGCGTCCGGGCCTCGGACGGGTCGGACCTCTGGTCGAAGACGCTGTCGAGCTTCGGCATCGTCTTCGGCCTCGCGCTGACCCAGGACCGCTCGACGAACACCCTCGTGGTGGCCCAGCGCCGGAACCTCCACGGGCTGGACCCGGCGAGCGGGACCGTTCGATGGAGCTACTCCCACGGCGACATCGCGCGCAACCCCACGACCGGCCGCTACCCCCAGCCCGCCATCTACGGCGACCACGTCTTCCACGTCGTCGACGGCGACCAGCTAGTCGCCGTCTCGCTGTCCGGCGGCAGCGAGGAGTGGCGGACGACGCTGGACGCGACGACCTACGCCTCGCCCTGCGTCGGCGGCGGGACGGTGTACGTCGCCACCTCGAACGGGATGGTGTACGCGTTCTCGCCCTGAGGTGGGACCTTCCGCCGTCGGTCGGCCGGGTCTATCCATCACCCCCACGTTCAAGCGTCCGGACGACGAAACCGATAGACGACATGTCCTCGGAGCTCGTCGAGCGCGTCTCGGAAGCGCTCGCTGTCGACCGCGCGGAGTTCCGGTCTCGGGTCGACGAGGAGGCGGAGCTACTCAAGCGCGAACTCGACGACGGGGCCTTCGACAACCCCCAGGCCATCGTCGGCCTCGAGTACGAGTTCTACGCCGTGGCGTGGCCCGGGGGCACGGACGAGACCCCGGCGGAAGCGGGCGTCGACCGCGGCGCGCTCGCCCGCCTCCCGCGGTGGCTGCTGTCGTACGTCGGCTTCGAGAAGGAGGTGGCCCTCCAGAACGCCGAGATGTCCACGAACCCCCAGCCGCTGAACCCCGCCGGCCTCGCCGCCCAGGCGAAGGAGATCGAGTCCCGACTGGCTGCTGCCCAGTCCGCCGTCGACGCCGAGGGCCTCCGGCTGGTCAGCGACGGCCTGTGGACCATCCCGCCCGCCGGCGAGAGCGCGACGGGGTACAACGCCGCCAGCGCCGACAACGAGGGGCTGACCGTCGCGACGAACATGAGCGAGTCGCCGCGGTACCACGGGTTCGCCAACGCCGAGTCGCCACCGCGGATGCGCGTCGAGGCCCCGCACGTCGACTTCGAGGCGGAGACGGCGATGCCGGTGGGCCTCACCACCTCCATCCAGCCCCACTACCAGGTGCCGACCGCCGAGGACCTCCCGTCGTACTTCCGGTACGCGCTCCGGGTCGCCGGCCCGCTGCTGGCGGTGTCGGTCAACAGCCCCCTCTTCCCACCGGACCTCTACGACGACGGCGCGACGGCCGAGGCCGTGCTCGCCGACGCCCACGCCGAGCACCGCATCGACGTGTTCGAGTCGGTGATGAACCCCGCCGACGGCCCGCGGAAGGTGCGCTTTCCCGAGGACGTCGCGACCGTCGGGGAGGCGGTCGACCGCGTCGCGGCGGACCCGTCCATGGTACCGGTGCTGGACGAGGCCGACGACCGCTTCGACGACCGCTTCGCCCACGTCCGGCACAAGCACGGCACCTTCTGGCGGTGGGTCCGCCCCGTCTTCGACGGTGCGGACCGCCGGTCGGCCAACGCCCGCATCGAGTTCCGGCCGGTGGCTGCCCAGCCGACCATCCGGGACACCATCGCGGTCCAGGCGGCGTTCGCGGGGCTGATGGAGCACCTCCACCGGACCGACCACCCCGTCGCGGACCTCCCGTGGAAGCGGGCGCGCGAGAACTTCTACGCCGCCAAGCGCGAGGGGCTGGGGGCCGACCTCGTGTGGATCACGGCCGACGGCGAGGAGACGACCGACGCCGCGGAACTGTACGCGGACCTGTTCCGCGCCGCGGCCGCCGGTTTGCGGTCCCAGGGGCTGACCGACGGCGAGGCCGCCCGGTACCTGTCGCCGCTGCGCGAGCGCGTCCGCCAGACCATGACGCCCGCGCGCTGGAAGCACAGGCAGGTGCGGGCCCGCGTCGACGACGGCGCGGACCTCGCGGCGGCCATCCACGGGATGCAGCGGACGTACGTCGAGCGCCAGGCGGCGACGCTCGACGACGGGCGGTTCGTCGACTGGCTGGCCGGCGGGCCGGCGTGACCACGCGCCGCTGTCCGGGGACGAGAGCGGCAGTGTCTGCGACGGAGTGTTCTCCAGGGCGACGGTGCGGCGGCTACAGAACGCCGCGGAGGCCCTACAGCACCTCGTCGAAGTCCTTGTGGCCCGCTATCTCGACGCCCGCCTCGGTGACCTCGGCGAGGTAGACGCCGTTGCCGCTGCCGGTGTCGCGCTCGGAGGCGTTGTGCACCGCCTTCGCGGCGAGGCGCTTTGCCTCCTCGAGGCTGGTGTCCTCGTCCCACTCGCCCTCCAGGGCCCCGTAGGCGACCTGGAGGCCGCTGCCGGTGACGGCGTAGTCGTCCTCCATGACGCCGCCGGCGGGGTCGATGCTGTAGACGTGGGTCCCCTCGTCGTCGACGCCGGCGAGGATGGGGTTGACGGCGAAGAACGGGCCGCCGCGCATGAAGTTCCCGGCCAGCGTCGAGAGCGCCTCCATGCTCATCTCGTCGTCGCGGCGGGTCTCGTAGAGGTTCGCCTCGACCCGCAGGCTCCGGATGAGCGACTGGGCACCCCCGACGGAGCCGACCAGCGTCAGCACGCCCCGCGGGTGGATCTGCTCGACCTTCTGGACGTCCTTGCTCGCGACGAACCGGCCGCCGAGGCTCGCGCGCATGTCGGTCGCCACGGCGACGCCGTCGGTCCCGGTCACGCCGACGGTCGTGGTGCCGGTCTCGGCGACGGCGTCCGCGTACTCGGCCGGCACCTCGCTGCGGTCCGGGACGCTGCCGAGTTCGGGCTCGTAGGGACCGACAGCTTCTCGGGACAGCCGGCGGCGGTTCGTCGAGAACTCCGAGGGCTCCTGGGACGGTCGCATCACCGTCCCTAGCCCGGGGGCGCTCATAAAAGCATCTCTTCCCCATGCGGATTCCGGAGGGTCCCGCTCGTGGAGTGGAGCGTTCCATCCCGCTCCCGTTCGGACCGTCGGCCCCGGCCAGTACGGATGGTCCGGGCGGACTGGCCGGACCGTCGGCCGTCCCCGGACCAGCGCCGCCGCTGGCGGCGGCAGCGGTCAGGAGAACGGTGCGGCGTCGCCGCGGGCGAAGGTCCGGGCGTCGCTACGCCCGGACCTCCCGGCCGGCGGCCTCGTAGGCGTCGCCGAGGGAGTCGACGACCCGGTGTAGGGGCAGTGCCACTCCGGCACGGGCCATCACGAGCGCGACTGGCAGCAGCAGGATGCCGAGCACGACGCTGGCCTGGTACAGCGCGAACAGCGCCGTCCGACGGACGCGAGCTTTCATCTCCTCGCCGCGGAGTGGGCCGCGCGGGGTATATAAGATTTATTGCCCGCTCGAAACATAACTATCGATAACGCCAGTTCACCCCGGCGCTGTCGTGCGGTTTTCGAGGTCCCGATTTCGGGCCCGTCGCGGGGTCGGGTCGGGGGGTTCCGGGTCTATCCAGCGGTGAGGACCCGGGCCGCCAACGCATAAGTTATCGACACGATTTGCGTGACGTGCGCGGTCGAGGGGTGGCGACGGTAGCAGTGGCCGTCGGGACTACCCCCTCCGTTCGGAGGAGTCGAACCGCAAAGCACGACAGGCCGGGCGACAGTAGGGGGAGCATGAGCAACTACCTCGTCGCGATGGAGGCGGCGTGGCTGGTCCGCGACGTCGCGGACGTCGACGACGCCATCGGCGTCGCCGTCAGCGAGGCGGGCAAGCGCCTCAACGACCAGGGCCTCGAGTACGTCGAGGTCGAGGTGGGGGCCACGCCCTGCCCGGCCTGCGGGGAGCCGTTCGACTCGGCGTTCGTCGCGGCGGACACGGCCCTCGTGGGGCTCGTCCTCGAGATGACGGTGTTCAACGCGGAGAACGAGGAGCACGCCGCCCGCATCGCCAAGAGCGAGGTCGGCGGCGCGCTCCGGGACGTGCCGCTCTCGGTCGTCGAGACGGTCGAGCTAGACGAGGAGGCCGAGGAGAACGACGAGCGGTAGCGGACGAGGGGGACGACGAGCGGTAGCGGACGAGGAGG
>CAZPIG010000175.1:0-5923 GCA_964586205.1 uncultured Halobacteriales archaeon | reverse complement strand
TCGCGGTCGCCGGACGGCGGCGCGACCGCGGCGTGGTCCAGCCCGTGCTCCGCGAGCAGGTCGCGCCCGCCGTCGGTCACCGACGGCGAGACGAGGATGCCCCGCACGGGGTCGCCCGTCTCGCGCTCGATGGCGTCGACGTACCGGCGTAGCTGCGCCACCGCACCGGGGCCGACCCGCCGGCGCTTCAGCTCCAGGACCACCCGGCAGCCGTCGGCGTCCCGGCAGACGACGTCGGCGCTGCCCGCCGCCGTCGCGCGCTCGGTCGCCTCGGGGACCAGCCCGTCCTCGACGAGCGACGGGTCCGCGAGGACGCGCTCGCGGAGGTCGGCCTCGGTGCCCGCGAGCCGGAGGTCCGCCCCGTCCTCGGCGTCGAGCGCGGTGGCGAGGTACACCTCGCCGAACCGGACGACCAGCTCCTCGTCGGGCGAGGTCCGGGTGCTCTCGACGACGAGCGCCCCCGCTTCGGCCCGCGCGGCCCAGTCGCTACCCGGCGGCTGCCAGTTGACGGGCGTGCGGCCGTCCTCGGCGTGGACCAGCACCGCGCCGTCGGGCTTGGCGACGACGAGACGGTCGCCCGGCCCGAGGTGGCTGGTCGCCCGGCCGTCGTAGTCGACGGTGCACCGGCCGAGCAGCGTCACCAGCCACCCGTGGGCGGCGGCGTCTGCGACGAGCGCGGCCGCGGCGGCGGCCGCCGGCCGGTCGAGGGTCTGAAGCTTCATCCGGAAGTAACCGCGGTACGGCGCGAGGACACAAAAGGAGCGCGGGTCGGAATCGACCGATTGAGTCGGTCTGCGCTCCCATCGTGACCCCGGTCTGTGGAGACCAGCTCCGTGTTGCACTCGCACCACCAGACTACGCCAACCTTAGGGGCTTGCTACCAGTAACTATCTACATGGAAACTGGCACGCACGAGACGACCGGCGCGACCGAGCAGTCGTCGGACGCCACGCTGGCGATGGTCGACCCGCGGGCTCCTCGTCTCGGCAACGCCCTGACGGCGGCGGGGCTGCTGGGCGGCGTCGTCCTCGCCCACCCCGCGCCGATAGCCGCGGTCGGCGTCGTCCTCGCCGCGGCCGTCCTCTCCGGCTGGCGGCTCGACCTCTACGCCCTCGCCTGGCGGCGGGTCGCCGTCCCGCTGGTCGGCCCGACCGACGAGCGCGAGGCGGCCGCGCCCCACCGGTTCGCCAAGCTGATGGGGGCCGTCGGCGCGTCGCTCGCGACCGTCCTGCTCGTGGCCGACCTCGCGCTCGCGGGCTACGCCCTCGCGGCCGCGGTCGGCCTCGCGGCGACGCTGTCGGCGACGACCGGCTTCTGCATCGGCTGCCGGCTCTACCGGCAGGTCGCGCTGTTCCGGCGGCTCGGCGTGGTCTGAGCGCCGGGGGCGGGCGCTGGCGGGGCGAACCCCTCCGGACGAACCGTCGGGACTAGCCAATGCTGACTTACCGGAAAGAAAGCGTAGTGTTCATGCATCTGGACGGTGTACGACTGCCAATGACGTTCTCCTGCCGGAACTGCGGCCGAACGTTCGACGTACGGGCCGACCTCGACCGCCACCGGAAGCAGTGCGACGAGGACACGCTGGTCTGCCGGGAGTGCGGCGAGCGCTTCGCCGCGGACGGCGCGACCACGGACGGCTGGCA
Source organism: uncultured Halobacteriales archaeon (assembly GCA_964586205.1). Classification (GTDB taxonomy): domain Archaea; phylum Halobacteriota; class Halobacteria; order Halobacteriales; family CAZPIG01; genus CAZPIG01. The sequence continues at coordinate 4,280 of CAZPIG010000175.1, read as the reverse complement.
CTACGAGTGTCCGAACGAGGGCTGCGACGCGACGGGCATCGGGGAGGGGCTGCGCCAGGTGCGGGCGGTGCGGGCGACGCACTGACCGTTCGGGGCTGTTAGCGGCACGCGGGGCTGTTAGCGGCACGCGGGGCTGTTAGCGGCACGCGGGGCTGTTAGCGGCACGCGGGACTGTTAGCGGGCTCAGCTATCCGGCCCGCGCCGTCACTCGCGGGCGTCGTAGTACTGGTACCCTCGCCAGCCCGTCGTGAGTCCTATCCCGAAGAACGCGACGGAGAGCGTGTCGAGCGAGCCGAGGACCGCGACCCGCCCGAGGCCGAGCACCGTCGAGATTACGGCCCCTGCCAGCAGCGTGGCGGCCGTGTAGCCGGTGTGCTGGACCCGCATCGCGAGCCCCGCGAGCGCGAACGTCCCGAACAGCAGGACGTAGAGGATGCCGCTCACGCCGAACGTGACCGCGCTGACGACGACGCCGCCCGCGCCGAGCGCGAGGAAGCCGGCCGAACTCAGCGTCCGGCGCGTGTCGGTGCTGACCATGGCGACCCGTAGGGAGCGGCGTGTGAAGCGTCTTTCTACGTGACCGGTCCGGGACGACCGTTTGCCGCTACCGGAAAACACGCGAGACGACACCTAGTTTTATTCCGCTCCATACATCATTAGATATTGTCGTTGCCATGCTACGACAACTCCTACTGGCGGCCGCCGTCGCCGGATTAGTCTTCGGCGGCGTGGGCACGGCCGCCGCGACACCGACGGCACCAGGTATCGGCACGACGACCTCCGACGCCGGCACGGTTTCGCCCCTCGTCGAGTTCCTGCCGAGCGGCGAATTCACCTGCTGCAGTGGCGGCGGCGACGATGACGACGGTGGCGGCGGTGGCGGCGAGTTCGCTCCCTGAACCGTCGTCCGACCCATCTTTTAAGCGGAGCCCGGCACAGTGTCGGGCATGGAACGACTGGATTCGCGCGTGCGCGTGGTCTGGGCCCTCGGGGCCGTCCTGGCCGCGGTCGCGGTCGGCGCGGTCGCCGTCGCCGCCGACCGCTTCCTCGTCGGCGTCGGCGGCTGGCCCGCCGTCGTCGCCCTGACTGTCCTGACCCTCGGCGCGGTCCACGCCGTCCTCCGCTACCGGGCGTGGCGCTTCGAGATACAGGAGGACGCCCTCTACATCGAGCGCGGCGTCCTCACGCGGGTGACCACGGTCGTCCCGTTCGTGCGCGTCCAGCACGTCGACGCCCAGCGCGGGCCGGTCGAACGGCTCCTCGGCCTCGGGAGCGTCGTCGTCTACACCGCGGGCTCTCGCGGAGCCGACGTGACCATCCCGGGGCTGACCCCGGGCCGGGCCGACGCCCTCCAGGAGCGGCTCCGTCGGCTCGCCATCGAGAGCGAGCACGAGGACGCGGTATGAGGCTCCACCCGCTGTCGCTGCCGTACCGGGCGGTCGCGCGCGGGGCGAGCGCCGGCGTCTCGCTGCTCGTCGTCGGGACGGTGCTCGGCGGGGTCGACCCGGTCGCCGGCGCGCTCCCGGCGGCGGTCCGGCCGGCGCTCGGGCCGGCACTGTTCGTCGTCGGTCTGCTGGTGGGCGCGGCGTGGGAGGCCGCCTACTACCGCCGCTTCGAGTACGAGCTGACGAGCGACACCCTCGACGTGCGGTCGGGCGTGTTCTCGACGCGCGACCGCGAGATACCGGTCGGGCGCATCCAGAACGTCGACATCAGCCGGGGCGTCGTCCAGCGGCTGCTCGGGCTGGCCGTCGCATCCTTCGAGACGGCCGGCGGCGGCGAGACCGAGGCGCGGCTGCGCTTCGTCGGCTACGACGAGGCAAAGCGCCTCCAGCGCGAGCTCCAGCGCCTGACGGCCGGCGACGCCGGGACCGCCGACGAGGCGGCCGAGCCCGGGGCCGAGGTCGGGTCCCAGCTGTTCGAGCTCCCAGACGAGGACCTGGTCGTGCTGAGCTTCGTCGCCCCGGACCTTCGGGTGCTCCCGGCGCTGTTTCTGGTCGTCCCCGCCCTCGCGCAGGGCGTCCCGGCCTCGCTGGTGGACGGAGCGCTCCTCGTCGTCGGCGTGCTCGGCGGTATCGTCTCCGTCGCCGGCCTCTGGCTGGTGAGCGCCGCCGTCGTCTTCGCCCGGTACTACGGGTTCCGGCTGTCGCGGGTCGGCGACGAGCTCCGGTACGAGCGCGGCCTCGTCCAGCGCTACGACGGCTCCATCCCGCTCGACAAGGTCCAGAGCCTCGCCGTCCGGGAGAACGTGCTGATGCGCCGGCTGGGCTACGCCGCCCTCGCCGTCGAGACCGCGGGCTACTCGCCCGGGCAGTCGCCGTCGGGCGGCTCGGAGGCGGCGGTGCCGCTGGCCAGTCGGGCCCGCGTCGTAGACCTCGCGCGGACGGTCGAGCCGTTCGCCGTCGAGGCGTTCGAGCGCCCGCCGAAGCGCGCCCGCCGGCGGTACGCGGGCCGGTACGCCATCGCCCTCGGGCTGGCGACGGCGGTCCTCCTCGGGGTCGACGCGCTGGCGGTCGCGCTCCCGTTTCCGCCGTGGCTCCCTCTCCTCGGCCTCGTCGCGGTCCCGCCGGCCGCACACCTCAAGTGGCGACACCGCGGCTACTACCTCGGCGAGGACCACGTCGTCACCCGGAACGGCTTCTGGCGTCGCCGGACCGAGGTCGTCCCGCACTACCGGATACAGACCGTCATCCAGCGCGCGACCGTCTTCCAGCGCCGGTGGGACCTGGCGACGGTCGTCGCCGACACGGCCGGGTCGCTCAGCGTCGTCGGCGACGACGCCGCGGCCGTCGACGTGGACGCCGCGACCGCCGCCGAGTTGCGGCGGACGCTCCGTCGCCGGATGCAGGAGAGCCGTGCGAAGCGGCGGGACGAGGCCGTCGACAACTGATGGCCCTGGCTGTCGACGCCGGATGGCTCCGCCCGACGGCCTTCGAACGGGACGGTTTTTTGCCCCTCGGCGACCCAGTAACCGGTAATGACCGACGAGTACGACTACGAGGACCTCGGCCTCGTAGCCGGCCTGGAGATACACCAGCAGCTAGATACGGAGACGAAGCTGTTCTGCGAGTGTCCCACCGAGCTACGCGAGCCCGAGGCCGTCCAGCGGACCTTCACCCGCTACCTGCATCCGACCCGGAGCGAGCTGGGCGAGCTGGACGAGGCCGCGATGGAGGAGAGCCAGGTGGACCGCGAGTTCGAGTACCTCGCGTACGACACCACCTGCCTCGTCGAGGCCGACGACGAGCCGCCGGGCCGGCTCGACGGGGAGGCCCTCGAAGTGGCACTGGAGATAGCCCTCCTCCTCGACGCCGACCCGGTCGACCAGGCGCACGTGATGCGCAAGATAGTCATCGACGGCTCGAACACGGCGGGGTTCCAGCGCTCCGCGCTGGTGGCCACCGACGGGGCCGTCGAGACCTCGGCCGGCACGGTCGGCATCGAGGACCTGCTGCTGGAGGAGGAGAGCGCGAAGCGCGTCGCCGAGACCGACGACGGGGTGCGGTACGGGCTGGACCGCCTCGGCATCCCGCTGGTGGAGATCGGCACCGCGCCGGACGTCCGGACGCCCGAGCAGGCCCGCGAGGCCGCCGAGCGCATCGGGATGCTGCTGCGCTCGACCGGGGCGGTCCGCCGCGGGCTGGGCACCATCCGCCAGGACGTCAACGTCTCCATCGAGGAGGGGGCCCGGGTGGAGCTGAAGGGCGTCCAGAGCCTGGACGACATCGACGACATCGTCCGCCTCGAGGTCGGCCGGCAGGTCGCGCTGCTGGAGATAGCCGAGGAGTTGGACGACCGCGACGCTTCCGTCGGCGAGCCGGAGGACGTGACCGAGGTGTTCGCGGACACCGACAGCGGCGTCGTCCGCGGCGCGCTGGACGACGGCGGCGAGGTCCACGCCGTTCCCCTCTACGGCTTCGACGGCCTCGTGGGGCGCGAGATACAGCCCGACAGGCGGCTCGGGACCGAGCTCTCGGACCACGCGAAGCGCCACGGGGCGGGCGGCATCTTCCACACCGACGAGCTACCGGGCTACGGCGTGACGGAGGCCGAGGTCGATGCGCTACGGGAGGCGGTGGATGCTGGTCCCGAGGACGCCGTCGCCATCGTCGCCGACGACCCCGAGACGGCCGCGCTGGCCATCGACGCCGTGGCCGACCGGGCGCGGACGGCGCTGGATGGCGTCCCGGAGGAGACCCGCGGCGCGAACGAGGACGCGACCTCGCGGTACCTCCGGCCGCTGCCCGGCGCGGCGCGGATGTACCCCGAGACGGACGTGC
>CAZPIG010000174.1:0-5929 GCA_964586205.1 uncultured Halobacteriales archaeon | reverse complement strand
GGCACCGTAGAAGACGCGTCTCGACTCTCACGATGACCTCGAAAGCCCCGACTCGTTCGGCTCCCGCGGCTCGCTGCGCTCCTCGGTTCGGTCGCTTCGCTCCCTCACCTGCGGTGCTTACTTCGCCGGGGTTCGCCGAGCGAGTCGCCCCTTTCAGTCCCACCCGACGGTGGATCGTGGAGATGGTCATCGCTAACGTCGACACTCCCGGAACTCCCCATCCCGATGGCTTTCACCACTCCAGCCCGCGCGGCTCCGCCGGCGGCTCCATCGGACTGCCGGGCAGCCCCGACCGCACCTCGGGGGCGTTGTACCCCTCCGGGGCCACGTCGTTCGGGGCGTCGGGGTAGAAGATAGACGCGAGTGCGTGAATGTGCCGCCGGCCGACGTCGAGCTCCATCTGGCCGCCGCCGTAGAGCCGGACGTCCCGGTCCAGACAGTACTCGATGCTCTCCAGGAGGCTCCGGACCGTCCCGAACCGCGAGGGCTTGACGTTCAGCCACTCCGGCTCGAACGGCAGCGCCTCGATGCTCTCGAGTCCGGTGATGGGGGCGTCCCACGAGACGCGGCCCTCCTCGCCGTCGAACAGGGGCCGGGTTTCCGGCGTGAGCTTTGGGTCCTCGACCACGCAGTCGGGGAACGCCGAGAGGACGCGCTCGTACAGCTCCGGGTCGGCGGCCTGGTCGACGGTCGTCCCCTCGTATTGGCCCTTGAGGTCGAGGATGCGGACCGCGCCGGTCGCCGCGAGGTCGGCCACGAGGGCGTCGTCCCAGCCGTCCACGGGGTCGAGCTTGAACTCCAGCTCGGGGTCGGCGTCGAGCCACTGCTCCACGCGGTCGGCGGTCGGCGGGTCGCCGAGCCGGGTGCTGACGACGAACCGGACGGGGTCGTAGCCGCGGTCGAGTGCCGCGGCGAGGTGGGTGTCGGCCTGCTTCAGCGCGAGGTCCAGCGCCGCGCTCTCGACGGCCCAGCGGCGGTAGTGGCGGTAGTCCTCGCGCGGCGGCTCGTGGCCGGGAAAGAGGTCCACGTCGTCGAGCGCCCGCGAGAAGCCGTCGAAGGTGTCGGCCTCGGGGAGCGGGAGCGAGTCGCCGACGTCCTGGAGGGCCGCCTGGGTGTCCTCGTCCCAGATGACGTCTTCGCCGTAGCCGGTGGGGGCGTGGCCGGCTTCGTCGCGGCCGGTATCGTCGTCGCTCACTTCGTCGCGGTTGTCATCGTCCCCGTGGAGGGCGAGCACGGTCGTCCGTCGCTCGCCGCCGCCGGCCACCTCGCGCGTTCGCGGTTCGAGGCCGTAGCCGCCGACGGATAGCGGGAGGTCGGCGACGTGGTCGTAGAGGGTCACGGCTCGGGATTGGGCGGGCCGGGACTTGAGGGTTGGTTGTTGGCGAGTGATCGCGTTTAGATACGGCTGCAATAATTGAGTGCACTACCGCTTGGCCCCGGAAGCCCCCGGTCGTTCACGGCGGCTTCGCCGCCGTTAGCTCGGGAGAGCTTCGCTCTCCCGGCGCTCGACCCTCCGGGACGCTCGCGGCTCCCGGTGGTCGCCGCTCGCGCGAACGAGACCCTCACTCCGTTCGGGCCTCGCGCTCGCTGCGCTCCTCGCCTCGTTCGCTTCGCTCACTCGACTGCGGTGCTTGCGTCGTCCGGGAGGGGTCGAGCGACCGGCCCCTTCCGAAGTCCCGCCCCTGTCGGACGACCGATTCGCTGTAGCGCGTCGGCTGACCGGCTTCTCTCAATGCGGCCGGCAGGAAGGTCGGCCATGGATAGCTCGATCCACAACTGTCGCAGCCGCTAGCTACTCCGCGCCGTCCCGCTCGGGCACCTTCGTCAGTACCCGCGCCACGTCGCGGATGTTGTGGGTGTCCAGCAGCGCCTCCGCGGCCGTGCGGACCGGGTAGCTCGCCTCGACCTCCGCGCCGTAGCACCGGGCGTACAGCTCCAGCCAGCGGTTCATCGCGGCGCGGAGCCGGTCCAGCTCCTCGGGCGGGAACGGGGCCATCCGGCCGCCCGTCCGGGCCTCGACGTACAGCCAGACGGCCTGGCCGGCCCCCTCGCGGAGGTACTCCATGGCGCGCTCCTCGTCGGGCGGGTCGGCGGGCGGCTCGAAGTCCGCCACGTCCGCCTGGGCACGCTCGTGGAGCTCCGCGATGCGGTCCGCGTACTCGGTCACTGTCGGACGATGGTTGGGAGGTGTCGCTCTAAGGGCTATCGGTCGTGGGCGTTCGTGATTTCCGAGTGCTCGTCGGGGTGCGTTCGCGGAGAAGCGGTGGGGCTGGGATTCGACAACGTCGAGACGGTCCGGGGTGCTCGCTCGCTACGCTCACTCCGTTCGCTCCGCTCGGTCGCTTCCCGGGCGTGCGACTCGCCTCGTTCGAATCCCAGCGACCACACTCACTCGCTCACGGACGGCGAGCGCATGAACGCGCTCGCCGTAATGTTCGCTCCACAGACGGTGGGGCTGGGATTCGAACCACGCCCAGACGGTCCTGCTCACCTCGCTCCACTCCGCTGCGCTCCGTTCCGCTCGGCTGCGCGGGCTGCGTCTGGTCTACTTCGAATCCCAGCGACACCGTTCAGTCGCTCGCGGATTGCGAGCCCACGAGGGGCTCGCAGAATTGCTCGCTCGATAGACGGTGGGGCTGGGATTCGAACCCAGGAGTCCTTCCGGACACCTGCTCTCAAGGCAGGCGCAATAGTCCGCTCTGCCACCCCACCGCACCCACCTGTACCGCCGCGTCCGCCTAAGACCTGTCGGTCAGCCGCACCTCTCGGTCACCCGTCGCCTCGCACGACCCGCCGCTGCCCACCCTCCTCGACCACCGCCAGCCCGTGCTCGTCGACGAACGCGGCCGTCGCCTCCGGGACGACCGCACCCGCGCGCTGGCGCGCGCGAATCTGCGCGACAACGCTCGCCAACCCCGCCGGCGACGCGACCGTGGGGAGGAACTGCTGGTGGTCCACGTCCAGCCCCGCCTCGCGGGCGCGGGCGGTCAGCGTCTCGACCTCCGGGACCGCGTAGGCGTCCGCGAAGTCGATGGGCTCGACGAACGCCGCGAGGTAGACCCGGCCGGCCTCCGCCGGCCCGAGCACCGCGCCGCTGCGCCGGAGCTTCATCGCTGCCCCGTCGACGTGACTCCGCGCGAGCAGCGGCGCGACTGGCTCGACGAGCACCACGCTGGAGACGCCCTCCCGCTCCAGCAGGTGCGTCGCGGTGTTGCCAGCCCGCGCCGAGTGCGAGGAGCCCACCTGGACCTCCATTCTGACCCCGGCGGCGTCGACGAGCGCGTCCCCGACGAGGTCCCGGACCGCCGCCTCGGCGCTCCGGTCGCGCCGGGCCGACTCGGGCAGCAGGTCGTCGGGTCGGTAGTTGACCAGGAGGTCCCCGCCGCTGTCGGCGACGGCGCGCAGGACGTCCGCCGCCGCGGCGGCGTAGAGGTCCGCCCGCTCCTCGTCCGAGAGCGGCGTCCGGCCCTCCAGTCCGGGCAGCGCCACCGCCGGCCGGGGCGGGTCGACGAGCACGGCGACCGTGGTCATCGACCGCTTCTCGGGCCTCGGGAGCCTTCAAGCCGCCGGTCGGCGGCGGGCCTCGGGGGAGGGGGGGGGGGGGGGTGGCTACGGCCGCCACCGGAGCTACCACCGCGCCGAGTGGGGTCTCCGATGGAACCGCCAGATTGAAGCGGGACGGCCCTACCACTCCGACGAGTGAACGGGGCGCTCGCGCGCGGCTCGCGCGCTCCACGGGAGCGGCCACACCACCCCGGCGGACGACGGAATCGACAGCGAGCGCCGCGGTGAGCTTTCGAATCGACGCCCATTCCGCCACGCCGATCGGGCGCGCGCTTCGGGCGCTACCCCACCACTGCGGCGAGTGAACGACGCCGGAATCGCGTGACGGAACCCCGACGAACAGTACCACCACTCGGAGTGAATAACTTTATGTACCCGGAGCGGAAAGTAGTCGTCGTGGACATGGCTGACACGACGCCCGGTCCGGCGGAACGGCGGGTGGTGCGCGGCGACCTCACCGTCACGAAGACGCCCGACCCCGGAGCCGACCCGGCTCCCCGGATGACGCTCGCCGTCTCCTCGGAGTACGACGTACCCGTCGCCGTGCGCGTCGTCGAGCCCGTCCCCGACGACGCCGACCCGGACCGCATCTGCGTGCCGGCGGCGGACGCCGACCGCTGGACCCTCGCGGACGACGGCCTGGCGTGGTCGGGCCACGTCCCGCCGAACGGCGAGGCGGAGGCCGTCTACGGCGTCCTGCCCGCCGACGCGGACCACGCGCGCGCCGCCCTCGGTGCGCCAGTCGTGGACGCCGTCCACCCCGCCGCCGACGCCTCCGACGGCGGGCCCCGGTGGCGCACGACCGACGCGGCGGCCCCCGAGCGCACGATGGCCGACGTCGCGGGCGAGGAGTCGTCCGCCGCGCTGGCGGCGGCCGAGGCCACGATGCGCGCCGCGATGGACGCCGTCGCGGCGGGCAGCGCCGACGCCACCGGGGACGAGACCACCCCTACCGCCGACGGCGGCGTCCGCCACGACACCTCCGGTGTCGAACGTGCAGAGACTGATGGTTTCGACGCCACGGACGGTTTCGACGCCGCGGACGGCACCGGCACCCACCTCCGGGTGGAGTTCGCCGCGGACGCGACGACCACCGCGCGCGAGCGCGCGCTCCGGTCGTTCGCCCGGACCGCCGACGTGACCGGCTGCGAGCCGGGAATCGGCCGCGTCGCGTCGGGCCGGGCCGACGCCGTCAGGCTGCGGGTGGAAAGCGAGACCGTTGCGGACGCGCTGGCCGACCACGACGCCGTCCGTCGGGTCGCCGAGGTCACCCCCGACCGCTCCTCGGCCGAGCGGACCTTCCGTGAGCTACAGCGGGACCACGACCCCGTCCCGCCCGCCGAGCTACAGCGGGCGCTGGACGAGGCGACCGCCGACGGCGGCCCGATGGACGAGGAGACGGTGGGGCTGGGGGAGCTACTCGCCGAGCACGGCGAGGACGCCGGGCAGACAGGCGCGACCGGGGCTTCCGCCGCGGTGGACGACGCCTCCAGTGACACCACGCCGGGAGACGCTTCCGGTGAAGACGCCGCCCCCGGTGGACGCGACACCCCCGACGCCTCCCACACTCCCGACACCGATGCCTCTGGTGGACGCGACACCGACGCCTCCGACACCCCCGCACCGAACCCCGACGCGGACGCCGACGGCGCGCCACTGGTGGACGCGCTCGCCGTCGCCGTGGCCGACGCGTCGGACGACCAGGTGGCCGCACTGCGGGCCGCCCTCGCCCTCCCCGAGCGCGGCCGGGCCGACGCCCGCCTGGAGACGCTGACCGCCCGCGTCGAGCGACTCGAGGACGCCGTCGAGGCGCTCGACGCCGCCGGGGAGGCGACCGACGTCCCCGCCGACCTCCACGAGCGGACGCGGGCCGTCGAGCGGGCCGTCGCCTCGCTGACCGACGAGGCCGGCGAGGCCCGCCTCGACCGCTCGGTCCTCGAATCCGACCTCGACCAGCTAGCCGAGGTCGTCGAGGACCTCCGCGAGCGGGTAGCCGCCGTCGAGCGGTCCGAGGACCGGCTCTACGGCGGGTGACGCCCCGGCTTGGCACCCCGGCTTCGAGTCGCCGCACTCGGACTGCCGCCCCGAACCCCCGCTACGGACTGCCCCGACCTGCCGTCGTACCGACCCTCCTTCGACTACCAGCCATCCTTCGAAGACAGCCCTTCGTCGACCACCAGCCCTCCTTCGACTACCAACCTCTCTCGACCCTCGTCGACGACCCCTCCACGCCGTCGCGGGAGCTTTATGGGCCGTTGCGCCGAGCGTTGACCATGGACTGGCTCGGAATCGCGGCGCGGCTGGCAGCGTTGGTCGTCGCGGTCGCCGTCGTCGGCGCGGCGTGGCGGCTCGCCGCGGTCGCCCT
>CAZPIG010000173.1:0-5947 GCA_964586205.1 uncultured Halobacteriales archaeon | reverse complement strand
CATGGACGACCACACCCGCGACCCCTCCGTCGCCCCGCCGCCCGGCGACCGCGACCCCACCGGGTGGAACGAGGCCGCCGGCCGGTGGGAGCACGAGACCCTCCGCCGGGCCGTGGTCCACGGCGTCCGGCTGTACAACGCCGGCGAGTACCACGACTCCCACGACTGCTTCGAGGCGGAGTGGTACAACTACGGCGCGGGCTCGACCGAGAGCGCCTTCCTGCACGGGATGGTCCAGGTCGCCGCGGGTGCGTACAAGCACTTCGACGTGGGCACCGACGACGGTATGCGGAGCCTCTTCGGGACGTCGCTGCAGTACCTCCACGGCGTCCCGCGGGACTTCTACGGCGTGGACGTGCTCGACGTCCGGACGACGGTGACGAACGCGCTCGACGACCCCGCAGCCCTCGCGGGGTGGCAGATACGGCTGGACGGCGGCTATCCGGAGGCGTGCGAGGTGGACCGCGAGTTCGCCGAGCGGCTCGAATAGGGAGGACGGCGGCTGTGGCAGTAGTCGCCGGCGTGCGCTACTACTCCGCGGACCCGTCCTCGGAGGACTGACCGGGCACCTCGAACTGCTGGCGGACCGACTGCTCCTCGGTCGGGGTCCCCGCCTCGGTGCGGTCGCCCTCCTCGGTCTGGTCACCGTCCTGGTCCTCGATGGGCCGGACGACGGACCGCGTGAAGTCGAGGTCGAACGCGCCGATGCGGTACGCGCCCTCGATGGACGCCCCTCGCGACGCGTCCGGCACGAGCTGGAAGCTGACCGGCTCCTCCGGGTCGACGAGCTGCTCCCGGAAGAGGAGCTCGAGGGTGTCGTTCAGGCTCACCAGGAGGTTCTGGTTGGGGTGGTGTGCGCCCGGCTCGAAGAAGGTGACGTTGCCCGCGAAGTGCGGGTCGTCGAGCGCGGCCTCCTCGACGGCTTCGGGACGGTTGACGAACACGCGGGTGATGAACTCCGGCTGCTCGGGCGGGAGGATGTCCTTGGCCGTCAGCAGGAACCGCCCCGCGCCCACGCCGCCGTCCCGGGGCTCGCTGTCGAGGAGCTCCCCGACCTCCCCGAACGGGACGTTCGTCTCGATGGAGCGGGGCTCGCGGGCCCGGACCTCGAGCTCCTCGGCGACGGGGAAGCGCTCGACTACCTCGAGGTCGACGTTCGCGCCCTCCTCCAAGTGGCTCCGTAGCTGGTCGGTGTCGTCGAGCATCCCGCTGCCCTCCGGGGTCGGCGTCGTCGTGCTCCCCTTCCCGACGTTCTCGTATCGGTAGGCGTTCAGCGGGTACAGCACGGTGGTGAGCGGATTGACGTCGCTGACGGTGTTGCCGGCCTGGTCGACGAAGTCCCCCGCCAGCGACGGGGTGGGTGTCGGGGGCGTCGGGGTGTGCGGGCCGCCGACCTCCTGGCCCTCGTACCAGTCGATGTCGCCGGGGTTGGAGTGGCCGCGTCGCGCGTTCCAGTCCCACCAGACGCAGTCCACGAAGCAGTGGTGGGTCCAGAAGATGGGGTCGTTGGGCGAGTTGCCCCGCATCATGTCGCCGCCGATCCACCAGTGAACGTAGTCGTGCATCGACTCGAGGGCCCCCGTCCCGGCTCCCTTCCGTCGGCTGGTCCGCCAGCCGCCGCCGACGGCCCTGAGGAAGTTCGGGTCGCTGAGGACGTCGTTCTCGAGGGTCGTGGTGCCGACGGTGCCCCGGTCCATCGAGGCACCGCCGGGCGTCCGCCCAGGTCTTCGCGAGGAGTTGTACAGGGGGTTGTTGTTCGCCGTCCCCGTCGGGACGTTCGGCGGGGTGCCGTGGTTCTGCCCGAAGATGTCCGGTATCTGGCGGTTCTCCGCCCAGTTCCAGAACGGCAGCGCGAAGTCCTGGTTGCCGGTGAGGTCGCGGCAGATGTCCTCGAAGTAGAGGAGGTACGCGCGGTGCCACGGGAGGAACAGCCAGTTGCCGTGCTCGCACTCGTTGAAGTCGCCCACGACGCCGTGGATGGCGACCTGGTTGTCCCAGTGGCGGGGGTCGCTCTGGCTGACGTCGTTGCGCATCCGCCAGACCGCCTCCTTGAACGTCGGGATGACGTCGTCCGGGTCCGACTGCTGGAGCGACGCGATGCTCCTTCTGACGGGCGTGTTGCCCGACGAATCGGTCCGCTCGATGTCCTCGGGACACCCTGCGAGCGAGGTGAGGGCCCCAGCGGAGAGGCCCGCGCCGAGCACCTCCTTGAGGAGCCGTCGGCGGCTGCGGCCGGTGTTCCCGACTGTGCTATCGAGCCAGCGTTCCGATGGCATGGCTCCGACGAACGTTACCATCCCGATAAATTCGGAGGCTAAGTAGTTAGAGCACCTCGACGGACGAAGTTACAGTAGCGCGGGCGGACGAAGTTACAGTGGCTCGAACGGGCGAAGTTACAGTAGCCCGGGCGGACGAAAGGGCTATCTTCCGTCGCCGCCGACCGGGCAACGGTGCGAGCTATCGTCTTCGACCTCGACGGCACCCTCCTGCACTACACCCGCGAGTACCGGTCGGTCCTCGCGGAGACGTTCGAGCGCGTCGCCGGCGAGGTCCGCGAGGAGTGGCTGGCGGCATACGATCGGACCTTCTTCGACCTGTTCGAGGCCCACGAGCCGGACCCGGTCCGGCGCGCGTTCGCGGCGGCGCTGGAAGCCGGAGCGGAGCCCGGGGAGGGCTCCGAACCCCGAGCGGACGCCGCCGACGGCGTCGAAGCCGCTCCGGACGCCTCCCCCGACGGCGCGACTCCCGACGCGCTCGCCGCCGCCCTCCGCGAGCGCGAGACAGCGATGTGCGAGCCGCCGGACGGGGCCGTCGCGGACCTCGACCGCCTCGGCGACGACCACGCGCTCGCGGTCCTGACGAACGGCCTCCCGGCGTGGCAGGCCCACAAGCTCCGGGCCTGCGGGCTGGCCGACCGCTTCGACTGCGTCGTGGCCTCCTACGACGTCGGCGCGCACAAGCCCGACCCGGCGGTGTTCCGGGCCGTCGAGGACCGACTCGACGCCCACGCCTACGCGATGGTCGGCGACAGCGACGCGGACGTCGAGGGCGCGACGAACGCGGGCTGGGCGGCGTACCGGTACGACGGCGGCGGCTTCGGGGACCTGCCGGACGCCATCGACTGGGAGTGAGCCATCGACTGGGAGTGAGCCCCCGGCCGCGTCGAGACGCCACCGGACCCGTTCGACGTGCCACCTACCGGAACTTTTTCGACCCGCCCTCTGTCACCCCCACAGCGATGCGGGTCGCACAGCTCGGCGACGGCACACCCGAGGTAGCCGTCGTGGGTGGCGTCCACGGCGACGAGCCCAGCGGCGTCCGCGCGGTCGAGCGCCTGCTCGACGAGCGCCCGGCCGTCGAGCGGCCGGTGAAGCTGGTCGTCGCCAACGAGGCGGCCGTCGAGCGGGGGCTGCGGTTCGTCGACGCGGACCTGAATCGCTCGTTCCCCGGCGACCCGGACGGCCCGACCCACGAGTCCCGGCTCGCGGCGCGGCTCGCCGAGGAGGTCGAGGACTGCACCACGCTCGCGCTCCACGCGACGCGCTCGCACCCCGAGCCGTTCGCCGTCGTCGACGGCCTCGGCTCGCCGGCCGAGCGAATCGTGCCGCACCTGTCCGTCGTCGCCGCCGTGGACGCCGCCGACCACGTCGAGGGCCGGCTGTTCGCCTCCGGCGGCGTCGTGGAGGTCGAGGCCGGCCTGCAGGGCAGCGACCGCGCGGCCGAGAACGCCCACGCGGTGGCCCGGGAGTTCCTCGCGGCGACGGGGGCGCTCGACGCGCCCGCGCCGCGCTCGCCGGTGCCGGTCTACCGGCTGACCGGCCGGCTGCCGAAGGCCGCGGCCGACGAGTACGAGGTGTTCGTCGACAACTTCGAGCGCGTCGAGCGCGGCGCGGCCCACGCCGCGGCCGACGGCGAGCGCGTGGTCGCCAACGAGGCGTTCTACCCGGTGCTAGTCTCCGCGACGGGCTACGCCGACGTCTTCGGCTACGCGGCCGAACGGGCGGGGACGCTGGAGTGAGCGCGCTTCTTCGGACCCAGTTCGTTCAGACCGTTCCTAGCGCGTCAGTTTGCGCCCGACGCCCCAGTTTCCGCCATTCCGGACCCGACACTTTTCCGTGCGACCGGCGAACGGCCGCCCATGGCATCCGACGACACGACACCCGCTGACGCCGATGCCGGGACGGACGAGCGCGCGTCACCCGACCGGACCGGCTCGCCCGCCGCGCGACTGGCGAGCGGCGAGTGGACCCTAGAGCGCCTCGCGCTGCTGGCCGGGCCGGCGGCCGTCGCCGTCTCGGCCGTGGGCATCTTCGGGTCGGTCCTGCTGGCCTCGTACGTCACCGGCTCGTGGTTCACGTGGACCGGCAACGCCCTGTCGCACCTCGGCGACCCCGCGCGGGCCACCGCGCCGCTGTTCAACGGCAGCCTCGTCGTCAGCGGGCTGGTGGGCGTCGCCTTCGCGGCGCGCGTGGGGCTGGCCGCGCGGAACAACTGGCACCGCGCGGGTGCGCTGCTGGTCGGCCTCGGACTGGGTAGCTCCGCCCTCGTCGGCGTGTTCGACGTGACCTCGCCGCTGCACGGCCTCTTCGCGCTGGGCTTTTTCGTGCCGTTCACCCTCGGGCTGTTCGCCCACGGCAGCGGCGACGCGCTGGCGGGCGCGGCCCGCCGCGGCGTCCTGTCGGTGTGGCTCGGCGTGGCCCACGTCGCCGGCTGGGTGCTGCTCGGGTTCGTCCCCTTCTCGGGCATCGCGCTCCCCGAGATGGTCGGCGTGGTCGGGCTCTGGGTGTGGACGGCGAAGATGTACGTCGGGCTCCGGTGACACACTGGCTGGTGGGCTGACTCCAGTCGCGCCGAGCCGCACGGCGTGCCGATCCCGGGGCGGCGGGCTGCACGAGTGACGATTCCCGGGACGGCGGGCTGCACGGCGTGCCGATCCCCCGTGAACCGGGCTATACGAGTGACGATACAGCAACAGTTAGGTGTGCGGCGTGCCATCGGCTCCCATGGACGCGTCACGCTCGTCACGGCTGCACCGGGCGGCCACGTGGGCCGGTCCCGCGGGCATCGCGGTCGGCTTCCTCGCGGTCCTCGCGTCGGTCGCGCTGGCGTCGTTCGGGACTGGCTCGTGGTTCACGTGGACCGGCAACGCCCTCTCGGACCTCGGCCACCCCTCGCGGGCCACGTCGCCGGTGTTCAACGGCGGGCTGGTGTTCGCGGGCCTGCTGGGGACCGCGTTCGCGCTCCGGCTGTGGCCGACGGCGAGCAACCACGCCCACCGCGCGGGGGTCGTGCTGTTCGCGCTATCGCAGGTGGACCTGAGCCTCATCGGCGTCTTCGACGTGACCAGTCCGCTGCACTTCACGGTCTCCGTGCTCTACTTCTCGCTGTTCACGTACGCGCTGTTCGCCTACGGGAGCGGCGACGCGCTCGCCGGCCGGTCGCGCCGCGGCGTGCTGGCGGTCTGGCTGGGCGTGGCCAACGCGACGGCGTGGGTCGCGTGGTCCGCCGTCCCGTACGAGGGCGTCGCCATCCCGGAGTTCCTCGGGTCGGTCCTGCTCGCGGTCTGGGTCGTGGCGATGGTACGGACGATGGAGTCGGCTCCTGGTGGCGAGGGTGGGGTTGCGGGCGGGACGGCTGCTGAGGGGTGAGTGTCGGAGAGAGTGAGTGACGTTGGTTTCGGCGAGGGTGTGAAATCATCGTCGGGCGGGAATGAAAGGGGCCGCTCGCTGGACGAAGCACGGCGACGGCGAGCCGAACGCAGTGAGGCGAGTGACGGGAGTCGCAGCCCGCGCAGCGAAGCGAGCAGGAACGTCTCCCGGAACAAGGACCGCAGTGAGGGAGCGAACGAGGACCGCAGCGAGTGCGTGGCGCGAACGGAGTGAGCGCCACGACACGCGCGAGCGGCCGGAGGCCGCGAGCGTCGCGGGTGGTCGAGCGACCGGGGGCT
>CAZPIG010000172.1:0-5947 GCA_964586205.1 uncultured Halobacteriales archaeon | reverse complement strand
ACGACCGCGGCGAGGTCCTGGTTCCCGAACTGCCGCTCGACCTGCTTGCGCCGGCCGTAGTCCAGCCCGGCGTGGTACGGCGCGGAGCTGTACTCCAGCCGCCGGGATATCTCGTGGCAGCGCCGCCGGGAGTTGGTGAAGATTATCGTCTGGCCGCGGTAGCCCTTCGAGGACTTCCGGTCGAACTCCTGGCGGACGAGCTTGTTCTCCACCTCGGGCTTCTCGGGGCCGTCGGCGAAGGTGACGTGGCGCTCGACGGGCACGGGCCGCTCCTCGAACTCCACGAGGGTGGCCGACAGCTCCCGCGCGAGGTAGCGGGGGTTGCCCACCGTCGCGGAGAGGTACACCCACTGGGTGTCCGGCTCGGCGGCAGTGTCGGTGCCGCCAGCCGCGTCGCCGCGGCTCGCACCATCGCCGCCGCTCGCGCCGTCACCTCCCTTCCCCGCGCGCTGCTCCGTGTAGTACCGCAGCCGCGAGACGAGGCCGTCCAGCCGGTGGCCGCGGTCCTCCTCGGCGAGGTTGTGCACCTCGTCGATGACGACGGTCCCGACGTCGCCGAGGTCCCGGCCCGTCCGCAGGGCGTGGTCGATGCCCTCGTAGGTGCCGACGATGACGTCGGCGGTGGGATCGAGCCCGCCGCCCCCGCCGCGGATGCGGCTCGCGCCCACGCGGATGGACACGTCCACGAGGTCGCCGTACTCCGACTCGAAGTCCTCGTGCTTCTGGTTCGCCAGCGCGACCAGCGGCACGAGAAAGAGCATCTTGCCTTCGCCGCGGAGCACGCGGTCGATGCCCGCTAGCTCGCCGACGAGCGTCTTGCCCGTCGCCGTGGCGCTGACGACTAGCTGGTCGTCGCCCTCCAGCAGCCCGCCCTCGACGGCGAGGCTCTGGACCGGCAGCAGCGTCTCGAAGCGGTCGGCGAGGAGGTCGGCGAGGTCCGGGTGGACGTCGAGGGACTCGACGGGGACGGGGTCCACTTCGTCCACCGTCGGGCTGATGACGTCGAACTGCGTCAGCTCGGGGTCCAGCCGGCCCTTCAGGAGGTCGGTGATGCGGTCTAAGTCGCCGACCTCGTACAGCAGCTCCTCGAGGCGGTCCTCGGCGGCCCCCGTGAGGCCGCCGTGGTACGAGAGCTCCTGGTCCAACTCGCGGCGCGCGCAGTCCCGGCAGACGTGGTCGTCGCCGGACTTGATGGCGGTCTCGCTGGTCACCGGCGAGTAGCGGTCGGCGTTCGCGCAGTACCGGCAGGTGCGGACGACGGTGGCCGATAGCTGGTAGCCGTCGAGCATCGCCCGCAGTTCCTCGCGGCCCCGTCGCGTCGTTTGCTCGGAGATGCGGACGTGCTCGGCGCGGCGGGCTAGCTCCACGAACTCGTCGGGGTCCCGGGGGTGCTCGCGGCCGTCCCGGAGGAGCCGGAAGCGGCCGGGGCGGGGCCCCGCGTCGGTCTGCTTCAATTCGAGCTTCCCGCGCAGCACGCGGTCCCCGTCGCGGGTGACGACGGCGGTGTAGCGGTCGCCGGCCCCGTGGAGGAACAGCGTGTCGACGCGCCCGACCTGCTGGGACACTGGTGGAGTTTAGGGGAAGGGGGATACGTAAGCGGTTCGGTGGCGAGGTCGGTGGGGTCGATGTTGGCTTCGGAGTGGCTTCGTATCACCCCGATAGTCTCCCAAACAGCCGTTTCACCCTCCGGTAGCGATTTACCCTGGGAGAGTCACTATCGAGCGAGAGTCACCATGCGCCGCCGAACCCTCCTCGTCGGCCTCGGCGTGACCGCAACCGCGGGCGTGACCGGATTCACGACGGGCAATCTACCGGGGACGCCCGTCGACGACGCCGGAACCGACGTGGTTCGCTGCCGCGGCGACCCCATCTCGGTCGAGCGGTCAGTCACAGACGCGCCCGGCTTCGACACCGACAACATCCAGTACCACCCCGAGAACAGTACGGTGCGGTACGTCAAGTACCAGAGCGGCGGCGAGCCAGTCGCGTTCGGCACGATGTCGTTCGAGCGGTGGGGCTCCACCGAGTGCGCGGAGGCGGCGCTGGAGCGCGTGCGCGCCGTGACGGCCGAGCGGCTCGGCACCGAGGCGTTCGGCTCTGGCATGGGCGACCCCCCCGGATTTCGGCTTCCTTCGGGATTCCACACGTGGCAGCCGCCGGCCGTGAAGTTGCACGTGGGGACTGTGGGCGAGCCAGACGGGCCCGGGTCGTCAGAATCGTCGGGGTCGTCGGAATCAGGGTCGACGCCGTCGATTTCGGTGTCGGAGCTGGCTGACGCCGCCCCGCGGTCTGTCGCGGCGACGGTGTCGCTGGACGGCGACTCGTACTCGCGGACGGTGCCAGTGTTCGCGAGACGGATGGACTTGGTACAGGCGTGATAGCGGGCGACGACGCTGGTACGCTACCGTCTCCCAGAGCCCCGGAAGACACATACCGCGAACCGTCCACCTCCTGCCAATGACGAACCCCGAGAAGCACGAGGACCCCCTTGAAGACAACCGCCGCCACTGGGACGAGGCCGCCACCCTCCACCCCGACACGGACCACTACGACGTGGAGGGCTTCCTGGCGGGCGAGTCCAGCCTCCAGCCCATCGAACGCGACGAACTCGGCGACCGCGTCGGCCCCGGCACCGACCTGCTGCACCTCCAGTGCCACTTCGGCATGGACACGCTCTCGTGGGCGCGCGAGGGCGCGGCCGTCGTCGGCCTCGACTTCTCCGGCGAGGCCATAGAGCGCGCCCGCGACCTCCGCGAGCGGGCGGGCATCGACCGCGAGCGGGCCCGCTTCGTCGAGGCGAACGTCTACGACGCCCCGGAGGCAGTAGAGGAGGCGGTCGGTCACCACCGATTCGACGTGGTGTTCACCTCCTACGGCGTGCTCTCGTGGCTCCCGGACATCGACCGCTGGGCCGAGGTCGTCGCCGCCTGTCTCCGCCCCGGCGGCACCTTCTACGTCGTGGAGCTACACCCGCTGACGAACACCTTCGAGTTCGAGTACGACGGCGGGGAGACGGGGTTCCCGTACCCCTACTTCGGCCACGACGACCCCCTGACCGTCGCGGGCAGCGACACCTACGCTACCGAGGACGCCGACATGGACCACGGCACGACCCACTTCTGGGCCCACGGCGTCGGCGAGGTGGTGACCGCGCTGCTCGACGCCGGCCTCGAACTGGAGTTCGTCCGCGAGCACGACCGGCTGCCGACGCCGCTGTTCGAGGGCATGGTCGCGGACGACGAGGGGCTCTACCGCTTCGAGTCGGGGGTGGACCTGCCGCTGCTGCTGTCGGTGCGGGCGAGCAAGTCGGGGTGACGGAGACAGCAACGGTGGCGCTCGGCGAACGCCACGAGCCACACGCCATCACTGCCCCGGCGGAGCGGACCCATCCACCGACTACCCGTCCTCGACCAACCGTATCTCGTCGTCGCCGTTCGGCACCGCACAAAGGAAGGCCCCGCGCTCGTCGCCCTCGTTGCGGTACCAGTGGACGGTCCCGGCCGGAATCAGCAGCGAGTCGCCCGGTTCGACGGTATATTCCTCGTCGCCGATGCCGACGACGTACTCGCCTTCGAGGACGTACTGCTCGTGCTCGACGGCGTTGGTGTGCTCGGGGACGGTCGCGCCCGGTTCGAGGACGAACCGCCGGATGGCGAAGTTCGGCGCGCCGTCGTCGGGGCCGACCAGCACGCCCTTCGACAGCCCCTCGGCGGCGTCGACGGTCTCGTACGCGACCTCGTCCGCGCGCCGGACGACGGGCTCGACCGCGTCCGTTCGCCCGCTTCCGGTCTGTTCGCTCATAGTGGGGCGTACGGGCGGGGACACCTAATGCTTCCCGGACGGCGTCGCCCCTAATGCTTCCCGGACGGCGTCGCACGGGGGCTGGCGGAATCGTTCACCCCGAGCGCCCCGTCCGTCACCGCTCTTTAATACCGTTCCACGACAAAGGACGCGTATGCGAAGCTTCCGCGTCGGGAGCGCGTTCGGCATCCCGCTGAAGGTGGACGTGACCTTCCTGCTCATCCTGCCGATATTCGCGTGGATAATCGGCTCGCAGGTGGGACAGTGGGTCGACATACTCAACACCGCCTTCGGCACCGGCCTGGACGCCGACCCGCTGACGGCCGGGAACGCGGAGTGGGTCCTCGGCACCGTCGCCGCGCTGGGGCTGTTCGCCGGCGTGGTACTCCACGAACTCGGCCACTCGCTGGTCGCCATGCGGTACGGCTTCGACATCGACTCCATCACGCTCTGGATATTCGGCGGCATCGCACAGCTATCCGAGATGCCCGAGGACTGGCGCCAGGAGCTCTCCATCGCCATCGCGGGCCCCATCGTGAGCGTCGTCCTCGGCGCGCTCTGCTACGGTGCGTTCGTCGTCGCGCCGGCGTCGGCCGACGGGACCCGGTTCGTGCTCGGCTACCTCGCCGTCCTGAACGTGACCCTCGCGGCCTTCAACCTCCTGCCGGGCTTCCCCATGGACGGCGGCCGCGTCCTCCGGGCGCTGCTGGCCCGGCGGCGGCCGTACGCGCGGGCGACCCAGATAGCGGCCGAGGTGGGCAAGGGCTTCGCGCTCCTGCTCGGCCTGCTGGGGCTGTTCGGCGGCAACATCTTCATGATCGGCATCGCCTTCTTCATCTTCATCGGGGCCGCCGGCGAGGCCCAGCAGGCGGTCATGAAGGCCGCCTTCCAGGGGGTCACCGTCGGCCAGATAATGACGCCGGCCGACGACCTCGCGACCGTCCCGCCGGACGCCTCCATCGCGGACCTCTTCCGGCGGATGTTCCGCGAGCGCCACACGGGCTACCCCGTCATGGACGGCGGCCGGCTCGTCGGGCTCGTCACCCTCGAAGACGCCCGCGGGGTCGACGAGGTCGAGCGCGACGCGGTCCGCGTCGAGGACGTGATGACGACGGACCTGACGGCCGTCACGGCCGACAGCGACGCGATGACCGCGCTCACGACCATGCAGCAGGAGGGGGTCGGCCGGCTGCCGGTGACCGACGCGGACGGCCAGTTGACGGGCCTGATAACGCGCTCGGACCTGATGAGCGCGTTCGACATCATCCGCCAGAGCGGGTCGCTCCAGAGCGCGCCGGGGGCCGGTCGGGCCGGCCCCGCCCGCCCGTCGGGCCCCCGGTGACGGCGCGGTCCCCGACAAACGGCGCGCCCCGGGCAACTGGGTTTCTATATTATTAGCCATCCGTTTTCGAGATGGCTAAGATGTTCGCAACAATTACTACCACCCCGGGGTCCCAATCCACGAATGCGACCCCGGGCCGCAGTGGACCCGCGCCACGACGCACCACCGAAGCCATACCCACACACCGAAGCCCGACTGACTGCAAGGCCATCCCGTGTCCGTGGCGCGCCACCGTGCGGACGGGGTTCGTGCGGTCTCCTTCGGAGCCGCAAGATGCGATAGCACCGTCGCCGCAGACCGGCCGCGACGCCGAACCGCCGACGAACGTCACGACGCCACCGAACACCGACCGCGATGCCGCCGGACGAACGCGACGACGCCGCGCCGAGTCGGTCGCTAGACGGACTGCCGACGGTACCGGGGAGACGGCAATATCGTCAGCTAGAAACCGCGAGACGGAATATTGGGAACCGAACACGACAAAATTAAACGCCGTCTATGGCTACCTTCCCCCGGAGAGCGAGACGATGACCGACGCCCCCGAGACGCTCTCGGTGCTCGTCGCCGGCCGTCCCGACGCAGCGACCGAGGTCGCGTCCGCGCTCGACGACCGCGCCGACGTCGACGCGGCCCCCGTCGCCGCCGACGAGGCCGTGGCCCGCCTCGGGGCGACCGACGACCCCGACTGCCTCGTCGCGCTCGCCGACGGGACCGACGCCCTGGCGCTGCTCGCCGCCGTCCGCGAGGACCACCCGACGGTGCCGGTGGTCCTCGACGACGACGGTGCCGGCGCGGTCTCCGCGG
>CAZPIG010000171.1:2008-5948 GCA_964586205.1 uncultured Halobacteriales archaeon | reverse complement strand
GCTCGGAGACGAACTCCACGACCTCCGGCAGCGGGTCGGTCACGTCCTCCATGTTGCGGGAGAAGACCGACACCTCGGCCCCGTCGCCCGACGCCTCATTCGCGCCGTCGCTCGACGCTTCGTTCCCGCCGTCGCCCGACGCTTCGTCCCCGCCGTAGTGCACCTGCACGCGCGCGCCGTCGTACTTCCACTCGACCACGGCCGTCTCCCAGTCGTCGAGGGCGTCGGCAACGGTCCCGGCCTGGGCGAGCATCGCCTTGACGGGCCGGCCGACCTCGAGAGTCAGCTCCGAGAGGCCGGCTTCGCCCTCGTCCCGGGCCACCTCCGCGACCCGGCCGTAGTCGTTCGAGACCTGGAGCGCGCGCTCGACGGCCGCGACCGGGACGTCGAAGGCGGCCGCGATGGCGTCCCTGACGGTGCCCTCGCCGACGCCGATGCGCATCTCCGAGAGGACGAGGCGGGCGACGTAGCGGGCCTCCTCGGGGTCGGCGCGCTTGAACAGGTCGAACAGCAGGTCGAGCTTCCGGTCCTGGCTGCCCTCGCCGGACGCGGCTGCGAGGTCGGAAAGCTGGTCGGCGACCGCGCCCACCGTCAGCGCGTCGGCCCCGCCGTCGCCGAACGCCCCGAGGCCGGTCTGGCCGCCGAGGTCGTAGCTCGCGGCCACGTCGCCGATCTCGCCCATCTCGGCCAGCCGGTCCTCCACGTCGTCGGCCGTGACGTTCGTCCCGGCCGCGCGGGCGATGGCCTCGTAGCAGAGGTTCGGCCCCACGTCCAGCTTCGTCGAGTCCCAGCCCGGGAAGACCCGGCCCTGGACGAACCGCGCGACCACCGGGAGGTCGTCGTCCGCGACGGCGAGCAGGTCGGTGACGAGGTCGACGATCTCGAGGTCGGCGGGCTCGGCCTCGATGGCCGCGGCGCGCTCGGCGAACTCGGCGAATTCCATCGGGAGGTGGTCGGTCGGGTCCGGTGTTAAATGGCGCGGTCGGCGGTGAAGGGGGTGTCGACGGTAGCTCCGACCAGTGCGTCAAACTACCGTCGGGTGGGGCTGAAAGGGGCCGGTCGCTCGACCCTCCCCCGGCGACGGCGAGCCGAACGCATGAGGCGAGCGACGGAAGACGGAGCCCGCGGAGCCGAACGACCGAAGGGAGTGAGGCGAGCAGGACCGTCTTCCGGAACAAGCACCGCAGCCCCGAACGCAGTGAGGGGTGAGGAGCGCGGCGAGCCGCGGGTGGTCGAGCGACCGGGGGCTTTCGAAGACACTGAGAGGTTCGATTGCTAGGTCTTCGAAAGCCCCGACGCGCTCGGCTCCCGGGCGCCGGAAGGCTCGCTTCGCTCGCCTTCCGAGCCTTCGCTCGGGCCTTCGGCCCTCGCGAAGACCTCGCTGCGCGCTTCGGCGCTCACTTCGTTCGCGCCTGCAGTGTCTGCGGCGCGCCCGTGCGCGCGCCGCACGGCCTGCGAGGCCCGTCGGGCCTCGCTCTGCTTGCGTCGGCCGGGTTCGCCGAGCGCGTCGCCCCTTTCAGTCCCACCCGACGGTGGTCTGACGAGGCTTCGTAGCTCTTTCGACGTTCTTCGTCTACTAGGGGGAACGGCTTAAGTTCGCGCCGTTCGCACCACCCACCATGAGCGAGCGCGCGACGCGTCCGCCGACCGGGAGCGTGGTCAGGGCGTGAGCTTGGAGAAGCGCGTCTCCTCCGACGAGACCCTGGCGCGCCTGCTACAGATCGGCGTCGTCCTGGAGGAGGTCGTCGAGGCGCGGGCCTACCACCACTTCAACGCGCTCTCCGAGGACGAGCGCGAGCAGATGGACGACGCCATCGTCGAGCTACTGGAGCACGCCGCCGAGGAGTCCGCCGAACACCGCGAGCGCCTCGAGGGGCTGGTTGAGGGCCTCGACGCCGAGAGCGTGCCTTACGAGGAGATAGAGCGCCTCGTCGAGGAGCGCTACGGCCAGCCGGAGGACTTCGACGGCATCCTCTACGACCAGCTACACGGCGAGGAGACGGCCTACAAGTTCTACGACGACCTGCTCGCCTCGCTGGCGGCCTCGGACGCGGAGTTCGGCGTCGACCGCGAGCGCCTGCTGTCGACGCTCCGGGAGATACGCGCCGACGAGGAGGCGGGTGCCCAGGAGGTCGCGGACGTGATGGAGGCCCGCGGATGACGGGAGGCGAAGCATGAACACGGCCGAGCAGTACCTCAAGGCCATCTACGTCGTCCAGCAGGTCGGCGACGGCCCGGCGTCGACCGGGGACCTCGCCGACGCCCTCGAGGTCAGCCCCGCCAGCGTCAACGAGATGGTCGGCAAGCTATCCGAGCGCGGTCTCGTCGACCACGAGAAGTACGAGGGTGCGACGCTGACCGACGAGGGCCGCGAGCGGGCCCGTCAGGCGCTCCAGACGTACTGCATCATCGAGCGCTTCCTCTACAACGTCCTCGACGTCGAGGAGTTCCGCCGCGAGGCCCGCGAGCTAGAGAGCGTCATCGACGACACGGTCGCCGAGCGCCTGGACACCATCATCGACCGCGAGCCCCAGTGTCCCGACTGCTTCGACCCCGCGGCCGACCAGTGTGCGCTGCTCGAACGGACGGGCGCTGACTGAGCGGCTCGCCTTTGGAGGTCGTGGTCGTACGGACGGGTCGTGGGCGGTCCCAGGACGCGGATTTTATGTACGCGGGCGCACGTTCGTAGTGATGTAGTCCCGTGGTGTAGCGGCCAATCATAACGGCCTTTGGAGCCGTTGACGGCGGTTCGAATCCGCCCGGGACTACTCGGCGCGAGCACCCCGCGAGCGCCGAGTATCCGCGGCAGATTCGAACGAGACGAGACGCAGCCCGCGCAGAGAACGGAGCGAAGCGAAGTGACCGAGCAGGACCGTCTCGGCGTTGTTCGAATCCGCCCGGGACTACTTCGTAGTCTGACCCCTCCCTGACACCCCGACCCAACCACTTTCCCTCTCGCCGTCGTCCTACACCACATGCGGTACTGGGTGGTGGGGGTGGTCGTGTTCCTCGTCCTCTCGACGGGAGGCGTGGCGACGACAGATAGCGTAGCTACCACCGACGACGGCGTCACGACGAAAAGCGACGTCACCACACCCGAAATCGACGCCGGACCCGGAGACCGCGACGAACCACGAGCCGAAGACCGCGACGAAACAAGCGACGCCGACGGCCTCCAAGTTCTCTGGACCAGTGACCCCGAAGCCAACCAAACTCTCCAGTCGAACCACCACACGCCCGCCGCGGTCCGCTTCCGGAACGAGACGTACGTCGCGGTGCCCATCAACAGCCGCCACGGGACGGTCTGCGCGCTCGCGGTGCTCGACGGCGACGGCGACCGGCGGTGGCGCGACACCATTCCCGAAGCGCAGTGCACGGTCCACGCCGTCTCGGACCCCGCCATCGCCGACTACGACGCCGACGGCCGCCCCGAGGTGCTGGCCGCGACGAGCGAGCAGGCGCTGGTCGCGTACAACCTCACCACGGGCACCGAGGAGCTCCGGCGGAACCTCACGTCCTACGGCTATTCCAAGCCCATCGTCGCCGACCTGACCGGCGGGAGCGGCCCCGAGACAGTCGTGGTGGACCTGCTCGGGGGCGTGTTCGTCATCCGGCCGGACGGGAACGCCGTCTGGCACCGCACCCTCGACGACGCGCGGGTCCGCCAGCCG
Source organism: uncultured Halobacteriales archaeon (assembly GCA_964586205.1). GTDB lineage: Archaea > Halobacteriota > Halobacteria > Halobacteriales > CAZPIG01 > CAZPIG01. The sequence continues at coordinate 2,277 of CAZPIG010000171.1, read as the reverse complement.
GGCGTCGCCGACTACGACGCCGACGGGCAGCCGGAGCTGGTGGTCGGCCAACTGAGCGGCCCCGTGACGCTGCTGGAGCGCGACGGCACGACGGCGTGGCGGACGAACGTCTCCGACAGCGTCTCGACCCGGTGGCTGGCGTCGGGGTGGCTCGACGGCGACCCCGCGGTCGAGGTGGTCGTTGCCACCTACACGGGTCACGTGGTGGCCATCGACGGGGCGAGCGGGGCCGTCGAGTGGACGCTGGACCTCGGGCCGGGAGCCGCGAA
>CAZPIG010000171.1:0-1908 GCA_964586205.1 uncultured Halobacteriales archaeon | reverse complement strand
GACGGCGACGGGGACGGCGACGTGGAGGTCTACCCGGTCGCGCGCAACGGGAAGCTGTACGGCGTGAGCGGGGCGAACGGCTCCGTCGAGTGGACGCTCCAGCTAGCCGACCCGCCGGTCGGGGTCGCGCCGCCGCCGAGCATGGGCGACGTGGACGCCGACGGCGAGCCGGAGCTGGTCGCGGTCACCGACGACGGCACCGTCGCCGTCGTCGACCCGGCCGACGGGAGCGTCCTCGCCACCTACGAGCGGGACGTCCCCATCAGGACGTTCCCGCGGATAGCGGACGTCGACGGCGACGCCGGGGAGGAGATACTCGTCCTCTACGGCGATGGCCGGGTCGTCGCACTCTCGTACGGGTCGTCGGGGTGAGCCGTCGGCCCACCGTCGTCGGCCGCCCCGGCGTCAGTCCGCCGGCCGGGCCCGGTCCGTCCCAGGAACACCCGGCAGCGAGGGCACGGAGAGGTCCACCCGCCTGAGGAACTGGGCGTTGACCGCGACGACGACGGTGCTCAGCGACATCAGAAGCGCCCCGACCGCCGGCGACAGCAGGACGCCGAGCGGCGCGAGCACGCCCGCCGCCAGCGGGATGGCGAAGACGTTGTACCCGGCCGCCCAGACGAGGTTCTCCCGCATCTTCCGGTAGCTTGCCCGGCTGAGCCGTATCAGCCGCACGACGTCGAGTGGGTCGTTCTGGACGAGGACGACGTCGGCCGACTGGACCGCCACGTCGGTCCCGCTCCCGATGGCGACGCCGACGTCCGCCCGCGCCAGCGCCGGGGCGTCGTTGACGCCGTCGCCGACCATCGCGACCAGCTTGCCCTGTTCGCGGAGCTCGGCGACCTTCGAGTCCTTGTCCTCGGGCAGGACCTCGGCGAAGACCGTGTCGATGCCAAGCTCCTCGGCGACGGCGCGGGCCACGTCCTCGGAGTCGCCCGTGAGCATCGCCACCTCGACGCCCATCCCGTGGAGCGCCTCGACCGCCCGGTAGCTCTCCTCGCGGACGACGTCGGCGAGGGCGAACGCCGCTACGGGGACGTCGTCACGAAGGAGATAGACGACCGTCTGGGCGTTCGCGCCCGCCTCCTCGGCGAAGTCCGCGAGTTCCGGCGGGACGTCGGTCTCCAGCTCCGCCAGGAGGTTCGGCCCGCCCACGTACACCGTCTCCCCCTCGACCGTCGCGCGGACGCCGCGGCCCTTGATGGCCTCGAAGTCCCGGGCCTGCGGCACGGCGACGCCACGCTCGCCGGCCGCCTCGCGGACGGCCGCCGCTATCATGTGCTCGGAATCGCCCTCGACCGCCGCGGCGAGGGCGAACGCCTCGTCTTCGCTCGCGTCCCCGACTGTCGCCGCGTCGACCACCCCGTGCTCGCCCTCGGTGAGCGTCCCCGTCTTGTCGAAGACCACCACGTCGACGTCGCGGGCGCGCTCCATCGCGACGCGGTCGCGGACGAGCACCCCGTTGCGCGCGGCCAGCGAGGTGTTGATGGCGACGACGAGCGGGATGGCCAGCCCGAGCGCGTGCGGGCAGGCGATGACGAGCACCGTCACGACGCGCTCGACGACCGCCGCGCCGAACGAGGTGGCGACCGTCCACGCGACCGCGGTGACGGCCGCCGACGCGACCGCGACGTAGAACAGCCAGCCCGCCGCGCGGTCGGCCAGCACCTGGGTGCGGGACTCGCTCCGCTGGGCCTCCTCGACGAGACGGACGATGCCGGCCAAGGCCGTCTCGTCGCCCGTCGCCGTCACGCGGACCCGGAGGCTGCCGTCGCCGTTGACCGTCCCGCCGACGACCTCGTCGCCGGGCTCCTTCGGGACGGGCCGGGACTCCCCGGTCATCATCGCCTCGTTCACGTCGGAGTCGCCCTGCTCGACGACGCCGTCGGCCGGGACGTTCGCGCCCGG
>CAZPIG010000170.1:0-5986 GCA_964586205.1 uncultured Halobacteriales archaeon | reverse complement strand
GGCGACGCCACTGTGCGGTTCACGGGCATCGACGTGGACCGGAAGGGCCCGGTCGTCGTGGGCGAGCGGCGCGCGGACACCGACGGCGACGGGACGCTGGAGACGGAGACGGTCACGGAGGTGGCCAGCGGCGGAGTCCACTACTACGCGACGGTGCAGCCGTTCGGGACGGCCGTCCACGACCTCCACGTCAAGGAGGTCCGCTACTGCCTCAGTGACCTACCGTCCGACCGGGTGAACGTCACGTTCAACCCGGCGTGGACCGACAGCTACGCCTTCGGCGGCGGGCTCCAGGTCCGGGGCCGGCTCAAGGCCCCGGCAGCCATCGACCTGTCGCACAACGGGCTGGTGTTGAACGCGACGCCCGCCCGTGTCACCGACAGATACGTCGCCTTCGGCCACGCCACCGGGACCGGCTCGACGGCGCTGTCCGAGGTCGGGAGTTGGACCGACGACACCTCGGATCTGTCGGGAGCCGGCAACACGGTGACGCTCCTGGGGTCGCCGCCGACGGGCCAGAACGTCGACGTCCGGATTCGGCGGCTGGAGCGCGAGGGCGACCTCGGGCCGCTCCGGCCCCCGGCCAACGTCGGCGGTGGTGGCCCGGTCGGCGGCGGCGGTGGCGGAATCCCGCTGGCCGTGTGGGGCGCGCTGACGGGCGTCCTGGGCGTGATAGCGGCGAAGGTCCGGGGGGCGCTGTAGGCCGATGGCCCGCCTCGACCTCCGGCGGCTCCGGACTATCAGCGACATGATACAGCGGATGGGCTGGTCGGGATTCGGGAAGAGTCTACTAGGGCTGGTCGTCGCCAACGGAGTCGCCGCGCTCGTCGGGCTGGTGGATTCGTTTTTCAGCATCCCGATAGCGGCCTTCGACGCCCTCGCGTCGGTCGCGCCGGCATTCTTCCAGGGGGCGTTAATCGACCCGCTGGCCATCCTGTCGGTCGGGGCGGACGCGAGCGCCCAATCCCTGCTGACGGGGTTCTGGACGATTCTCGGGCCGTTCCGGTTCCCCCTCGCGGCGGTGAGCGTGTTCGCTGGCTACGCGGTCGTGCAACTCGGAATGGACGCGCTGAACTGGGACACGCCGGGCTGGGACATCTTCGGTATCTCCCTGTTCGGCAACGACGACGGGGAGACGTAGCGCATGGCCGACCTCGGACCGGGCTCCGGCGGCGGCGACGGGCTGGCCGGCCGGTTCGTGAGCGGGACGTCCCTCCGGGTTCGGCGGCTGGTCATGGTGTCGGTGGGAGCCGTCGCCGTCGCGGCGGTCGCGGTGTGGAACCGGGCCGTCCGGCTGGTGGCCGGATTCGTCGGGTGGGCCGCCACGACGCCGGTCTTCTGGTGGTACGACGTGTTGGAGACGACCGTCGCCGGCGGGTTCGGCCGGCTGTTGGGGCCGGCCGTGGACGCCGCGGCGTCGTTCGTGGCTGGCCTCGGAGTGCTCGCGTTCCCGGTGGCCGCCGTGAGCGTGATGGCGACCTACGCCGCCGGCACGGCCGCCTGGAGGTGGGCGTTCTGATGGCGGGAGACGGCCCGCTCCCGCCGTCGCTGGTGAAGGTGGCGGCCGCTATCCGGTCGGCCGGCGGCCCCGCGGCATGGGTCGTCTCGGTCGTGCTGACGGCCCTCGTCGGCGCGTGGCTGTCCGGCGTCCGCTTCGTCGCCGGCAGTATCCTCTCCGTCGGGGACATTCTGGCCGACGGCGAGGCGCTGGTGCGGTCGTCGCTGGCCGGTATCTTCGGGCCCGTCGGCGGGCTCGTCGTCGGGGCCATCGTCGGCCTCCAGAACCTATTGGCGTCGCTGGTGACGCCGCTCGGTCCGCTCGCCCCTGCGGCGGTGGTGTTCGTGTGGGGGTCGATTACGGCGGCGACGGCGTGGGTCGGCTACGCCCTCTTCAGGAGGTTCGTGATATGACACTAACCAAACTCGGCTGTTGGCTGCGGAATCGGTGTCAATCGCCGTGGACGTGGGTCGGCGCGGCGGCCCTCGCCACGGTTCAGGCCTTCACGGGCGCTGTCGGTGGCGTCGCCATGTGGGCGCTGTCGCACGCGAGCGGGCTGTTCACGCTGACCGCCGTGACGGGGACGGCCGTCGGCCCGCGCGTCGGACTGCCGACGTGGTGGGTCGGGCCGGCCATCGTGGCGACGGGGACGCTGCTGGTCGGGAGCATCGTCGGCCGGTGGGTCGCGGGGTGGTCGGCGTGAGCCTCACGATCCCGCTGCTCGCCCTCGCCTACGTCGCGGGAGGGGTCGGAGCCGCCGTGTTCTGGGTCGCTCTGTACCGGGCCGGCGCGGCGTCGGCGCTGGAGACGGCGCTGGCCATCGGCCTGCTGCTGGCCGTCATCGCGGGCTCCGTCCCGCTCGTCGCGGGGCAGTCGAGCGGGGCGTCGGACTACTCCCTCGTGGAGTTACAGGCCCCCGGCGACAGGATACCGGGAGCCGCCCCGTCCCAACGGTGGGTCCGCGGCGGCTCCGTATGGGTGGACTCCGCCGAGTCCAACCCGCTCCAGTCGTCCGGGTCGGCGGAGTGGGCCGCCGAGACGCTGCTGCGGCCGGACGCGACGGTGGACGCCAACAGCCTCCGGCTGCACTTTCAGGTCGGCCAGGACGTCGGGGAGCGACGCTACAACGTGACTGTCGTGTTCTACGACGTGCGGACGGAGCGGTACAACGTCTCGGTGGGCAACCGGACCGAGACGCGGACTCGCCGGATCGCCACGAACGTCACGCGGACCGAGCGGACGGTCAACGTCTCGCGGGCCTTCGCCGTCAAAGAGGTCCCGCTGACGCCGCACTACGACGACGGTAAGAACGCTGTCATGTGCGTCCAGCCGGCCGACGCCGCGGGCGACTGCATCAGCGCCCCAGACCACTCAGCACGATGGGCGGGATGGAGCCACAAGAGCGCCCGCGCGTCCGAGGGGACGGACGTCTCGACGGTCGGCGGGCTGCTGTGGTGGGCGACCGTCAACGTGGTGCTCCCCGGCGTCGCGTCGGTCGCCACCTTCGGGGCAGTCGGCTACCTGCTGTTGTCCCGCGCCGGCGCGGGGCCGCGCAACCCGCCCCAGCTGTACGGGCTGGGCGGCGGGCCGGCGCGGGTCGTGGCGCTCGCCGTCGGGTGGGACGCCCTAGCCGCGTTCGTCGCCGCGCACCCGCCGGCCGTCGGGCTCGCCATCGGGCCGGTCGTCGCGCCGTTCGCCGCGAAGACGTTCAACGACGGCGTGCGGAAGCTGCTACTGGCCCGACCGGAGGTCACGGAGGCGACGACGCCGACCGGCGACGAGGGGACCGACGTGCTCCGCTGGCATCTCTCGGAGCTACCCATCGTCGAGCGGCTGGGCGACGGCCGCCCGGTGGTCGCACGGCCCGGCGTCGTGCCGTTCGTCCTCCGACTGCTCGGGGCGAGGACGCCCGTCGAGTGGGATGCTCGGACGGAGGTCGACGTCGACGGCTCGACGGACTACGACCAGCTCGCCATCGTCGACCCGACCGCCGAGTCCGCCGTCGAGTGGGACCGCGGGTCCATCGGGCTCGACACGCCCGACACGCCCGAGCCCCGGACGGACATCGACGCGCTCCGGGGCCTCGGGTCGTGGGCGGTGTTCGCGGGCAAGGTGTTCGGCGCGCTGGTCGTCGGCGCGGCCCTCGCGGACGGGCTGGTCGGCCTGTGGTGGGTGGGGCTGGTGGCGGTGGTCCCGGTCGCCGTCACGGCCGTCGAACGGGCCGCCGAGATACCGCTGGCGTCGGTGCACGGCCGCGCCGCCGTGGCCACCATGCTGGTCGGCCAGCAGGAAGCGAGCGCCGCCGAGACGCTGGACGAGACGCGGGACGCCCTCTGGCGGGAGCGCGCGAAGGGCCAGCAAGAGGTCGAGGCGGTGCTGGACGACGCCGACCGGACGCTGCTGTCCGAGGCGGCGGCCGGCGACGTCGACGTCTCGGCCGACGGCGACGGGCCGCTCGACGGCGGCCGGGAGGGCGACGATGGCGAGTGACCGGCTCCAGCGGGCGCTCGGGGGCGACATCCCACCGTCGGCCCGCCCCGCCACCGTCGCCGTCGCGGACGACCTCCTCCGGCTCCGCGACGACCTCCTCGACGGCTTCGCGGGCCGCCGGGCGGTCGTGGAGTGGCACCGCGAGGTGGTACTGGCGACGGTCGGCCGGCCGCCGACGGCCTACTTCGAGGCGCTGGCCCGGGCCATGTGGCCCCGCGAGGACGGGAGCGAGCGCACCCGGCTGGCCTGCCTGCTGGCCGGCGACGCTCGCCGCGCCGCCATCGACGACGCCACGGCGGCGTGGTACCGCGAGCGGCTGGCGGCGTCGCTGCTGCTGCCCGCGTTCCACCGGGCCGTCCAGTGGCTCCGCAAGAGCGCGGGCGAGTACGTCGGCGGCGACGGCGACGACGACGCCGCGGACCCCACTCGACAGGAGCACGCCGCCATGCGCCCGGCGCTGTCGGAGTTGGGGGAGTGGCAGGAGCGCGCGCTGACCCGGCTGCTCGCCGGCTTCGAGGACCAGCGGGCCGTCCTCGACTGGTCGGCCCCGCTGGAGGTCGCCACGCAGGGCCACCTCGCCGCGGACTTCGCGGCCCGTTGCTACCGCGAGCGGTCAACGGCCCGCGCCCTCACCGGCGACGAGCGCCGGCACGCCCTGGCCCGCCACGCCGTCGCCTGCCGGCACGTCCTGCCGGCGTTCGCGGCGGCGGCCCGCGACCTCGCCGACCGGGCCGGCGAGGAGCCCGCCGTCGACGTCACACCAACGGAGGCCAAACCGATATGAGCCAGACGACAGCGAGAGACGCCGAACCGGGCGGTCTGAGTATCGACTTCCGGACCGAGACAGCGCAGGCGACCGGCGACCCCCGCCGGCACAGCGACGCGGACTCGATGCGGCGGGCGTTCGGGCTCGCGCCTTACGACCGGGACCGCTACGAGTACCCCAGCGTCTACCCCAACCTCGTCGAGCACCACGCCACCGCCGACGGCGTGCCGTCGGGCGCACACAAGCGCCGCGGCGGGACGGACCTGCTCGTCTGCGAGAAGCCGGGTAACGGCAAGTCCACGCTCTTGCTCAATTTGTGCATCCGGCTGCTGGAACGCAACGGCGAGGCGGTGGTCTGGCGGTCGTCGCAGAGCCGCGCGGAGTGGACGCCGCTCGCGCCGTGGACGACGCTCTGCCTGCCGTCGAGCTGCGAGGGGCGGGTGTCGGCCCGCCTCGACCCGTCGGACCCGACCGAGCAGCCGGTGCCGGTCGCCCTCGAGGATGTCGCCCGCGAGGTGCGGTACTACGATGACCCGCGCCACTTGAACCACGACGTCCTCCGCCCCGGACAGTTGCACGCGGTGTTCCCCGACCCCGAGATGACCGACTGCCAACGGCTCTACGAGGCGGCGGACACGACCGTCGACGGCGTGGCGTTCGAGCCCGGCGACCCGGCGGACCACTGGTGGTTCGCGTACCTGCTGGCGCGGCTGGAACACGGCCCGCACCACTGGACCACGGTGGTCCTGGACGAGATAAGCAACCTCGTCCCCGAGCACGCCGCCGACGACGAGTACGGCACGCTCCCGAAAATCGAACTCCTCCAGAAGTGTTGGGTGGATTTCAGACGGAAGCACATCAGCGTGTTCGGCGCGGGACACACCGAGGGCGAGGTCCACAACATCCTCCGGAAGAAGGTCAGTTGGCGCGCGGAGCTGACGTCGAACCCGACGAGCGCCGGCCAGGTCGTCGGCGCGGGGACCGTCCCGATGGAGACGGACCACGCTGCCGGCTACGACTTCGGGGAGTACCTGCTGTGGACCGAGGAGAACTTCGAGCGGCGGCTGTCGTGGTCCGGGCTCCACGACCCGATAGAAAGGGAGCTATCCATCCAACTTCCCACCACCGAACCGGCCGGAGGGTCCGAAAAATGACGACTGAAAGACAGACCGGGGTCGGCGGCCGACGGCGCGAGCCGCCGACTACGCACGCGCGCGGTTCCGATAGGAGTA
>CAZPIG010000169.1:0-6000 GCA_964586205.1 uncultured Halobacteriales archaeon | reverse complement strand
CAGGCGGCCCAGCAGGGCGTCGAGACGGTCGACGGGGACCACGACATCAACTGGGCGCGCCGGCAGGTCGCCCAGCGGTGCATCTACGGCGTGGACCTGAATCCGCTGGCGGTCGAGCTGGCGAAGGTGTCGCTGTGGCTGCGGACGCTGGCTGCCGAGCAGCCGCTGGCGTTTCTGGACCACCACCTGAAGACCGGGAACTCGCTCGTGGGCAGCGACGTCGAGGAGGTGCTCGACAACGGCGAGGCCGACGGCGACGACGGGCAGCTAACGCTCCGGCAGTCGTTCGACCGGACTCGCCAGGAGGCCTTGGAGCACGCCACCGAGCAGTTCCAGGACCTGCTCGCCATCGAGAACGAGACGCTCGCGGACGTAAAGGAGATGGAGGCGGTGTACGAGCAAGCGCAGGACGACCCGCTCTATCGGCGTCTCGTCGCGATGGCGAACGTGGACACGGCCGAGTGCTTCGGTCTCGACGTCCCGGGGGACGCCTACGAGCGGATGGCCGAGGCGCTCCGCGACGATTCGTGGGACGACATCGAGGGCCAGGATTGGTTCGAGGCGGCCCAGGCGATGGCCGACGAGGAGCACTTCTTCCACTGGGAGCTCCAGTTCCCGGTGGTGTTCTACGAGGACGACGGTAGGCGGAAGGCGGACGCGGGGTTCGATGCCGTGATGGGGAATCCACCGTACGTTCCGACAGAACGGCTCCCCCGGGTGCTGCGGGAGTATCTGACCACCGAGTTCGAGGAGGTCCTGCATCGCAAGTACGATAGCTCGGTCGCGTTCCTCCAGCAGTCCGTTCGACTCTGCCGCGATAGGGAGGGCCACGTCGGGATGATAACCCCGGTCGCCTGGCAGACCGGCGAGAACTACGAACGGTTCCGCAGACACAACTTCGTCGCGGGCGACGTGGGTCTGCGAACGGTAGTCAATCTCCCGTTCGACGTCTTCGAGGACGCCTACGTCGACACCACTATCGCGATATTCAGTCCCGGCACGGACGTCCCGGAGTTCAGCGCGCGCGAGTTCGACAAGCGGGAGCGGATAACCGACAGCGACGAGATCGGCACCGATCACACCACGATCCCGACCGACTACCTCTCGGACGACCCGGGGTGCAAGATATACTTCGAGCGGGAGTACTACGAACTGATTCGGCGGTTCGACGGCGACCAGTTCGGCCGTCTCGGCGATTACACGGACGCCTGCCAGGGAATCGTGGCGTCGTTCTTCGAGTACGCGGACGAACCGCAGTCGGACGACCACCTCCCCTACCGCGAATGTGACGTTTACAGATACGAGTGCACGACGACGGCGGAGCGGTACATCGATTTCAGCGACGAGGACTCCCTCCGGAAGTACTACACGCGCCCTCGCATCCTCGTCCGACGGCTCGTCAATCGCGACGACAGGCTGATGGCCGCGTACGTCGAGGACGACTTCGTAACCAAGAAGGACCTCAATCCGTTCGTCTCCGACACCGACGCCCACTCGCTGAAGTACGTTCTGGCGTCGCTGAACAGCACGCTCCACTCCTACCTCTACGTGAAGTCCTCGGCACTCGCGACGAAGGACGACTTCCGGCAGACGACCCTCTCCGAACTGCGCTCGCTACCGGTGCGGACCATCCCATTCGATACTGAACGACAGGCACGGGAGCGACAGACGGAGCGCTTCGTCAGCGAGTACCGGGGCTGGCTCGCCGACGAGAACGAGCGACCGTCGCTACCGGAGGCCCCCGGTGCGCTCCACGATTCGGCGTGTGCGTTGGTCGATGCCATCAGCGAACTGAAGAGCGAGCGCGGAAAGTACAGGGGCTCGCTCCTCGACCACCTCGGTAACTACGCCGACGGCCCCGCGCTCCCCGACGTCGGCCTCTTCCAGCCGACCACTGGCTCGACCATCCTTGACGCCACCACGGAGGAGTACGAGCAACTGCGCATCGGCGACGTCACGGTCGACCGCGACGGGACCAGCGTGACCATCTCCGCGACGGCGCGGTACAAGCCCGACGACGAAGACGAGCACGAGACCGACCAGTGGGGGTACGTCGAGACCGACCACTTCGAGGCGTTCGCGGTCGCCGACCTCTCCGAGACGGAGGCGGCGCTGGTCGAGGCGTTCGTCCCCGTCGCCGTCGCGGAGGCCGATGGCTTCGCGGGCTTCCGGGAGACGGCGACGAAGACGAACTCGCCCATCGACCGCCTGAAGGCCATCACGCTGCCCGACCCCGACGACGTGGCCGACGACCTCCGGCGCTACGTCGAGGTCAGGGACAGGGCCGACGAACTCGACGAGAAGATAGAGCGCACGGACGACCTCATCGACGACATCGTGTACGACCTGTACGGGCTCTCCGAGGAGGAGATAGCGGTCGTCGAATCGGCGGTCGCGGACGACTGACTCCGCAGCTCGGGTCGCGGTCGACTTCTCCGCCGTCCGGATCGCAGTCGGCGTCGGGCGGAGCGTCGGAAACACACCCACTACCCGCCCCCGAAATCTTAAACCACCGACCCGCCTACGCTCGTCCATGCAGCACGTGAAGATTCCGCAGGACCGCATCGGAGCCCTCATCGGCGAGGGCGGCGAGACGATGCGCGAGATAGAGGACCGGGCCGAGGTACGGCTCGACGTCGACTCCGAGAACGGGTCCGTGCGCATCGAGGGGACCGGCGACCCCGTCCGCGCGCTGAAGGGCCCCGACGTGGTGCGGGCCATCGGGCGCGGCTTCCCGCCGGAGGAGGCGCTCACGCTGCTGGACGGCGAGATGCGGATGCTCGACGTGGTGGACATCGACGCCGCGGCGCGCAACAGCAACGACCGCCAGCGGCTGAAGGGCCGGCTCATCGGCGAGAACGGCCGCACCCGCGAGCTGATGGAGGAGCTGACCGGCGCGAGCGTGGTCATCTACGGCTCGACGCTCGCGGCCATCGGCGAGCCCCACGAGGTCGAGGTCGTCCGCGAGGCCGCCGAGATGCTGCTCGGCGGCGCGCCCCACGGGACCGTGTACTCGTTTCTGGAGCGCAAGCACAACGAACTGAAGCACAAGGGGATGGAGTACCACCAGTTCCCCGGCTGACCACACCCCCGTTCCCGAATCGCGACCGCCCCTCTTCCCCAATCGCCGGCCACCATTCCCGAATCGTCACCTTCGGTCCCGAATCGTCTCCCCGCCACGACCCCGTCCACCACAACCACTTTCCCGATTCGCCGACACTATCCGACCAATGGCCGCCCGCGACTACCGCGAGCGCCGGCGCGCGGCCCGCGCCCGCCCGTCCGATCCGGGCACCGTCGAAATCCTGCGCAACGCCGTCGGCGTGGTCCTCGTCGCGCCCTCGGTCGTCGTCGCGATGGCCCTGACCGGCCTCCTGTCGGGCGTGACGCCCCTCGTCCTCGGGCCGCTCGTCGTCGAACTCGGGCGGGCCGTGGGCGTCACCCTGGCTGCCCCCGCCGGCCGCGTCGTCTACGGGGGCGGTCCCACGACGCTCCCGTTCCCGCTCCGATTCGTGGCCGTCCCCGTCGCGGTCGTCCTCGGTGCCATCCCGGTCGCCGTCGGCCTGCTCGCCCTCCTCGCGCCCGGCGTCTACGCGGCCGTCAGGCTGTTGCTCGCGCTGCCGGCCGTGATGCTCGACGGGCACGGCCCGGTGGACGCACTCGGGAAGTCGTGGGCCCTGATGGACGGGTCGGTGTCGGCGACGTTCGCGGCACTGGTCGTCGTCCTCGCCGCCGGTCTCGCGGTCGGCGCGCCGGTGTTGCTCGTCACCCGGTCGGAGGTCCTCGCGAGCGTCGTCGTCGCCATCGTGGCCGGCGTCCCCTCCGTCGGTATCCAGACGTACCTCTACGTGGAACTGACCGGCGGCACGTGACCGCCGGTGGCGTGATACACCGACCGTCGTCGTCCAACGGCACGCGAATCCCCTCGTCCAACGGCACGCGACTTCCTCCCGGTCTGAAGCACCACAACCACTTTCCCGATACGCCGACGTCGAGCCCATGGCCGCTCGCGACTACCACGAACGCCAGCGCGCGGACCGCACCCTCCGCTCCGGTCCCGGCACCGTCGACATCCTGAAGAACGCCGTCGGAGCCGTCCTCCTCGCGCCCTCGGTCCTCGTCGTCTTCCTCCTGACCGGGCTCCTGTCGGGGGTGCTGCCCGACGTGCTCGACACCCTCGTCACCGACGTCGGCCGCGCCGTCGCCGTCGTCCTCGCCGCTCCGCCGGACCGCACTTACAACCACGACCTCCCCCTCCCACTGCGGGTCGCGGTCGCCCTGGTCGCCACCCTGCTGGGGGTCGTCCCCGTCCTCGTCGGCCTGCTCCTCCTCGTCCTTCCCGGCCTGTACGTCGCCGTCCGGCTCTTGCTCTCGACGCCGGCGGTGATGCTCGGCGGCCACGACCCGATTCGGGCGCTGACGGTTTCGTGGGACTTGATGGACGGGACGGTGCTCGCGACGGCCGGCGCGCTGGTCGTCATCTTCGTCGTTGGCTTCGTCGTCGCGCTGCCGGTGGCGCTGCTCACCCAGTCCCTGCTCGTCGCGGGCGTGGTCACCTCGGTGGTCGTCGGCGCGCCCGTCGCGGGCGCGCAGGCGTACCTGTGGGCGGTGCTCCGGGACCGGCGCTGAACTCTCGGCTGGCCGCTCCGCGTCCCGTCACTCGGGCACCCACCGGACGCGGAAGGCCTCGTCGTCCCACCGGAAGCCGACCTCGACGTCGGAGAGCGTCACGTCCCGCGGCACCAGTGCCGCGTACCACGCCCGCCCGCGCTCGCCCGCCGCGAGGCGGTAGCCGTCCGGCGTCCACTGCTTCTGGTGGTCGACCTGCCGGAGGCGCTTCACGTTGAGGTCCCGACGGTCGTCGTAGACGTCGACCTGCGGCTCGTAGAGGTCGCACGACGCCGCGACGAAGCCCCAGTTGTTCCCGACCGACCAGACTGTTCCCTCGTCGGTTCGGTTCTCCACCGCGACCGTCGCCAGCGCCAGTTGCTCGTCGTCGGGAGGCTCCTCGGTGGTGCCGTCGTCGAGCTCGAGGGTGGTCAGCAGCTGGACGTCGGTTACCGCGACCCGCCAGGAGGACACCTCGTGTGTCTCCCCGAGGGCGTAGCGGGTCCGGCCGCCGTCGACGCACGGACCCGTGGGGGTCTCAGTTTCTGTCGGGGACGGGGTTTCGGTGGCTGTCGGGGTGGGTGCTTCCGTCGGCGTCCCGGCTGCCGGCGTAGCCGGTGTACCGTCGGATGATGGTGTTTCGCCGTTGCCGGGGCTGGTCCGGGACCCGCAGCCGGCGAGGGAGGTAACGAGGGCGGCGAGGAGGGCTCGTCGGCGCACGGTTCGACTTGCTTCCAGGCCCACATATTCTTTGTGCGGGACGACCGGTCCGCGAGTAACCCGGCGGCCTCTTTCCCTACTCGGGTACCCACCGGACGGGGAGCGGCCCCGACAGCTCCCGCCGGAAGCCGACCTCCACGTCCGACAGCGGCACGTCTCGCGGCAGGACGGTGGAGTGCCAGAACCGTCGTCGCTCGCCGGCGGCGACGCCTGCACCGTGGGAGCGGTCCTGGAGGAAGTGTTCGACCTGCCGCAGGTCGGTGATACCGAGGCTCGTCCCCCGCTGGTCGGGGTAGAAGCCGCCCTCGACGTCGTAGACCGAGCAAGGGGCGACGACGTACGCCCAGAGGCCCGGTCCCGTCCATCGGATGCTGTCCTCGGAGTGATTCTCGACGAGGTACGTCGTGAGCGCCACCTGGCGGTCCTCGGGGAGTTCGTGGGTGGTCCCGTCGTCGAGTTCGAGGGTGGTCAGTAGCTCGACCTCGGTGACGGTGAGCCGGTAGACGCGCATCTCGTGGAACTCCCCGAGGGCGTAGCGGGTCCGGCCGCCGCCGACGCAGGGACCCGTGGGAGTCTCGGTTGCTGTCGGGGACGGGGAGTTTGTGGCTGTCGGGGTTGGCGTCTCCGTCGGCGTCCCGGCCGTCGGCGTGGCCGGTGTGCCGTCGGGCGATG
>CAZPIG010000168.1:0-6045 GCA_964586205.1 uncultured Halobacteriales archaeon | reverse complement strand
CCTCGTAGAACTTCGAGAAGAACTCGAAGTACTCGAGGCGGATGGACTGGATGCCGGCGGAGGTGACGCCGAGCAGCAGCACCACGAGGTGGCCGACGAGCAGGACCAGCACGCCGAACCCCGCGGCTGCGAGGCCGCCGTGGAGCATGCCCGGGAACATGATGGTCGCCTCGGGGTGGTGCTCCAAGACGTACTCGCGGCCGTGAGCGAGCATGAAGTGGAACTCGCCGTCGGTCGTGCTGTAGGCCCCGAAGAAGAGGAGGTTCACGGCGAACGCCATCCCCGCCTTCGCGAGCAGCACCGCGCCGATGCGCAGGTACGACAGCGTGTGGGCGAGCACCTGGTGGATCTCGATGAGTTCGTGGGTCGGCCCGACCGCCAGCAGCCCGGCACCGACGACCAGCATGCCGATGCCGAGCCAGCCCGTCCACTCCGGCAGGCCGGCGAAGCCGAGCTCGAAGGCGGCCGCCTCGCCGGTGTCGAACACCGTAAAGAGGAGGTCCGGCTTCGGGCCGGGGTCGTAGAACAGCCGGCTGAAGATGAACACCCAGAGGCCGTTCAGCGCCAGCAGCCACGAGCCGGTCTCCACGACGGCCTCCCCGAGTCCGTGCAGCGAGTAGTCCTCGACGAACTCGAAGGTCCACGCGAGGTTGAGGTGGGCCACGCCGAACAGCGCGGTCACGACGAACCACGCCTCCGCCCAGTGGACGGTCGCCGGCGACAGCCCCTTCTCGATGGGCGGGTGGCCCACTAGCGGCTCCCAGAGGTACTGGGTGACGAGGTGCAGCCCGAATATCTCGCCGTACAGCACGCCGAACACGACCGTCGAGACGCCCGCGGCCGCGGCGACGATGCCGAAGTTCTGGAACGTCTTCGAGTCGAAGTTCGAGTACACCCAGTAGCCGATGCCGGTGTAGATGGCCCCGTAGCCGACGTCGCCGATCATGAACCCGAACATGAGCGGGAACGTCGCGAAGAGGACTATCGTCGGGTCGAGTTCGGAGTAGTTCGGCCGACCGACCGCCTCCGTCAGTAGCTGGAACGGCCGGACGGGACCGGGGTTGTCGAGGACGACGGGCGGCTCGTCGTCGCCCATCGTCACCTGACCGCCGTCGGCGCGGGCCTCGTCGTCCACTCCATCGGCGGCGTCGGCCGCTTCACTGGCCTCGGCCGCTCCACTGGCCTCGGCCGCTCCACCGGCGTCGCCGGTAGTCGCGTCGCCGGCCTCCGCACTCGCGCCGTCGGCGACCGCCCCGCCGTCGGCGGCGACCTCGTCGCCGGCCCCGTGGCCGCCCTCCACGGGCTCGTGGCCGGCGGGCGCGCCGTGGCGGTCGTAGACGGCCCGCTCGACCTCCTCGACCTCGACGTGGCCGCCGACGGCGTCCTCGAGGGCGGCCACGAGGTCGCCGTAGCGGTCGGTCGGCAGCCAGCCCTCCGCGACGAACGAGTGCTCGGTCGTCGCGAACTGCAGCGGGGCCTCGGACTTCTGGAGGTCGATGGTCAGCTTCTCCTCGGCGGCCAGCAGGAAGCCCGCCACGTCCAGCTTCAGGTCCTCGAGCTCGTCCTCGACGGTGCTCAGCTGCGATTCGGCCTGCTGGCGGCGGTGCTCCAGCTCCGCGACGTACTCGGCGGGCGCGCCCTCGGCGTCCGGCACCTCGATGGCCGCGAAGTCCACGCCCACGAGTGCGTCGTCGAGCGCGCCCTGGCCGGCGTCCGCGCCCGCGTCGGTGTCAGCGCCGTCGCCGGCGTCCGCGTCGTCGCTCGCGCCCTCGTCCGACGCCGCGGCCTCGTCGGCATCGTCGAACGCGGCCGCCCGGTCGACCGCGCTCGCGCCCGCGGGGTGGGCAAAGACGGCGACCACGCCGTCCGCGGCGAAGGTCTCGAAGGCGTCGATGCCGTCGTCGGCTTCGAGGGCGGCCGCCACCTCGTCGGGGTCGGCCTCGCCGACGGCGACCTCGAGGGTCTCGTAGCCCGAGTAGAGGTCGATGTCGATGCCCAGCGCCTCGAAGGGGGCCATCGCGTCGAGGGACTCCTCGACGTCGCGTAGCTCGTCCTCGAGGTCGCTGCGGCGGTCGTCGAGGTCGTTGACCTCGGTGCGGACGTCCTCTAGCTCCGCCTCGATGTCCTCGTCGGTGACGACCCGCGTCGGGCCGGCGTCCTCCGGCGATATCTCGAGGATGCTCTCCAGCGAGCGGACGGTGACTAGCTTGTCGGAGGCGGATTCGGCCCCCGCGACGGGGTCGCCGTTGGTGAAGCCCTCCCACGAGCCGTCGTAGTCCTCCAGGTGCACGAGGTTCAGGTCGTGGACGGTCTCGATGACCTCGCCCATCACGGGCCGGGAGCCGGTCATCGACACCCGGCTCATCCGCTCAGGCCTGAGCATGCACCGCCTCCCGGAAGGCGTCTACGACGTGCTCGACGACGTCCTCGCGGCGGTCCTCGGCGCGCTCCCGGAGCGCCGCGGCCTCCTCCTCGCCCTCCTCGCGGATGGCGTCGACCTCCTCCTCTATCTCCGATTCGGCCTCCGCGAGCCGCTGCTCGGCCGCCTCCTCGGCCCCCTCGCGGGCCCGCTCGCGGATATCTGCGGCCTCCTCGCGGGCCGCGGCGATGCGCTCCTCGCGGTCGTCCTCGGCCTCGGCGACGATGTCGTCGGCCTCCGCCTCGGCCTCCTTGATGCGGTCGAGAACCTCGGGCCTCGGCATTGCTATCGGGAGGTTGCGCGAGCGGCTATAAGGATATTGCGAAACGACCTTTTTGCTGCGCGCGGAGCGCTCGTCGACCGCCGGCGAGCGCCTGCGCACCGAAAAAGCTCGACCAAAAATCGGCGTAACGCGGGACCGAGAAACCGCCGTGGATAGGCCAGTCGGGGAACGGCGTCTTTTTGCTCGAGCTTTTTCGCGGCGTGGGCGGCGCGAACGGAGTGAGCGCCGCCGAACGGGCGAGCGGCGAGGAACGAGCCGCGAGCCACTGCCGCAGGCGTGTTCGCCGCCAAAAAGGTCGTTGTTCGTGGTGCTTATAGTGGTCCGACCGGAAGCCCCGGGGCGATGAACCCCCGGGCGGGCGCTAGACCGCCGCGCGCCGAGACTGCGGCTGGAACACCGTGCGCCCCCATTGCGGCCGGTGTGTCACGCACCACGACGACCGACGGCACCCGGACGACGGCCAGCAGCACCCTGCCGACGACCGACGGCACCCTGCCGACGACCCGCGACTCCCGTACGCCCGGAGGCCGGTGACCGTGGCGACCGGGGCCCTCGCCGTCGTCGCCGTGGCCGTGCTCGCCAGCTTCTTCATGGCGTGGGCGCTCGGGGCGAGCAGCAACTCCCCGCCGTTCGCGCCGGCCGTGGGCGCGAACGCGCTGCCCACCATGCGCGCCGCGTTCTTCATCGGCGTCTTCGCCGCGGCGGGCGCGGTGACCCAGGGCGGCAGCATCTCCGAGACGGTCGGGACCGCGCTCATCGACGGCGTCACCATCTCCCCGCTCGCGGCCGCGGCGGGGCTGCTGACCGGCGCGGCGTTCATCGCAGGGGGCGTCCGGACCGGCTACCCCATCCCGGCGGCGTTCGCCGTGACCGGCGCGATGGTCGGCGTCGGCCTCTCGCTGGGCGGCGACCCGGCGCTCGCGACCTACCGGCGCATCAGCACCTTCTGGGCGCTGGTGCCGGTCGTCTCCGCGTCCATCGCGTTCGCCACGGCGACGCTGCTCCGGCGACCGGAGGTCCCCGAGCCGGTCGGCGTGAGCCTGCTCGGAGCGGTCGTGGCCGCCATCGCGACGAACGTCCGCCTCGCGTTCGTGCCGCCCGACGGCGGCACGGTCGCGGGCTACGTCGCGCGACTCGTCGGCGGACCGGCGCTGCCCGGCGGCTACGAGGTCGCCGCTGCCGCGACCAGCGTCGCCGTCGCGGTCGCCGTCGGCCTCGCGCTCCGGCGGTCGCTGCGGCGGTCGGTCGAGCGCGGCATCCGGACGTTCCTCGTGTCGTTGGGCGCGCTCGTCGCGTTCTCCAGCGGCGGCAGCCAGGTGGGGCTGGCGACCGGGCCCCTCGAGACGCTGTTCCGGACCCAGCTTTCGCTGCCGGACGTCGCGCTGCTCGTCCTCGGCGCGGCGGGCATCCTGCTGGGCGCGTGGATGGGGTCGCCGCGGCTGCTGCAGGCCGTCGCCCGGGAGTACTCCCAACTCGGCGAGCGGCGGTCCATCGCGGCGCTGGTCCCGGCGTTCGTCATCGCCCAGACGGCCATCGCGCTCGGCATCCCCATCTCGTTCAACAACATCATCATCTCCAGCGTCATCGGTAGCGGCCTCGTCGAGGGCTCGGCCGGCGTCTCCGGCCGGAAGATAGGTGTCACGCTCGCCGCGTGGCTCGCCACGCTCGTCGCCGCCGGCGCGACGGGGTTCGGGCTGTACCGGGGGCTGGCGCTGGTGGCGGGCGGGTGAGTGGAGCGAGTCGCTCCTCGCCGAGTCGCTGCTCCGGCTCCCCCGGTCCTCGCTCGGACTCCTTCAGCCCTCGCTCGCACGAATCCACGCCTCGCTGAGACAAATCGTCGTTTCAGTCTCCGATAGGGCTTACAGCCCTCGCGGACTACGTGGACGCGATGCCCTCCGCGCATCGAATCGCAGCCCTGGCGGTCCTCGTGGTGCTCGCCGGCTGTCTGTCCGGGCTCGGAGCAGGCCCAGGATTCACCGACGGAACGCCCGCGACGCCCGTCGACGGAACGCACGCGCCGGGCGACGGACCGCCCACCCCGACGCCCTCCGGGGGACCGCCGCCCGCGTCGCCGACCGCCAGCGGCGACGCCTGTCCCTCGGGGGTCGCCTTCTGGGGGCTGGCCAGTGCGGGCGAGTACGGGTGGGAACGGGACGTCGTGCGGGTCGGCTACGAGGCTCCCGGCAACGCCAGCATCCTCCTCGTCGCGTTCGTGGACGGCACCCGCCTCGGCGAGACGCACGTCTGGGCCAGGGTGCGGGTCGCCGCCGACGGGGACCCGGTGGAGCTAAGCCGGGAGCTCTCGGGGACCCACGTCGTCCGCGTCGTCGCGTACGCGGACGCGAACGACAACGGGGCGTTCGACCCCGGCATCGACCGCCAGTGCCGGACCGAGGACGGACGGGTCGTGGGGACCGAGGAGCGGGCGATAGACTTCGACCGGTTCGCGGCGAGCCGGACGGCGCGCAGGGCTCCTCGGTAGGGCCCGCCGAAGAGACGGGAGAGCATTCCACCACGAGGACGAGTAGTCCCCCATCACAAGCTACTTCCGCGCGAAACCGCAAGCTTCGGCCGAGACTCCCCGCTACGAGGGTCGAGATACAATGCAAGGAGGATCCCAGCAGCAGGCCTACGACCGCGGCATCACCATCTTCTCCCCGGACGGCCGGCTCTACCAGGTCGAGTACGCCCGCGAGGCCGTCAAGCGCGGGACGGCGAGCATCGGCGTCAGGACCAGCGACGGCGTGGTGCTGGCCGTCGACAAGCACGTCCGCTCGCCGCTGATGGAGCGCGCGAGCGTCGAGAAGCTCCACAAGGTGGACGACCACGTCGGCATCGCGAGCGCGGGCCACGTCGCCGACGCCCGCCAGCTAATCGACTTCGCGCGCCGGCAGGCCCAGATAAACCGCCTCCGGTACGGCGAGCCCATCGGCGTCGAGACGCTGACCAAGGAGGTCACCGACCACATCCAGCAGTACACCCAGGTCGGCGGCGCGCGACCGTTCGGCGTCGCGCTCGTCGTGGGCGGCATCGAGGACGGCGAGCCGCGCCTCTACGAGACCGACCCCTCCGGCACGCCCTACGAGTGGCAGGCGCTGGCCATCGGCTCGGACCGCGGGGCGATACAGGAGTTCCTCGAGGACAACTACGACCCCGAGGCCGACCTCGCGGGCGGCGTCGGGCTGGCGCTGCGGGCGCTCGCGTCGGTCTCCGACGGCGGGCTGGCCGCCGAGGACGTGGCGGTCAGCACGGTCGACGCCGAGTCGCGGCAGTACGTCCCGCTGACCGACGACGAGGTCGCCGGGTACGTCGAGGAGCACGACCTCGCGGAGTCGTCGGAGGA
>CAZPIG010000167.1:0-6088 GCA_964586205.1 uncultured Halobacteriales archaeon | reverse complement strand
ACCGTCACTACCCCCTGAACGCCGCCCGCGTGAAGGGCGTCGGCGGCTCGACGCTGCACTGGCAAGGGATGGTGATGCGGCTCCACGAGGAGGACTTCGAGATGGCGAGCCGGTACGGGCTGGCGGACGACTGGCCCATCGACTACGCCGACCTCCGGCCCTACTACGCCGACGCCGAGCGCGCCCTCGGCGTCGCGGGGGCCGACGACAACCCCTTCGCGCCGCCGCGCGAGGAGCCCTACCCGCTCCCGCCGTTCGAGCCCTCCTACAGCGACTCGCTGTTCGCCGAGGCGTGCGAGGCGCTCGGCATCGCCACCCACTCGGTGCCGAACGCGCGCAACTCCGTGGCCCACGACGGCCGCAGCCAGTGCGTCGGCTACGGCACGTGCAGGCCGGTCTGTCCCTCCGGCGCGAAGTACACGGCCGAGGTCCACGTCCGCAAGGCCGAGGCCGCGGGCGCGCGCGTGATAGACCGCGCGCCGGTCCAGCGCGTCGAGCACGACCGCTCCGGCGAGACGGTGACGGCCGTCACCTACGCGACGCCCGCCGGCGAGGTCCATCGCCAGGAAGCGCGCCAGTTCGTCGTCGCCTGCGGCGGCGTCGAGACGCCGCGGCTCCTCCTGCTCTCGCGCTCCGAGCGCCACCCCGACGGCCTCGCCAACAGTTCGGGCCTCGTGGGTCGGTACTTCACGGACCACCCCTTCGCCGGCGTGGGTGGTCGGCTGGGCGAGCCCACCCGCCAGCACCACGTCGGCTTCCACACCACCGAGTCCCACCAGTTCTACGACCACGACGACCGCGACGGGGACGACGTCGAGGCGGGCGACCCCGGCGAGGGCGACGATGCCGGGGTGGGCGACCACGCCGAGGCCGGCCCGGGCAGCCTGAAGCTGGAGTTCCTCAACAACGCCGGGCCGACGCCGGTGGGCGTCGCGCTGTCGGACGGCGGGTGGGGCGACGACCTCCTCGGGACGGTCCGCGACGCCTACGGCGACCACCTCGCGGTCGGCGCGTTGGTCGAGCAGCTACCCAGAAAGGAGAACTACGTCGCTCTCGACCCCTCGCGGACCGACGACCACGGCAACCCCGTCCCGGAGATACGCTGGTCGCTCGGTCCCCACGAGCGCCGGACCATCGAGCGCGCGAACGAGATACAGCGGTCGATTCTGGAGGAGATGGGGGCGACGGTCGAGTGGACCGTCGGCCCCGGGAACACCGGCCCCGCGTTCCACCACATGGGCACGACGCGGATGGGTACGGACCCCGCGGAGAGCGTGGTGACGCCGCGGTTGCGGACCCACGACTGCCGGAACCTCTGGATAGCCGGCAGCAGCGCCTTCGTGACGGGCGGCGCGATGAACCCCACGCTGACCGTCGCGGCGCTGGCGCTGAAGGCGGCCGAGCACGTCGGCGAGGCGCTCGTGGAGGAGTGAGACGGTCGTCGTGGGGCCCCGACGAGGGGCCGTTACGGCGGTCGCCCGAGGCGGGAATCGTTACGGCGGTCCGCGGCGGCCCGGTGGGCCGCCCTTGCCGGGCGGACCACCGCCCCCGCGGCCGGGTGGGCCGCCGCCTCCACGGCCGGGCGGCCCACCGTCGTGTCCGCCTTTCCCATCGTCGTGCTTGCCGTCGTCGCCATCCTTCCCGTCGTCGTGCTTCTTGTCGTCCTTCCCGTCGTCCCGCTTGTCGTCGCAGTCGCAGTCCAGCCCCAACCGATTGTTGTTGAACGCGTCGAGGGCGTCCTTCAGCGGCTCGCCGTCCACGCCGCCCGCGAGCCACGACCGCTGGGGCTCCGGGCTGTCGAACGACGAGGCGTCCAGCCACCGCTCGGCGGCGAGCCGTATCTGTCGAACGGTCCGGCCGCCGAACTCGGACAGCGGCTCGTCCACGCAGCCGGGGTCGCCCTCGGGCAGCGCGCCGCGGAACTGGAAGTTCAACACCGTGGCGACGAGGTGCTTCGCCACGATGTGGGCCTTGTCGCCCTTCGACGGCGCGAGGAGGAACGACTGCCACTCCTCGACGGACATCGTGACTCCGCCTATCTCGAAGGGGTCGGGGACGGTGTCCGGCCACTCGTGGTGGGCCCAGAATCCGGGCGACCGGGGGCACTCGTGGGCCGACGCGACGCCCGGGAGCAGCGCCGCGCCGCCGGCGGCCGCCGCCCCGGACCGCAGCAGCGTCCGGCGGGAGACGCCGGGCGCGTCGGAGGTGTCGTCTGTCATCGTGCTTCGTGAGGGTCCACGTCCCGGAATCCGTTCGTAACGCGGGCTGTACCGCCGGGGTGCACGATTCGGCGACGGCGGAACCGACCGGCTATAGAACCGAAGGCGACTCCGTACGGACCAGAGACACGTCTCTACCGACTCGAAGTCGGTCCCTACTGCTTCGGCCGCCTTGGGCATCCTTAAGGCCGGGCGTCCACTTGCCCCGCGCATGCAACCGCGGGACCTGTCCGCCCACGTCGCCTACGAGGCGGGCGGGGGCGTAGAGGAGGCCGCGAGGGACCTCGGCGTCGAGCCCGACGACCTCGTGGCGCTGTCGTCGAACGAGAACCCCCTCGGCCCCAGCCCGGAGGCCGCCGCCGCCATCCGCGAGGCCGCCGGGCGCGCCAACAGCTACCCGAAGGCCGCCCACGCGGACCTCGTCGCGCGCCTCGCCGAGCGGTGGGGCCTCGCGTCCGAGCAGGTGTGGCTGGCCAACGGCGGCGACGGCGCGCTGGACTACCTCGCGCGGGCCGTCGTCGAGCCGGGCGACCGCGTGCTCGTCCCGTCGCCGGGCTTCTCCTACTACGGGATGAGCGCCCGGTTCCACCACGGCGCGGTGGCCGAGTACGCGGTCCCGAAGGCGGAGGACTTCCCGCTGACCGCCGAGTCGGTCCTGTCGGCCTACGACGGCGAGCGGGTCGTCTACCTCAACACGCCGCACAATCCGTCGGGCGGGGAGATACCGCCGGGCGACGTGGCGGCCGTCGCCGAGGGGACCGACGCGGAGACGCTGGTCGTCGTCGACGAGGCCTACGGCGAGTTCGGCGACCGCGAGAGCGCCGCGGCGCTGCTGGACGACCGCGACGACGTGGCCGTGATACGGACGTTCTCGAAGGCCTACGGCCTCGCGGGGGTCCGGCTGGGCTACGCGCTGGTGCCCCGCGAGTGGGCCGGGGCGTACGCGCGCGTGAACACGCCGTTCGCCGCGAGCGAGGTGGCCTGCCGGGCCGGCATCGCGGCGCTCTCCGACGACGAGCACGTCGAGCGGACCGTCGCGGCGGCGCGGTGGGGGCGCGAGCACCTCCACGAGCACGTCGCGGCGCGGACGTGGGAGAGCGCCGCGAACTTCGTGCTCGTGGAGGTGGGCGACGCGACGGGCGTCGCCGACGCGCTCCGCACCGAGCACCACGTCCTCGTCCGGGACTGCACCAGCTTCGGGCTGCCCGACTGCATCCGGGTGACCTGCGGCACGCGCGAGCAGACCCGGGCCGTCGCCGCGGCCATCGACGAGGTGGTCGAGGCGTGACGGTCGCTGTCGTCGTCGCCGTTACAGCTTCGAGCGAGGTGGTCGAGGCGTGACGGTCACTGTCGTCGCCACTACGGTGGCGGTGAGCGAGGTGGTAGGTGGATGAAGGTGGCCGTCACCGGCACCCCCGGCACGGGCAAGACCA
Organism: uncultured Halobacteriales archaeon; assembly: GCA_964586205.1. Lineage (GTDB taxonomy): Archaea > Halobacteriota > Halobacteria > Halobacteriales > CAZPIG01 > CAZPIG01. The sequence continues at coordinate 2,436 of CAZPIG010000167.1, read as the reverse complement.
CCGCGACGGAGCGGCTGGGGGACGACTACGCGGTCGTCCACCTCAACGACGCCATCCGCGAGGCGGGCCTCCACGAGGGCACCGACGAGGACCGCGACAGCCTCGTCGCGGACCTGGCGGCGGTCCGGGAGTGGTTCGAGGGTCGCGTGGCAGACCTCGAAGACGACGCCGAGGCCGTGGTCGTCGAGTCCCACCTCGCCCACCACCTCCCCGTCGACCGCGTCGTGGTGCTTCGGTGCCACCCCGACGAGCTACGCCGCCGGCTCCGCGAGCGCGGGGCGGGCGAGCCGAAGGTGGCGGAGAACGCCGAGAGCGAGGCGCTGGACCTCGTGCTCGCCGAGGCCGTCGCCGAGCGCGGCGCGGACGCGACGTACGAGGTGGACGCCACCGACCTGTCGCCCGACGCGGTGGCCGACGCCGTCCGCGCGGTCGTCGCCGGCGAGCGCGCGCCCTCGGCGGGAACGGTGTCGTTCGTCGAGGCCGTCGAGGTCGGTGACGAAGGGATAGAGACAGACGACATCGACGCCGACGGGTCCTCGGACGGGACGGCCAACGGCAACGAGGAGGTGCCCGAGCGACCGTGACGCTGGACCGTCTGCGCCCCGTCGCCGACCGGGCGCTGGAGCCCTTCGTCGCGGCCTCGGAGCGCGCGGGGCTGTCGCCCGACGCGGTGAGCGCGCTGGCCATCCTCGTGGCGGCCGGGGCCGGCGGCAGCTTCGCCCTCGCGGGGCAGAGCCGGTGGTGGTACCTCCTCGGGGCGGCGCTGGTGGCCCTCAACGGCTGGCTGGACCTCCTCGACGGCGCGCTCGCGCGCCGGCAGGGCACGGACTCGGCGGCCGGCGACCTGCTCGACCACGTGTTCGACCGCTACGCGGACATCCTGCTGGTAGTCGGCCTCGCGGCCGGCGTGGGCTCGTTCGGCCTCGGAGTCGCCGCCGTGACGGGCGTGCTGATGACCTCCTACCTCGGCACGCAGGCCCAGGCGGTCGGGCTGGACCGGGTGTACGGCGGCCTGTTGGGGCGGGCCGACCGGCTGGCGCTGCTCGGCGCGGGGGCAGTGCTCGCCGCGCTCGTGCCGCAGTCGTTCGCGGGGTTGACGGTCGCGGGCTGGGTGCTGGTGGTGTTCGCCGTTCTGGGCCACGTGACGGCGCTCCAGCGCTTCTACCACTCGTGGCGTCGGTTGGAGTAGGCGGTTTTTGGAGGCGTCGGTTGGATTCGGTGGGAGTGGCTCTATCGAAACCCTCGAACGGCAATAGGCTTCGGGGGCCGCGCTGCATACAGCGCGTACTGGTCACGTAACAGCCTCACCGTTATAAACAGGTCAAAGTCGACCTAGACCATTTTCCCCATACTTATCCAGAAACTCCCTGCCTCGTTTCCATCTGACCGTCGACCTCGGCCCTCCGGCCGGTCGCCGAGGGACAATGTTTATAACGATTCCATCGACAAAACGGATGATGGTCGACAGTACGGGGCGTCGACGGTTCCTCCAACTGACGGGAACGGGTACTGTGCTCTCGGTCGCCGGGTGTACTGCACGCCAATCGAACGACGGAACCGAGACCGAGACCGGCAGTCCGACCAGCAGTGATGCGGACACCAGCCCGTCGGTTGCTCAGCCCGAAGGCAGGACAGCGACGATCCAGGTACAACCGGATCAGCAGGAACTCCAGCAGCGACAACGCGAGATCCAGCAGCGAGTCCAGAACGGGGAGCTCAGTAGACAGGAGGCCCAACAAGAGATGCGGAGCGTCCAGCAGGAGCTGCTCGCGGACGTCGCCGAGTCCTTCGAGAGTCGAGTCTCCGACTCGTCCGACCTCCGGATCGGCGACTCTGTCGACCAGTTCGGTGTGTTTCTCGTGTCCGGCTCGCCCGGGACGCTGATCGATTCGCTGTCCTACGAGGAGGTCGGTGCGATGTTCGCCGAGGAGACGTTCCAGCAGGCGAAATCACAAGCCGAGCAGCAGGCCGGTGGCCAGCCGGGACAGGGGACCGAGACGCCGTCGGGATGACGAGTCTGGAGACGTTCGCGAGCCACACCGCCTCTGTATCGGCTCCACGTAGCCGCTCGCGCTGGCGTTCCTGAACCCCGCTAACCGCCACGCGACCGCCGCCACCGCACCGTCACGACCGCAGCCGCTGCTCGTGCTGGCGTCACTGAAACCGCACCGCGTCCGCCTCCGCACCGCACTGCTCCGCTCCGCTGGACCGCGACCGCCGCTCGCGCTGGCGTTCCTGAAACCGCACCGCTACCGCACCGCGCGGTCGGCCCAGCGGGGTGGCTCGCGGTTCACTGCGTTCACCGCTCGCCCGTTCCGAGGTCCTCACTGCGTTCGGACCGCGCGGCTCACGGCTCGCTTCGCTCGCCGTTCGCTCGGTGCGAGGCCCTCGCTGCTCGCGGCTCACTCCGTTCGCCGCTCGCTCGTTCGGCGGCGT
>CAZPIG010000166.1:4308-6188 GCA_964586205.1 uncultured Halobacteriales archaeon | reverse complement strand
ACCACGCGCTGGTTGACCAGCTCGACCGGCATCTCGGCGTACGTCGAGCCCTCGCCGTACAGCGACTCGTACTTGTCCTCCCAGCGGTCGAGCACCGCCGACAGCGCCGTCTCGTCGAGGCCGCCGGTCGGTACGTCCACGGACACCTGGTGGACCTGCTCGCTGTACCGGAGGTCGACCTCCCGCGAGAAGGTGACCTCCGAGTCGTCGAAGCCCTGGGACTCGTACTGGTCGCGGATGCGCTCCTCCAGGTCCCGGAAGACCCCCGTCACCTCCTCGGGGTCGAACGGCTCGACGTCGGGGTTCGACAGCTCCTCGACCCACGACACGTCCGCCGTCGCGATGCCGTACGCCGAGAACACCGACGCCGTGTCGCCCAGCGGGACGACGATGGACTCCGCGCCGAGGTCGTCGCCGTAGAACGGGGCGTGCAGCGGCCCCGCGCCGCCGTACGCGAGGATGGAGAACTCCCGGGGGTCGTGGCCGCGCTCGACGGTCACCTGCCGGAGCAGGTCGGCCATCGCGCCGTTGACTATCTCGAAGACGCCTGCCGCGGCCTCCTCCACGTCCATGTCGAGGGGCTCGGCCACGTCGGCGGCCATCGCGTCGCGGGCGGCGTCCACGTCCAAGTCGCGGCGGCCGCCGAGGAAGTAGTCGGGGTCGAGGTAGCCCAGCAGGAGGTCGGCGTCGGTGACCGTCGGTCGGTCGCCGCCCTGCCCGTAGCAGGCCGGTCCGGGGTCCGCGCCCGCGGACTTCGGCCCGACCCGGAGCGCGCCGCCGTCGTCGAGCCACGCGACGGAGCCGCCGCCGGAGCCGATGGACTCGATGTCCACCGAGAGCTGGTAGAGGGTGTACTTCTGGACCGTCGAGGTGGGCCGGGTCTGTAACTCGCCGTCGATGACCAGCCCCACGTCGAAGCTGGTGCCCCCGACGTCCGTGCAGATGAGGTTCTCGCTGCCGATCTCGCTACCGAGGTGCTGGGAGCCGATGACGCCGCCCGTCGGCCCGGACATGATGGTCGCGACGGCCTCGGTGGGGGCGTCTTCGACCGGCATCGCGCCACCCGTGCTCTGCATCACGTACAGCGGCGCGTCGAGCCCGAGGTCCGCCAGCGTCGCCGCGAGGTCCGCGAGGTAGTCCTCCAGCACCGGCGCGGTGTAGGCGTTCACGACGGTCGTCGCGCCGCGCTCGTACTCGCCGAGCTTCTGGCTGACCTCGTGGGAGAGGTAGACGGGCGTGTCGGGGGCCTCCTCGGCCGCTATCTCGGCGACGCGGCGCTCGTGGTCGGGGTTCTCGAAGCTCCAGAGGAGGTTCACGGCGACGCTGTCGACCTCGCCCGCGAGGTCCGCGACGGCCTCCCGGACGCCGTCCTCGTCGAGGCCCACCACCTCGCTGCCCTCGTAGTCGACTCGCTCGTCGACCTCCCTGATGCGCGCCTTCGGGACGAGTGGCTCGGGCTTCGACTGGGCGGCGTAGTGCTGCTGCTCCTCCTTGGAGAGGCCCTTCGTCCGGGTAGTCGTCCGCCCGATGTGCAACGCGTCCCGGTGGCCCCGCGTGGTGACGTAGCCCACGTCGCTGCCGGTGCGCTCCAGCACCGTGTTCGTGGTGAGCGTGGTGCCGTGGAACAGCACCGCGGCGTCGCCCAGCACGCTCCCGAGGTCGCCGTCGAGATCCTCGGCCGCGTCGCGCAGCGAGGCGACCACGCCCTCCGCCGGGGCCGCCGGGGTCGTCTCCGCCTTGCCCGTCACCCGGCTACCGTCGTCGTCTACGATCACCGTGTCGGTGAACGTCCCACCAGTGTCGACGCCGATGACATGTGGCATGTGTTTCCATGCCGGCCGGGGTTCACATAGTAGTTTCTGCCGGGGAAGCCGGGGCGA
>CAZPIG010000166.1:0-4208 GCA_964586205.1 uncultured Halobacteriales archaeon | reverse complement strand
AGCCCACGGAGCGGCGACCGTCGACGCTGCGCCCCGGCGCAGCCGTGGCCACCGAATCACGGCGTCGTCGACCGTTGGCTCACACGTACCCGAGGTCCTCGAGGCGCTTGCGGGCCATCCGGCCCAGGCGCTCGGTGTCGCTGCGGTCGTCGGCCGACTCGAACGGGGGGAGCGCCGCGAGGAGAGCCTCCCGCACGTCCGGGGGCACCCGGGCGTCGAAGTCCTCGCCGTCGGCCGTGATGGCGGCGGTCAGGGTCACGTCGTCGGCCGCCGAGCGGAGGAGCTTGTACCGCCCCCGGTAGGCCGCCTTGCGCTCGGGCGGGTAGCGGGCCCCCTCGCAGACCGCGACGCGGTCGTCCGGGATAGGCTCGGCCCAGTCGTAGGCGGACAGGGATTCTTCGTCACCTCCGGCGAACGGGTCGTCGCGGAGGACCTGCCCCGCGACGGTCCGGGGAACGTCGATGAGACTCGGCCACCCGCCGGCGGGGGTGACCGGGCCGTCCGGGCCGACGACGGCCACGGGGACGCGCGCGACGGCGTCCAGCGGGGTCCCGGCGTGGCCGACGCCGTAGTTGGGGCGGGCGTCCGAGAAGCGCCGGTCCACCTCGTAGTGCTCCCAGTGGGCCTCGCCGTGGTCGCCGCAGACGACGACCAGCGTGTCCCCGCGCACGTCGGCGACGAGGGACTTCAGGACCTCCCCGACGTAGTCCAGCCCGGCCCGGTACAGCCGGAGCCGCTCGGTCCGGAAGCGGTCGCACTCCCGGCTCCCGTCGTAGGAGTCCGTGAAGCGGTGCAGGTCCGCGAGGCCCCGAATCGACCGGTCGACGCCGCGCCGGTCGACGTACTCCGCGGGCGGGGCCAGGGGCGCGTGGAGGTCCCCGAGGTGGAGGTAGCCGAACGTCCGGTCGTTGCGCCCGCGGAACGTCCGGTAGCCGTCGACGACCCGGCGCGCACGGACGTGGTCGTAGACGCGGTGGTGGCGGTACCACCCACGGACCGCGAGAAACGGGGTCAGGAAGGCGGCCGCGCAGTACGACCGGTAGCCGGCCGCCTCGAGGACGGCCGGCAGCGCGGTGGCGTCGGCCTGCTCGGGGACGCCGGCTCCGGGCTCCTCGGGGGTGGTGCGCGCGATGGCCCCGTGCTCGTGGGGCGGGAGGCCGGTGTGGAGGCTCGTCACCGAGGGGACGGTCCACGGGGCCGGCGCGACGGCCGTCGTGAAGTCGAGGCCCACGTCCGGGCGGGCGTCCGGCCGGAGGGCGTCGACGCAGACGACGAGGACGTGGTCGGGGGCTCCGGGCGCGCGCTCGACGGGGCGGTCGGGGGCCCCGGGCGCGCGCTCGGGGGGTTCGAAGCGCCGGTCGGCCGCGCGCGAGAGGTACCGGAAGTAGAGGGGCTTGATGGCGTCGAGCGCGCCGAACGGGACCACCTCGGCGAGGCGGCGGCCCGCGGCGACGACGGGTGTGTCGGCCACGAGCGGTCGTGTTCCACCCCGCGGGCTATTGTTAGTCGCTCCCGAACGCCGGTGGCAACCGGTCCGTCCACGACGAGTCCATCGTCGCCCGAACGCTCACACCCGCTCGCGCGGGTCCGTCGCGTCCCGGAGCGCGTCGCCGACCACGCTCAGCGACAGCACGGTCACCCCGAGCGCGAGGACCGGGGCCAGCGATATCCACCACCCGTCCGGGAACACCGTCCAACGGGTCTCCATCCCGCCGGCGACGACCCGGCCCCACGAGACGAGCGTCATGTCGCCCAGCTCGAGAAACGACAGCGCCGCCTCCGTCAGCACGAGGACGGGCACCTCCAGCGTCGCCGCGGTCACGACGGTGCTGGAGACGTTCGAGAGGACGTGCCGGCGAATCACGTACAGCGGCCCCGCGCCTGCCGCCAGCGCGGCCCGGGTGTAGGCCTCCTCGCGGCGCTGCAGCGCCTCGCTACGGACCATCCGCGCCACGCCGCCCCACCCGAACAGCCCGAAGGCGACGACCATCAGAAAGAGGCTCCGGCCGAGGAAGAACACGAGGAGGACGTACACGAGGAAGGCCGGCACCGTTTGCTGGACGTCGACGTACCGCATGGCGACCGCGTCGACCCAGCCGCCGACGTAGCCCGCGACGGTGCCGACGGCCGTCGCCAGCGGGATGACGATGGCCGTCGAGACGAGCGCGACGACGAGGCTCACCCGCGCGCCCAGCGCGACGAGCACGAGCAGGTCCTTGCCCGCGGCGTTCGTCCCGAGCGGGTGCTGCCACGTCCCGTGACACCGGCCGTTCGACACCCGGCCGACGCACTCGAGGGGGAGGCTCGCGTCCGTGCTCGCCCACGCCGGCGGCTGGAAGGCGTGCGGGAGGTCCGACGGCGGCACGTCCACGAGCACCGGGCCGAGCGCGCCGACGGCGACGAACACCGCGAGGTACGCGAGGCCGGCCACGGCGAGGCGGTCCCGGCGGAACCGCCGCCAGTAGCGGACCGCCCGCTCGCGGTCGGCGACCAGCGGCGCGACGCCGTAGAACGCGACGACGGCCACCGACAGGAGGGTCAGCCAGTTCAGCGGCGTGGCGTCCCACTCGCCGAGGGTTCGCGCGCCCGCCATCCGGTAGTCGTAGACGAACAGCGCGGCGATGGCGGCGACGCTGGCGAGAAAGCCGAGCGTGCGCGCGCCGACCGACGGCCAGCGCCGCGACTGGTCGCTCCAGTCGACCGCCGGGATGGTGTCGGCGTCCGTCATCGGTGGGTTCGGCGCGTGGGGGTTCGCGAAATCGGCGCGTGGGGTTCGCGGAATCGGCGCGTGGGGGTTCGTGAAATCGCCGCGTGGAGTTCGCGAAATCGGCACGTCGCGGGGCTTGCGGTCCAGTTCGGCCCCACCCAGTCCCTCGCGCGACATAAATCCACGTGCCCGTCCGATAGGCTTACGGAACCGAGGACCGATGGCAACGGCCATGCGTCGCGCCGACGGCGGTGACCGGCCGTGAGCCGACTCGGTATGCTGGCCCGCCGGGTGGGCTTCGCCGTCGTGGCCATGTACCTCGTGGTGTCGGTGACGTTCCTCGTCGTCGCGCTCCCGCCCGACCCCGGCGAGGCGGCGGTCGCCCGGCAGGCGGCCCGGGAGACGGGCGGCGACTCGGAGGCCGTCGAGCGGGCCATCGCCGCCTACCGCGAGGCCCGCAACCTCGACGACCCCCTGGCCCTGCGGTGGCTCCGGTGGATGGTGGACGTGACCACCCTCGACTGGGGCCGCTCGTACACCACGAACCTCCCCGTGCTCACCATGGTGGCCCGGAGCCTGCCGCAGACGCTGCAGTACGTCGTCCCGGCGATGGTGCTGTCGGCGGCCGTCGGCGTCGCCGCCGGCATCTACACCGCGACCGAGCCCGCGTCGCTGTACGCCCGGTTCGGGTCGACCGGCGCGTACCTCGCGCTCTCGGTCCCCAACTTCTGGCTGGCGGAGCTACTGCCCGTCCTGCTCGTGTTGCCCCTCCTCGGCTCCGGCGTCGGGGCGCTGGCGGCGCTCGGGGCCTTCCTCGACAGTCGCGTCCTCCCCGTCGTCGTCGTGGCGACGAGCCTCCTCGCCGGACAGCTACGGTACGCGCGCGCCGAGGCCGCCGAGTACGTCGGCACCGACCTCGTGAAGCTGGTGCGCGCGAAGGGCGGCGACGACCGCCAGGTCGCCCGGCACGTCCTGCGCAACGCCGCGCTGCCGCTCGTGTCGCTGTTCTTTACGGACATGCTGGCCGTGCTCGTCGTCAACATCTACGTCATCGAGGCGGTGTTCGGCATTCCGGGCCTCGGCCAACTGAGCCTGCTGGCCATCAACACGCGCGACCTCCCGCTGCTCGTCGGGACGACCACGGTCGTCGCGGTGTTCGGCGTCGGCGGGAACCTCCTGCAGGACGTCGCGTACCTCGTGCTCGACCCGCGCGTCGGGGACGAGTGACCGCTGGCGGCGTCCGCCACGTCGCGTGTCTTTAAATCCGGGTGGGACCAACACTCGGGGAGATGCTCTCCGGAGTGAACGTCGCGCTGGGGGTCACCGGCAGCATCGCGGCCGTGCGCGTCGTCGAGCTGGTCCACGAGCTCCGGCGGCGCGGCGCGAGCGTCCGCGGCGTGACGACCGAGGCCGCCCGGGGCGTCGTCCACCCGTGGGCCGTCGAGTTCGCCACGGGCGAGCCCGTGGTCACGGAGATAACGGGCGCGGTCGAGCACGTCGA
>CAZPIG010000165.1:0-6191 GCA_964586205.1 uncultured Halobacteriales archaeon | reverse complement strand
ACACCCCTCCGGGACACCACCCGCCTAGCTTAAGCCCCCGCCGCGACACCGCTACGCCATGGCAGCCGACCTCGCAGCCGCGGACGGAAACGCCGTCAGCGTCTACTTCACGGACAAGACCGTCGAGCGCTTCGCCGTCGTCGTCCGGCGGCCCGGCGCGGAGTGGCTCGCGGGCTTCAAGACCGAGGCGCTCGCGGACGGGGCCGCCGGCGGCAGCGCCGTCCGCGGCGAGTCCGTGAAGATAATCGAAGCCGAGGCGGTCCGCCGGACGGACGACGGCCTCGTCGTCTACGCGGACCCGGACGCCGACGTGGACACTGCCCTCTCGGCGGCGTGGCTCGCGGACGAGGATTGACGGCGTGCCGACGAGGAGTGACGGCGACCCAGCGAGAAGCAGTCACCGACGACCGCCTCCGTGGAGTCGAACGGCTTATGTGAGCCGGGTGACCACCCGGAGACGATGGTCCGCGACCCGTTCGCGGAGGACGACGGTCCGTCGCTGGAGGCCGTGCTCGACGCCCTCGACGACGAGGCCTGCAGGGACATCATCAAGGCTCTGGAGGACCCCATGACCGCGAGCGAGATCTCGAACGCCACCGACGTACCCCTCTCGACGACCTACCGGAAGCTAGAGCAGCTAGACGAGGCCTCGCTGCTGGAGGCCCGGACGGAGATCCGCGACGACGGCCACCACACCACCCGATACCGCCAGGCCGTCGACGCCGTTCTCATCGACCTCGACGACGACCGGGAGTTCGAGGTCGCCATCTCCCGGCCGGCGCGCTCGCCGGAGGAGCGGCTGGCCACCCTCTGGTCGGAGGTGCGCGAGGAGACATGACCCACGTCACCACGCTCGTCGTCGTGCTGAAGACCCTGACCCTCCTGCTCGGGGCCGCCATCACGTACTTCGCGCTGAAGGCCTACCGCCGCACGGGGTCGCCCGCGCTACGCGCGCTGACCGTCGGCTTCGGCGTCGTCACCCTCGGCTCGCTGCTGGCCGGGGCCGTCGACAGGGGGTTCGGCGGCGTGCTTGTCGTCGACGCGACCGCCGCCCTCGCGGTCGAGAGCGCGCTGACGGCCGTCGGCTTCGCCGTCATCCTCTACTCGCTGTTCGTGGAGTAGCGGGGCCTCCGGGTCACTGACTGGACAGCATCATTCGCTCGTCGACGGCAGCATCATTCGCTCGCCTACGACAGTACCACCCGCTCGCCGTCCTCGGGAATACTCACGCGGTCGGCCAGCCCCTCGTCCGCCAGGGCCGCCCGGAGGTCCTCGCGGGTCAGCAGGCAGTGGTTGATGGCGTCCATGTGGACCGCCAGCACCGTCGCGTCCGGGACGCGGCGGGCGACCCGCGCCACGTCCCCGGCGGTCATGGTGATGGGGTCGCCCGTCTCGAACTGCGCGGCCCCGGCGTTGAGCACGACGGCGTCGGGCGCGTGCCCGTCGAGGGCCGTCTCCAGCTCGTCACACCACACCGTGTCGCCCGCGACGAACAGCGTCGGGTGGTCGGCCGCCCGGAGCACGAACCCCGAGACGGGGCCCATCTGCTCGGCGAGGTCGCCGTGGCCGTGTCGGCCGCCGGTCCGCACGAGGTCGACGCCGCGCCACGACGCCTCGTCATCGACGGGCCGGACGTCCGAGAAGCCCATCCCCGCGATGGCGTCCTCGTCAGCGGGCTGGCAGAAGACGGGCCGGTCGTCGGGGATGGCCTCGGCTGCAGCCGCGTCGATGTGGTCCTGGTGGGTGTGGGTGACGACCACGGCGTCGGGGGCCGCGGGGTCGAACTCCGGCAGCGGGACGAGGGGGTTCCGGCGGTCGTTCGGGGAGTTCGGAACGGGGTCGTTCGCGCCCTCGCGGCTCAGCATCGGGTCGACGAGCAGTTCGGTCCCGGCGTACTCGACGACGAGCGTGGCGTGCCGGAGGAGGCGGATGGAGTCGGTCACGGCGACTAAATTCGGAGTGGGCTGTCAAAGCGGTTTCGGCGGTCGGGAGTGTCGTGGGCGTCCGGATTCGTGGCGCGAGAGCCGCGGCCCGGACGACCGGGGCAGTCCCCCTTCAGGAGATGCCGGCTCCGGTGCTCTCCGCGGGACCGGCCCCGTCGTCCGCGCCACCTTCGTCGTCCGTTCGACCACCCTCCCGGAGCGCGCGGGCACGCTCGGGGACCGGCGGATGGGTGTGGTGGAACGCGGCGTACGCGGGGTGCGGGAAGGGGTTCGCGAGGTTCTCCTCGGTCAGCCGGTACAGCGACTCGGCGAGCGGCCGGCCGTCGCCCACCACGTCCGCGGCGAAGGCGTCGGCCTCGTATTCGTAGCGGAGCGCGAGGCGGTTGGTCAGCGGCGCGGCGAGGCGGTTCAGCGGGGCCACCCAGACGAGCGCCACCACGAGGGCGGCGGCGGTCGCGTCCGCGGGCAGCCCGAACATCGCGGCGGGCCACGACGCCCCGACGAGGTACTGGAGGACGACCAGCACGACGCCGCCCTGGACGGCCGTGGCCGCTATCTGCTTCCAGACGTGGGCCCGCTTCCAGTGCGCCAGCTCGTGGGCCAGCACGCTCTGTAGCTGCTCGGTCGAAAGCTGGTCGACGAGCGTGTCGAACAGCACGACCCGCTTCGCACGCCCGAAGCCGACGAAGTAGGCGTTGGCGTGGCTGGAGCGCCGGCTGGCGTCCATCACGTACACCTGCTCGCAGGAGAAGCCCGCGCGCTCGAAGACGTCGTCGACGGCGTCCCGGAGGTCGCCGGACTCGACCTTCTCGAAGTCGTTGAACAGCGGCGCGATGACCCGCGGGTAGACGACCAGCATGACGAGCGAGAAGCCCACCAGCAGGGCCCACGCGACCACCCACCAGAGGGCCGGGAAGGTCCGGATGGCCGCGAGGACGGCCCCGCCGACCAGTCCCGCGATGACGAGGCCGATGACCAGCCACAGCGCCCTGTCGCGGACCCAGAGCGGCGGCGTCTGGTTGTTGAAGCCGAATAGCTCCTCTACGACGAAGGTGTCGACGGCGTCGAACGGCAGCGACCACACTCTGGTCGCCGCGAGAACAGTCACGAGGAAGGCGGTGTCGGCGAGGAGCGGCGGCCAGCCGGTCGCCTCGAACGCGGTCGCCACGTCGGCCACCAGTCCCGAGTAGAGCGCCAGCAGCAGGACCACGAGCCCCGTCCACGCCCGGAGCCGGCCGAGGCCGGTCGTGGTGCGCTGGTAGTCGACGATGCGGTCGGGGTCGGCGTCGACGCGCTCCTCGAACCAGTCGGCCTCCTCGTCGATGGCGCGCTCGCCGTGCCGGAGGTTCAGCACGGCGAGCAGCGTGAACAGCCCCTCGGTGCCGACGAGCAGCGCCACGAACAGGACGTGCAGCGCGAGCATCTGTCGATTCGCGGTTGGGATTCGGGCCACAAGACTGTAGCGGAGACGGCTTCGGGCCCCTGCTCGGCACGTCCGAACGCCACACTCCGTCCGGCGCGGGGTTTTTCAACCCCGATGTCATACGGACTCCCATGAAAACCGTCCGGAAGGCGCTCAGAGACGGCGACATCGTCAAGGACACCTACGAGCGCCTGACCTGCAACGACTGCGAGAAGTCGCTGGGCACCCGGAACGACCCCGACGAGATCGGGTCGGTCCGGGTCTGCCCCGAGTGTGGCACCGAGTGGAAGGCGCTCCGGTGACGCCGCCCGGGAGCCCCGCCCCAGCACCGACTGCAGCGTCCGACCGCGTGTGGACGACTGCATCGCGCCACCGGACGGGTCGACGCCCCCTGCACCGCTCGTCAGTGTCCCCGCTCGCGCCGTCGTAGCTACCGCCGTCCGGAGCGGGACTCAGACGTCGCCCGACATCGCGTCGAAGAGGTCGTCGACCACCTCCCGCCGGGAGACGCCCTCCGAGAGCAGCCCCTGCATGTGCTCGATGCCGATCTGGCCGCCGGCCATCCGCGCGTGGCCGCCGGCGCTCGCCTGCGGGACGTCGTCGACCGCCGCCCGGAGCGCGCGGCCCATGTGGACGCGGTCGTCCCGCGAGCGCGCCGACATGTGTAGCTCCCCGTCCCGGTTGCCGAGCACGACCACGGCGGTCACACCTTCCAAGTTCACTAGCTCGTCGGCCGCCTGCGGCAGCGCGTCGACGTTCGAAAGCTCCCCCACGTCGCTGACGGCGAACGGACCCCGGACCTCCCGGTTCCGGAAGGCGCGGGCCTTGACCGCGAGCACCTCCGGGCTCACCTGGGGGTTGGCGATGCGGTCCAGCGCGTCCTCGTCGATGGCGGGGTAGAGGTAGGCGCTCGCGGCGAACTCCGCGGGCGTACAGCCGCTGGTCAGGTGCTTCGTGTCCGACTGGATGCCGTACAGCAGACCCGTCGCGACCTCCCACGGCAGCGAGTGGTCCCCGCCGTCGGGCCGGGCCCCGAGGTCCTCGAGGTACTCGGCGACGATGGTCGAGCAGGCCCCGTACTCCGGTCGGACGTCGCTGAACGCCCACCCCTCGCCCTCGTCGGGGTGGTGGTCGACGACGACGTACGGGTCCACCTGGTCGGCCCCCTCGAACCCCCGCGGGCTGCCGTGGTCGACGAGCGCCACGTCGTCGGCGGCGACGTCCTCCGCGGACTCTATCTGCTCGGCGTCGAGGTCCAGCACCGTCCGGAAGGCCCGGTTCTCCTGGTGGCGTATCTGGCCGGGGTACTGGATGGTCGCCGTCGTGCCGACCGCGTCGGCGACGTGGGCCACCGCCAGCGCGGAGGCCATCGCGTCCGGGTCCGGGTTCGGGTGCATCAGGACGGCGACCTCGTCCCGCCCCGAGAGAGCGCGCTTGAACCGCCAGCCGGCCGGTCTGCGGAGCCACCAGAGCAGGCCGAGCAGCCCAACGAGCAGCGCGACGCTCCCGAGCACCACCACCAGTATCTCGGGGTCGGCCCACACCCGCGACACGAGCGAGTCGAATAGCTGCCGGACGTCCCCCGCTGTGACGGCCGGGAACTGCATATCGCTACCACTGCATCGACCGGCAAGTAATTTCTGCCGTAGGGACCGGCTACGGGCCGCTTCTGGAGCCCGTCGAGCCGTCCCGCCACCGACGGGGCCGCCCCGACGGTCCTCAGTGCTCGACCAGCCACTCCGCGACGGCCTCGCGGTAGCCGTCGCGGATGGTCGGATAGAGGCGGTCGTAGCCCAGCGCCCGCAGGCGCTCGTTCGAGCAGCGCTTGCTCGCGAGGACGCGCCGCCGCCGCGACTCGCCGTGGTCCGTCTCCGCGAGGTACGCCTCGCGCGTCCGGGTCGGCGGCGGGTCCGTACCACACTGCTCGGCCAGCCACGCCGCGAAGTCCGGCTTCCAAACGGGCTCGTCGTCCACCGCGACGAGCACGTCCGGCCGGTGGTCCTCCGCCAGCAGGAACCGCAGGACGCCGGCGGCGTCGGCGCGGTGGACGACGTTCAGGTAGCCCTCGGTCACCGGCCGCCGGAGGTAGCGCTCGACGCGGAAGCGGCCGGGACCGTAGATGCCGCCGAAGCGGACGGCGGTGCCGTCGATGCCTGCCTCGGCCGCCTCGTCGGTGGCCACCCGCTCGGCGTCGGCGAGCACCCGCTCGCGGTCGGTCCCGGGCTCGACGGGCGTCTCCTCGTCCACCCACTCGCCGCCGCGGTCGCCGTAGACGCCTGTGCTGGAGGCGTAGAGGAGGCGGTCCGGCGGGTCGGCTCGGCTGCCGTACTCGGAGACGACGGCGCGGAGGCCGTCGACGTAGACCGCTCTGGCCGCTTCGGCGTCGCGGTCGCCGGCGCTGGCGGCGAACACGACCGCGTCGGCGTCGGGGAGGGCGTCGAGGCTCCCGGGGTCGGTCACGTCCGCCCGGACCGGCTCGACGCCCGCGTCCGCGACCGCTTCGAGGCCTTCCGCCGACCGCCGGACGCCGGCGGCGTCGTGGCCGTCCGCGGCGAGGCGCTCGCCGAGCGCGAGGCCGAGGTAGCCGCAGCCGACGATGGTCACGCGCACGGGGCAGCGTAGGGAGGGGCTGGTGATAAGGACGGTGTTAGGGAGGCGGGCGATGTTGAGCTACGCCGGAGAATGGGCGGGCTATTGCTGGCTCGACAGCCGGCCGTGGGTGGGACTTCGGAAGGGGCGGCGTCCTCGCGAACGGAGTGAGGGCTTGAGGGAGCTTGCTCCCTCAGTGCGCTCGGCGTCCTGGGCGAGCGAAGCGAGCCCAGGGC
>CAZPIG010000164.1:0-6204 GCA_964586205.1 uncultured Halobacteriales archaeon | reverse complement strand
GAACTGCCGGTACGGCGACGACGTGGCCGACGCGCTGGACGCGCTGGACTGGCGGGTCGGCAGCTACGACCGGAGCGAGGAGCCCGCCGACGTGAAGCACGCGGAGGGCAGCACGATGCAGTGGGGCGCTCGGCAGGCGTTCGAGGCCGCCGACGGGACGCCCGTCGCGGTGGCCGACCCCGGCGAGGTGGGCAAGGAGGCCATCGTGAAGTTGCTCGCGGCGGACGAGGAGACGCTGGTGGAACGGACGTCGGAATTGCTGGACGCGGTGGAGGAATAGTCGGTCCATCGGGGGTTCGCTATTGGCGGGTGGTCATTTCTTGGAGAAGCGGAACGTCCGGCAGTCCATTGCCGATTCAGTAGTCTGTATCGGGTGGGACTTCGGAAGGGGCGGCCCGCTCGGCGTCTTCGCGAGGGCCGGAGGCCCGAGCGAAGGCTCGTCGGAGCGTGCTCCGACGGCGAACCCCGACGACGCAAGCACCGCAGTCGAGCGAATGAAGTGAGCGAGACGAGGAGCGCAGCGAGCGCGCGGCGCGAACGGCGGGCGGCGCGAACGAAGTGAGCGCCGCCGAACGAGCGAGCGGGGAGCGAAGCGACCCGCGAGCAGTGAGCGCCGCGGGGCGCGAGTAGTGCGGGCCGACGGCCCGCATACCGTGCGAGCGGCGAAGCCGCGAGCAGACGGCCGAAGCCGCGAGCGTCGCGGGAGCCGAGCGGGCCGGGGCTTCCGGGAGCCAAGCGACAGTGCGGTCTGATGTCATTGTCCCATCTAAACACCATCCACTCGTACGGGAACAGCGTTATCTCCCGCCACATCCACGAACACGCCATGCCCGACTCGCCGTTCGACACCGAGTTCCGCGTCGGCCGCGTCCGCGACGCCGAGCCGTTCCCCGAGGCCGACACGCCCGAGTTGACGAAACTCCGCATCGACCTCGGCGACCGCGAGGTGCAGTCCGCCGGCCAACTGGGCTACAACTACGAGCCCGACGGCCTCGCCGGCCGGCAGGTGCTCTGCGCGACGAATCTCGGGACGGTCTCCATCGCCAGCTTCGAGTCCGAGGTGCTGACGGTCGGCGTTCCGGACGAGGACGGCAATCCGGTCCTCGTCGCGCCCGAGCGCGAGGTGCCGGAGGGCGGCGTGCTGTACTGACCTCGATAGGGGTTCGTCCCACAGAATCGCGACTGCTACAGCTCCCGCTCGGTCTCACGCTCCGGAGCGGGGTCGTCGAGCAGCGCTCGGCGAGCCTCCTCCTCGTCCTCGGTTTCGAGGAGGCGCTCGACGCGGCGCTCGAACTCGGCCTCGTCGATGTCGCCGCGCGCGTACCGGCGGCGGAGCGCGTCCAGCGCCCCGTCGGCCTCGACCGGCTCCTCGCTCGCGGATTCGGACTGCTCGTCGCCCCCGGAGCCGAGGGTGGGGAGGCCGAACGCCCGGGTGAGGACGGCCGACAGCGGCAGCACGACGAGCCACCCGAGGGCGAGGATGAGGGCCGCCGGCTCCAAGCCGTCGTCGGCTACGAACGCGAGGATGGCGGCCCCGAGCGTCAGGAAGACCACGACTGCCGGTATCGCCACGTCCGGACCCATACCGCTGTCTGACATGCGCGCCGATTCTCGATGGGGGCGTAAAATCGTTGCCGGTCGGCGTCAGAATGAGGGGAGTGGAGTGGCGTATCGGTCGAGGCACGTCGAGCGAGGAGGTCTACGTGTCGACCTGGACTTTATTACCGATAGAGCGCGAACGTCAGGCCATGACCATCGTCCGGGACCCCGAGCACAGTGACGGAGCCCCGACCGTCGAGGGGACTGGTATCCGGGTCGAGGATATCGCGGTGGCCTACGAGCACAGCGGGTACGACCCCGACGAGATAACGCAGCTGTATCCGGACCTGTCACTGGGGGACGTTCACCGCGCACTAGCATACTACTACGACCACATCGACGACTTCCGGTCAGTCGAATCTGCTCCGGCATGAGGCCGCTCTACTGCGACGAAAGTATCTGGATTCCCGTTCGCAGACGGACTACGCCGTCGCGGCTGGACTGTCCACACAGTTCGAGGCGAAGGACGATTGGGCGACCCCGACCGGGAGCACCTGGCATTCGCGCGCGAAAAGGACTGGCTTCTAGTGACGTTCGACGACGATTTCCTCTCACTGGTCGAAGGGCAAGGACTCGACCACGCCGGCATCGTCTACGTCCAGCAGGCTGGACGGGACATCGGGGACGTGGTGAAGACAGTGGATTCACACCTCGAATCGCGTGCGGACGAGGACCGCAGCATCCACTACTGTTAGTCGGGGAAGGAGCGCGGGGTCGTTGATCATCCAGTCGGCAGCGCGAACCCGGGGGAAGTATATCGGTCGACGGCCGAGGACGTGAATCGATTCTTCTCGGCCGGATCGTATCGCTGCGAGCCGCTACGGTCCCGAACAATCCGCAGCGACGCCCGCCTCTCGGACCACGTGGGGCGGATAATCGTAGTACGTGAGTCGCACCAGCGCGTCCTCGATGGCGATGTTCTCGCGGTCGGCGATCTTCGCCGCCTCGCGGGCGACGTCCGGGGGCACGTCGACGTGGAGGAATCGGGTGTCGGTGGGCATGGGTGGTGGTGTCGCGCGGCGGGTGAGGGACGCCTGCGCAGTTTCCGGATTGTGGCCCGATGGTAAAAAGATAGGGGTAGTTGAATCCATATAGGGCAGAGAGATAACTCGAAGACTGAGGATTAGTTGTCCGTGGCACCCGAAGCGATTGCGTCGCCGCCCGCCCGGTATGGCATGGCGCGACAGGTGGAGTACCCCGCCGAGGAGGTGTTGGAGAAGTGCTTCACGGGCCGGCCCGACAAGTGCGAACCCCGGAACGCCCGCGAGGTGGCTGAAATAGTCGGGTGCTCCGAGCACACCGCCCGCGAGAAGCTCCGAATCCTCGTCGACCACGGCGAGCTACGGTCGAAGCGGCTGGGGTCGTACGTGTTCTGGCGGCCGTGTTTCACGGAGGATGTTTAGCTGCCCCTACCGGCCGAGTCGCGAACGGTACCTCTAGAAGGGACAGGCCGGGCCTCCTATCCAATTCATTCAATTCCGTCCGAGACTTCAAAAACCATCCCGCGACCAGGCCGTCCCGCCCATGCCCGACGACGCCATCCGCGTCCTCGCTGGCGACTGCACCGTCACGTACCAGGGCGACCAACAACGACGAGAAGAGCGCGGCGAGGTCGTCGTACTGGTCAAGCCCGACAACACCGTCCTCGTCCACGACGTCGACGGCTACCAGCCCGTCTCGTGGCTCACGCGCGCGGACTCCGTCTCCTTCTCCCGCGAGGGCGGGGCCGTCCTCCGGGCCGCCGCCGGCGACCAGCACCTCGAAGTCGTCGCCCACGCGGAGTACGGCTACGCCCACTACCCCGCCACTGCGGCGGGAGTCCCCGTCGGCGACTGCCCGGACTGCACCGGCGTGCTCGTCCGCGCCGGCGGCGAGGTGACCTGCACCGGCTGCCGCGTCCGGTACGGCCTGCCCTCCGGAGCGAAGGTCACCGAGCGGACCTGCGACTGCGGGCTGCCGACGATGCGCGTCGAGCGCGGCGCGCCCTTCGAGGTGTGCATCGACCGCGAGTGCGAGTCCCTCGACGCGGCCGTGCGCGAGCGCTTCGACCGCGAGTGGGACTGCCCGGCGTGCGGCGGCGACCTGCGCGTGCTCCGCCGCGGCGGCCTGCTCGCGGGGTGCGAGCGCTACCCCGACTGCGAGACGGGCTTTGCCATCCCCGACGGGACCGTCGTCGAGGAGTGCGGCTGCGGCCTCCCGCGGTTCGACGTGGGCGGCGCGGTGCGGTGTCTCGACACCGGCTGCGAGGAGGAGGCGTAGGGCCGTCCGGCGAACCCCGGCCCGTCGAGCACCGCCACCGCAATCCGGGAACGCCCCGGAACGCCGACGGTAAGCGCGACGTACCCACGGGCGACCACGAGCGGGCGCGTCGGACCCGACATTAAGGTGGTCATGGTCAGCCATGGGACACAGATTACCCCGTGCAGGCGGTACGGTGGGCCATGTCGTTCGACCCGTTCGCGATGCTCGCCGACGAGACGAGACGCCGGCTGCTGATCTCGCTGCTGACCCGCGGGTCCGCCGGACCCCCGGTGTCGGTCCCCGACGACGTCGCCAACGGCCACGCCGACCCCGACTCGCTCTACGCCGAACTGTACCACGTCCACCTCCCGAAGTTGGAGGCGGCGGGGGTAGTAGAGTGGGACCACGACCGGGACGCGGTGACCAGGGGGGCGGCGTTCGGGGAGGTCGAGCCGCTGCTCCAGTTCCTCGCCGACGAGGAGACGGCCGCGGTCGCGCTGGACTGAGCGCCCGCGACGCCCGGACGACCGGTCCGATGCTACTCCACCTGCTCGAACTCCTCGCGCTCCGCGGCGACGAGCGTGTTCTCCACGAGCGCGACGATGGCACGACGCAGGCGCTCGGTCACGGCCTGGTCCGAGACGCCGAACTCCTCGGCGAGGTCCTTCGTCGACAGCTCCCGGGGTATCGAGTAGTAGCCCGCCTCGACTGCACGAGTCAGCGTGTCGCGCTGGGGCTTCGAGAGCCCGTGCCACGGGCCGGTACCGGGCGCGGTGGGGTTGTAGATGCGCCCCACCTCCAGGCTGATGTGCGCGTTCGAGCAGTACTCCTGGAACTCCGAGAGCGCCCCGTGGGTGGGAAACCGGAGCTCGAACTCCCACCTGCGCTCGGTGCCCTTCGCGGCCAGCAACTGGGCCCCCGTCTCGAGGAACCCCTGGAAGACGACGTCGCGCGCGATGTTCCAGTCGAGCGCGTACAGCGTCCGGTTGTCGTGGCTGCTCATCTCCCGGATGGACTCGACGGACGGGTGGTTCCGGATGCGCTCCTCGAACGTCTCGCGATTCCCGTCCGAAACCGACAGGAAGGGGACCGCCTTCTCGCCGAGCGGCACCATCGTCTCCAGCTCGATGGCGACGCCGTCCTCGAGGTCGAGGATGCGACCGAGCTCGAACGAATCCGCGGGTATCCGCAGGTGGGCGATGACGGTCATCCCTTTGATATCGATAGTAGGTCGGATCACCTTAATACGCCGGGCATGGCAAGCCATGCCGCCTGACGGGCCATGGTAGACCATGCTCGTCGATAGACGTTTCCGGCTGGCACGTCGTGTATTACGGGAGTGACGGCCTGTTCGCGGAGTGCCGCCGGCCCGCGAAGGAGTCGACGGCCCGCGCGCCCCGACGGACCGGTCCGTCACAGACCGATGACCGACACCATCCCGGCCGACCTGACCATCGCGAGTCCAGAGCAGTTCAACGCCGTCCTCGCAGCGATGCTCGCGAGGGCGCGGGAGGGCGGCGTCGACGTGCGGGGCCCGTGGGTATGTCGCGGGGACGGCTCGACCCCCGACTGGGAGGTCGCCGTCGTCGAGCTGGCGGTGGACGACCCCGGTGACGGATGAGCCGCGCGGCGACCGTCCCCGCGCGGCGGCCGATTCCGACGTATTAGGGGCCGCGAGCCCGAACCCCTCCCCGACCGGATGACCGGCGGCACCTACACCCTGCTCGTCGAGCAACGGGAGCCGGCCACCCTCGCCGTCGGCGCACTCGGCGAGCACGACCTCCCGGCGGGCCGGTACGCCTACACCGGCAGCGCGCTCGGCCCGGGCGGCTTCGCCCGCGTCGACCGCCACCGCGAGGTGGCAGGCGGCGAGCGCGAGGTCCGCCACTGGCACGTCGACCACCTGCTCGGCCACCGCACCGCAGATATTGTGGACGTGGTCCGGTCGCCCGAGCGCGCCGTGGAGTGTGCGGTCGCTCGGCGCATCGGAGACGGAGTTGTCGACGCCCGCGGGGACGGGGGCTCGGATACGGTCGAGGCGAGCCTCGTTCCCGGCTTCGGCGCGTCGGACTGCGACTGCGACGCCCACCTCGCGTACGCCGACGACGGTGACGTGCTCGCCCGCGTGGTCCGGGAGGCCCACCGGCGGGTGTGAGGTGGACCGTTTGCGGCGCTGCTTTCGTCTTGGGGCTCTCCCGCTCCACGCCGTACGGATCGGTTTCGACGGCGAGCCGAGCCATCCCGAAGCCGCCTCCGCACCGCGCCGCTCCGCACCGCCACGGTCAGCGTAGCGACGACCCGAGCAACCCTGAACCGCGCCGCGACGACTCTGGCCATCCCGAAACCGCACCGCGCCGCCACGCC
>CAZPIG010000163.1:0-6233 GCA_964586205.1 uncultured Halobacteriales archaeon | reverse complement strand
CCCGACGCTCCCTTCGGTCGCGCCACGCGCTCGCTGCGCTCCTCACGTCGGTCGCTTCGCTCCCTCGTTGCGGTGCTTGCTTCGTCGGGGCCGGGTCGAGCGCGCCGCGCCCCTTCCGAAGTCCCACCCCCGGAGTGACTGTCGAGTGGGCTGTAGGCCGACGGTCGACCGTCGCGAAGCAGTGGAAACACGCCGAATCGCCGCTGTCAGTCGTCCGCAGCCGCCGCGTCCGCACCCTCCACCAGCGCCTCGGGCGGCCCACCCGCCAATCGGTCGCGGTCGTGGGGCTCCGTGAAGTCGATGTCCGGCCCCGCGGGGACGATGCGGGTCGGATTGACCGAGGCGTGGCTCCGGAAGTAGTGGGCCTTCGTCTGCCCGGCGTCGCACGTCGTGGCGACGCCCGGCAGTTGACACAGCTCCTTCAGGTAGTTCCAGAGGTTCGGGTAGTCCACGATGCGCCGAACGTTGCACTTGAAGTGCGTGTGGTAGACGAGGTCGAACCGCCAGAGTGTCGTGAACATGCAGAGGTCGGCCTCCGTCAGCACCGGCCCGCAGAGGTAGCGCTGGTCGGCGAGTACGTCCTCCCAGTGGTCGAGCGCGTCGAACAGCTCCGTCACCGCCTCGTCGTAGGCCGCCTGGCCGCGCGCGAAGCCCGCGCGGTAGACGCCGTTGTTGATGGGCCCGTAGATGGCCTCGATGGTCTCGTCTATCTCGTCGCGGTAGCCCTCCGGGTAGAAGGTCACGTCCCGCTCGGCCACGTCGTCGAAGGCCACGTCCAGCATCCGCAGTATCTCGGCGGACTCGTTGTTGACGATGGTCCCGCGCTCTTTGTCCCAGAGGACCGGCACCGTCACGCGGCCGGTGTAGTCCGGGTCGGCCTCGCGGTAGACGTCCCGGAGGTAGTCGTAGCCGTGGACGTGGTCCGGCGTGCAGCCGTCCTTCTCGGGTGCGAACTCCCAGCCGTCGGTCAGGCGGACGGGGTCGACGACCGACATCGAGACGGCGTCGGTCAGCCCCTTCAGCCGCCGGAGCAGGGTGGTGCGGTGGGCCCACGGGCAGGCGCGGGCCACGTAGAGGTGGTACCGGCCCGCCTCGGCGGGGAACTCGGCGTCGGGGTCGGCCTCGACCCACCGGTGGAAGGTGGTCGGCTCGCGCTCGAAGGCTCCCTCGTCGTCCTGGAAGCGCTCTAGCTCGTCGTCGGTGTACCAGTCGCCGTCTACGAGCTTGCCCATGTAGACGCGGGTAGCGGCCGGAGACGGGAAAGTGGTGGGGCGGTCCCACGATTTTGCCGGAGTGCTTCGTCACCCGCCCCGGCAAGCGGCCGTGCGCCACAGCCCTTATTGCCGGCAGTGGCGGACGGGCGACCATGCGGGAGACTCACGTCCGGCTACTCTGTCCGGAGTGCACGAAGGACTGGGAGCGCCACCCCGACGACCTCCCCGACCCCGACGACGTCTTCGACTGCCCGGACTGCAACGCCAGCCACCGGCTGGCCGAGTTCGCGCGCACGGACCGCGACCTCGAGACGCTGGAGCAGTTCGGATAGGCGCGCGACCGGGAGGTCGATAGGAGCGACCGGGAGGTCGCTGTACCGGCACCCGGTCCCGTCGTCGCACCGTCACTCGCCGACCGACGACCGGGCCCCGCAGGCCTCGCAGCGGAGCAGCGTCGCGCCCTGCTCGGTCTCGAGGCGGGTGTCCGGCAGGCCGCACTCGGGGCAGAGCACGTACTCCTCGGTGTACTCCTCGACGGCCCTCGCGACGCGGTCGGTGTCGAACGAGCCGGTCAGGCGCGCGCGCCCGCTCTCGTCGATGGAGCCGCTGGTCCCGAGTTCGTTCTGGATGAACTTCATCACGTGCTCGCCGTCGCGGTCGAGCCGACTCACGACCGCCCGGAAGTTCTCGAAGACCGTGACGTTGCCCTCCTGGCGGAGGTCCGGCGTCGGCACGTCGAAGCGCTCGCCGCCCCCCTCGATGTCCGGCGTCCGCTCGATGGCTCTGTCGAGTTGGTCCTCGTAGTCCATGTCCGAATCGTGCCGGTCGTCGCCTAAAAGCTTTTCAGAGTCCGCCGTCCACCGACGACGCGATGGCGTACCGTCGCCGGGCCGCCCACGGTACACTCCGCTCGGCTACCGCGGTTCGGCCTCCGAATCGTTCGACGACTGCAGTCTTCACGCCCTCCTACCGGTGCGCGCGCGACGACCGGAACCGGGCGACGGAACGGGGACGACCGGGAGTGGATGGACCGGTGATAGCTCTTGTCGTCGCCGCGATAGCCCGCGGAAGATGGCGTCAGTCAGTGGTGGAACCCCTGACTGCGGGGTCGGGGCGTCGGCTGCCGAGCGCGCCGTGTGTTAACGGGTCTCAGGATAATAATATAACCCTCCAAATCTTAGCCACGCCTGCTTATGAAAAAGCAGGAACTTATTCACCTGCACGGCCTCCTCGCAGAGGTATCGAACCACGCGGAGAACCACCACGGGGTAACGCCGGACCTCGACCGCTACGAGGACCTCGGCGTACGACCTACGTCCATCCACAAGTCGAAGACAGACCACAAGGAAGCCGTCTTCGCGCTCGCGGAGGCCATCACCGGTCCGATGCGCTCCGAGGAGAGCGAGGCGGTCCCCGCAACGGCCGATTGAGGGGACGAGGCGAACCCGTTCTGGGACAACTCCGCTCCGAGCGATAGCTCTAGCTCGTGACGCTCCCACTCGCGCCGCTCCCGTTCGTGCCGCTCCTGCGCTCCCGTAATCGTCCCCGCTCCGTCGTCGCTACCTCCGTCGCGGCGTGGCTGTTCGACAAGTCGAATCGCGCAGAACGCACGTCGGAGCGGGCGGTCGTCCGCTCGTGCAGAGCAGTAGTCCGGGTCGAGTGGGTACTTCGCGTCGACCTACCGGGGGGTAGGGCCGCGTGGCCGGGGCCGTCCGGTCGCCGGGTCAGTCGATGAGGTCCTCGAACTCCGGGAGGACGTCGTCGTCCGTCTCGCCCGCCTCCTCGACGACGGGCTCGTCGGGCTCCTCGCTGACCTCCTCGACCTCCTCCTCCTCGTCGAGCACCTCGACCTCGAGGACCTCGAGGGGGATGTTCTCGAGGCGCTGGCCGATCTCCTTGCGCGCGATGCGGGAGGCGTGCTCCTCGCGCTCGACGTTGAAGACGGTCATCTCTAGCTCCAGAGAGACGAGGCTCTCGTCGGCGCTGATGAACGCCGGCTCGAGCTCCTCGCCGCAGTGGGGACACCGGCGACCCCCCATGCTTATCTCGACGTAGTTGAGGTCGGGATTGAGCATCTCCCCGGTCTTGGAGATGGCTATCCGGACGGCCTCGTCTGCCGACCCGACGTCGTACACCGGGACGGCGGCTTCGACGACGACTCTGCAGTTCATACCACCCTGTTCTTGGAAGTCCAACAGCAAGAAGGTTGGCCTTTCGATAGCGAAAGCCCGTAGCGAAACGGGCGGGAGGCGTCCTGAAACCGCCGAATTTTTTGATTGCATCATTACATTGGTGGAAGAGAACACCGACGGACGGTCGGCGCGACCCGGAGCGAGCGGCGGCGCGACCCGAAAGCGGCAAGCGGTGGCGGGCCCTCGGGCCCGACGATGGCGACGGGGACCATCCCCGCGGCGGACCTGCCCGGCGGGCTCGACCTCCAGACGACCCTCGAGAGCGGCCAGTCCTACCACTGGCGTCGGGAGGACGGCGGCATGTACGAGGAGACCGGCGCGCGCGGCGGGGACGGGTGGTACGCCACCGTCGTCGACGGCGCGGTGGTGCGGGTCCGGCAGGTCGGCGGCGCGCCGGACGGCGACCTGCAGTGGGAGGCGACCACCGACGCAGACCCCATCCTCGCGGACCTGCTGCGGCTGGACGACGACCTGCCCGCCATCCGGGCGGCGACGCCCGAGGACCCGCTGGTCGCGGCCGCCTTCGACGCCTATCCGGGGCTGCGCGTGGTGCGCGACCCCCCGTTCCCGACGCTCGTCGCGTTCATCTGCTCGGCGCAGATGCGCGTCGCGCGCATCCACGCGATGCAGCGCGCGCTCGCCCGCGAGTACGGGACGTCGGTCACCTTCGACGGCCGGACGTACCACGGCTTCCCGTCCGCAGAGCAGTTGGCGGCGGCGACGGAGGGGGAGCTACGCGACCTCGGGCTCGGCTACCGCGCGCCGTACGTCGTCGAGACCGCGGAGATGGTCGCCGACGGGCGCTCGCCCGCCGACGCCCGCGGGCTGGCCTACGAGGACGCCCGCGAGGCGCTGACCGAGTTCGTCGGCGTCGGCAGCAAGGTCGCCGACTGCGTGCTGCTGTTCTCGCTGGACTACCTCGAGGCGGTGCCGCTCGACACGTGGATACGGACCGCCATCGCCGACCACTACCCCGACTGCGACCGCGGCTCGTACGCCGAGACGTCGCGAGCCATCCGGGAGCGCTTCGGCGGCGAGTACGCCGGCTACGCGCAGACGTACGTCTTCCACCACCTGCGGACGGGGGAGTGAGTGGTCGTTCGAGACCGCTCGGAACGGGGCCATCACCGGGCCGTCAGTGTCGAGTAGCCGGAGCGTCAGTGTCGGACAACTGACCGCCCGCCCGGAGAACACGTCAGCGCGCGTGCGTCTGACAGAAAGCCTTTACCGGGGGCCCGACTCACTACCGTCGAGTGAGATGCCAGTCTGGGAATGCGGGATAGAGGGGTGCCACAAGACGTTCGAGAACGTAGAGAGCGCCATCGTCCACCAGACCAACGCCCACGAGCGCCGCGAGTGCAAGGTCTGCGGGTCGGTGGTCCCCGACGGCTACCTCGCCATCCGGCACGCCTTCGAGGAGCACACGCGCGCGGAGTACGTGCGCGCCTACGAGGCCAACGCCGAGGACGTCCGCGAGCGCGAGGCCGTCAAGGAGCTGGTCGAGGAGGAGGCGGACATGGACGAGGTGGTCACCCGCCTGAACGAGTCGGGCGGCGGCGTCGCCTCGCGGTCCTGACCTGCTGGGACTGGAACACCGACGACTCCAGGGGACCGAGGTTTTTCTGACAAACCGCGCAACTTCGGACTCCATGGCGAGGGTCACCCCCGACGGCGACGGGCAGGCTGGCGTCGAGTTCGTCCGCGAGGACGACGGCTCGATAACCGCGCGACCTCGAAACCGGGCTGGCCCGCGGTGGTGATAGCCGCGCGGAGGCCCTCGCCCAGCTCGCCGAGGTGCTCGCACTCCACGAGGGGCGTGGCGAGCCCGTCACCGACGCGGACCTCCGCGAGATGGGGCTCGCCTGAACTGACTGCCCGCGAACCGTTCGGGAGGACGACAAGTCCGGGCTCTCGTTCGAGAGGGCGTCCGTCGAAATCGGGTGCGAGCGGCGACCACCCGCCGCGAACCGCTACCCCTCGCTGTAGTCCACGAGCGTCATCTCCAGGCGGATCTGCCCGTCGCCGTCGTAGTAGGCGGAGTAGGGCATCATCCCGATGTCACCGGAGAAGCAGCCCTCGTGGACCACGCTCCCGTCGACGGTCATCTCCGAGGCGTAGCACTCGACGCCGGCGTAGCTCTGCGTGCCGGTGATGGTGAAGCTGGCCGAGCCCTCCTGGGTCGAGTACGACCACTGGTTGCCGACCGAGAGCTCCTGGCCCTCGTAGTAGCCGACGGTCGGCGAGAACAGCCCGAGGAGGAAGAACTGGCCGGCGGGTGACGTCATCAGTTGCCCCCGGATGTCGTCTCTGGTGCCGCTGACGGTCGAATCGTACGTCGTGTCGCCGAGCTCGACGTGGACGGAGACCGTCGCCCCGTCGGCGGACGTCTCGGTGACCTCCCAGACCATCTGGCCCTCGCCCTGGCCATCGAAGAAGATGTCGTACGTGTAGGTCGCCGGCTGGTCGAAGTTCAGCGGCTCCCACACGGCCGACTCGCCGGTCGTCCCGTCGGAGCCGCCGGGCGTAGTGTCGCCCCCGTCGTCGGGCGTCGTGTCGGCACCGCCGCCCGGTGCGTCGGGCGACGGGACCCCGCCACCGCCACAGCCCGCGAGCGCGACGAGGAGCGCGAGCGCCACGGCGAGGCCGACCCGTCTGGCGGTCGCCGCGGGGCCAGGATGGTTGTTGTCGGTGGATGCTTGTCGGGTGGTGTCCGGAACCATAGCTGTTGCTCACACTACTGGTATTTGACCGTATGGGTTCGTCGCCGGGGAGGGGTGTCAACGTTAGCGGTGACCGCTTCCACAGTCCACCGTCGGGCGGGACTGAA
>CAZPIG010000162.1:0-6301 GCA_964586205.1 uncultured Halobacteriales archaeon | reverse complement strand
AGAAACACCCCAACCGTTAATAGTTGTAGACGTGCCACACCGGAGCATGGACCTCGGACTCGACGGGCGGACGGCACTGGTCACCGGCGGCGGCGGACGCATCGGCGGCGAGGACTGCCGGGTCCTCGCCGAGGAGGGCGTGGAGGTCGTCGTGCTCGACGTCAACCAGGCCACCGCCGAGGAGGTGGCCGACGAGATACGCGACGACGGCGGCGACGCCATCGCCGTCGAGTGCGACCTCACCGACCGCGACGACGTTGCCGAGACCATCGACTCCGTCCGCGAGGAGACCGGCGGCGTGGATGTCCTCGTCAACAATGCCGCGATGGTGGACGCCGTCGGCCAACTGAAGGACTTCGAGGACGACCTCTGGGACCGCGATCTCGCGGTCAACCTCACGGGCGCGTACAACGTCACCCGCGAGGTGTTCCCGGCGATGTGCGACCGCGGCTGGGGCCGGGTCATCTCGATGAGCAGCGTCGCGGGCCTCATGGGCGGCTTCGGCCAGATATCGTACTCCTCGACGAAGATGGCGCTCGTGGGGTTCGGCAAGACGCTCGCGCTGGAGGGCGCTCAGCACGGCGTCACCTCGAACATCGTCGCCCCGAGTATCGTCGTCGGCGACCTCGCGGACCTCCCGCCGGAGCAGCTAGAGGAGATAAACCCCATGTACGAGCGCATCCGGCAGGCGACGCCGATGGAGGAGTTGGGCCGCGAGGAGGACGTCGCGCCGCTGGTGGCGTACCTCGCGAGCGAGCACGCGCGCTACGTGACGGGGCAGGTGGTCGGCGTGACGGGCGGCGTGGACCTGTTCTCGTTCTGAGTTGAATGGCGGGGGTTCGGCCAGCTAACGCCATCCGAACGCGCGGCGTTCTGATTGGCTCGCGAGAGCTTCGCTCTGACGAACGCCGCACGACACCACAATCGAGCGAACGCTGCCAAAACGTGCCGAAAGCATTTATCCACGAGAGTTGCTTCTAGAACAGAACGATGGGGAAAACGCTTGCGGTCGCTATTCTACTGCTACTGCTGTCCGGCTGTACGTCGATTCAGCCGGAAATGGGAGGAGGTGGCCCCTCGGTATCGGACACCTTCGACGCCGAGATATGCGAGGTCGGTGCTGTCCCCGGCGTCGGCGTCGACGACGCCGCGGGCACGTATCCCCTGGAGCTGACGAACGACAGCGCCGAAGCCGTCGAGCAGTACGTCCGCGAGTTCGAGCGAACGTACGCTCACAAGGGGTACAGGGCTCGCACCTACGACAACTTCTCCGTCTCCATCTCGGGGATGGCCGTCAGTCGAGACGACGGGAACGCGACGGTCACCAGCTCGCAGGTCGCCATCGTCGGGCGAAACCCCGGAAGCATCGCGGAGGACAGGTACTCCGTGACCTACCGACTGGTGAGGGACGGGATGACCAGAAACGACAGCCGACCGGGGAGTCCACCGCCGGCCTCGCGGTACAACTACGTCGTCGAGTGCGAGCCGGTCGGGTAGCGAGCGACTCGATGTGTTCCTCGCCGTCTGCGAGCGACGGCCGCGCCAGCACCGACCCTTTCGTGCCACTCGCGCCCAACGATCCTTTTCTCGTCCGACCGAAACACCGGTACTTCCATCCCCTCAGATAGCTCCCTCCTCGCGCAACGCCGCTATCTCCCCCTCGTCGTACCCCACGTCGCGTAGAATCGACTCCGTGTGCTCCCCGAGGTCCGGCACCGTCTCCTCGGTCCCACCCAATCCCTCGGCTGGAATCGCGGGGAAGCCCAGCCGCGACGACGGGCCCTCGTCCACCACCAGGCCGCGCTCGCGCACCTGGTCGCTGTCTACGACCTCCGCCACCGACCGCACGGGTGCGACCATCGCGTCCACGTCGCCGAGCAGGTCCTCCCACTCGTCGCGGGTCCGCTCGCGGAACGCCTCGGCTACCGCGGCCCGGACTTCCTCGCGCGTCTCGGGGTCCCCGGAGAGGTGGTCGCCGACGTGCTCCTCCAGCCCGACGGCCTCGCAGAACGCCTGCCAGAACGGCGGCTCCAGCGCCGCGAGCGTCACGTACTCGCCGTCTGCGGTCTCGTAGATGTCGTAGCAGGGATACTGGCCAGTCAGCGCCGTCGCCCCGCCGGTGGGGTCGCCGCCGGCGAACGCCTCGCCGGCGACGGGCTGGGCGAGCGCCGCGACCACGTCCGTCATCGACACGTCGACGTGGTCGCCGGTGCCGTCGCCGAGTTCGCGCGACAGCAGCGCCGAGACGACCGAGAAGGCGGCGAACAGCCCGCCCGCCATGTCCGCGATGGGGTAGCCGGGGATTGTCGGCGCGGCGTCCGGGCCCGGTCGGGTCATGTCCAGCAGACCGGCCATGCCGACGTAGTTGAGGTCGTGGCCCGCGCGGTCGCGGTTCGGGCCCGTCGCGCCGAAGCCCGTCAGCGAGACGTAGACGATTCCGGGGTGGCGCTCGCGGACCGCCTCGGGGCCGACGCCGAGGCGGTCGGTGACGCCCGGGCGGAAGCCCTCGACGACCACGTCGGCGTCCTCCAGCAGCCGGTAGAACGCTTCGCGAGCGCCGTCGTGCTTGAGGTCCAGCGTCACGCTTCGCTTGCCGCGGTTGACCGCGGTGAAGGTGCCCGGTCCGTCGTCGGCGGCCGCCATCATCCGGGCGTAGTCGCCGGTGCCCGGCTCCTCTACCTTCACCACGTCCGCGCCCATGTCCGCGAGTAGCTGTGTAGCGTAGGGACCGGGCAGCAGCCGCGTCAGGTCGAGGACCGTCACGTCGTCGAGTCGCATGGTACCACGCTGTCGGGCGCGACAGTTAAACCGTGGCGTCCTGGTGAAGGCCGCGCCGGTCGATACCGCCCTCGCCGAACGGCTCGTCAACCTCCCCCACGCGACGGGTCGCGCACCCGCGCGACGGACCGCGCCGACGGCACCCGCTCGACCCGGCCCGCTACTACGGCACCTGCTCGACGTATCGCGCCGCCTCGTCCGCGCGCCCGTCGCGCGCGATGGTCCCCGCGTCGGCGTCGTACTCGACGACGTTCGCGTCGTCGAGCTTGGGCAGGTGGACGTGGTGGAGACTCGTCGCGACGGCGTCGGCGTCCACGGCCGGCCCGTCCGCGCCGTCGCCCTCCCACGCCGCGATGGCCGCGGCCGCTTCCCCCACCGTCAGGAGCCCCTCGCCGGCCTGGAGGCGGGCGAGCAGGAACCGACGGTACGGATGAGCGACCGCGTCCAGGATTGTATCGAGCCTGTCGTCGTCGGTGTCGGGAGGCGGTCGGGAGCCACCACCGGGTGTCGACGTCATTGTTCGGTAGTCGGGGCCTTCCCGGAAAAAACTTTCTCGTAAGTGACTAATCAGATTGCGTATATTGCGCCCGAACGGGCGGAAGCTACCGGGTTTCGACAATCGTCGTTGGGGGGAATCGCAACGTCACACCCCGATGGTCGCGGAATCCACAATCCGTCCGGCTCCAGTCACTTACTCCTCGGAAGAGTCGGCTTCGGTGTCGGTAGGCCCCGTCAGGTGGAAGTGGTTGAACGGCTGGATCCGCCGCTGGCGCATGATTTCGGAGCTCTCGATGGCGAGCCCCAGCGAGTGGAGGGCGTCGCTGATGCGGCTGACGTCACTGGTCGAGGTGCCGATGACCTCGACGTAGAGGTTCCGGTGGCCGGTCAGCATCTCGCGGATGTCGACGACGCCCTTGACGTCGAGTATCTGCTCGACCAGTTCCGACCGCTTATGCGGGTCTGCGGTGCAGACGAACAGGACCTGCAGCGGGAGACTGGCCTTCTCGTAGTTTATCTTCGGGTGGTAGCCCTGGATGATGCCCCCCTCCTCGAGCCGGTCGATGCGGTTCCGGACGGTGCTCGCCGAGACGCCCACCTTCTCCGCGATGGCCTGGGCCGTCGTGTTCCGTGCCTCCACCTGGAGCTCGTGGAGGATAGCGCGGTCGACGTCGTCGAGTTCGACCATGGCGTGACTACGGCCGCGAGCGTGAAAAGCCCCGGCGGCGGGCGGGCCAGTAGGGCAGTGGATGGGCCAGGAGGGCGACGACCCGACAGGGCCGCGACGGGCCAGCGGGTCCGGTCGCGGGCCTGCTACCGCCCGCTTTAAGGGACTGCCGTCGAACGTCTCCCCCATGCGGAACTACACCGTCACGAGCGTCTGGGGCATCCCCATCCGCGTGAACGTATCGCTGCTGGTCTTTCTGCCCGTGCTGGCGTGGCTCGTCGGCAGCGGCGAGCAGATAGCCCTCTACGCCGACCTCATCGAGGGACTGACGGGCGTCGCCGTCGACGTGGACGCGCTGCAGGCGGGCCTGACACCGTGGCTCGTCGGCACCGTCGCCGCGGTGGGGCTGTTCGTCAGCGTCACGCTCCACGAACTCGGCCACTCGTGGGTCGCGCTCCGGTACGGACTGGAGATAGAGTCCATCACGCTCTGGATTCTCGGCGGCCTCGCGTCGCTGAAGACGTTCCCGAAGGAGTGGGACCGGGAGTTCTGGATCGCCATCGCCGGGCCGGTCACCAGCCTCCTCGTGGCGGGCGTCTGCTTCGTCGGCGTTCGGGCCATCCCCGGGTCGCTGGACGCCGCCCTGTTCGTGGTGGGCTGGCTCGCGGTCACGAACGTCGTGCTCGCCGTGTTCAACATGCTCCCGGCGTTCCCGATGGACGGCGGCCGCGTCCTCCGGGCACTGCTGGCCCGCAATCGCTCGTACGCGGGCGCGACCCGGCTGGCCGCCCGCATCGGCGTGATATTCGCGCTGCTGTTCGCCGTTGTCGGCGTCACGCAGTTCAGCCCGCTGCTGGTCCTGCTGGCGCTGTTCGTCTACGGCGCGGCGACCACGGAGTCGCGGATGGTCCTGTTGGACGAGCTACTGACCGGCCTGACCGCGGCGGACGTGATGAGCCGGGACCCGCGCACGGTCGACGCCGACGCCTCGGTGGCCGATCTCGCCGGACGGATGCTCGCGGACCGCCAGACCGCCTACCCCGTCGTGGACGGCGGCCGCGTCGTCGGCGTCGCGACCATCGACGACGTGCGCGGGGTAAGCGAGGCGGACCGCGACTCGACGGCGGTGCGGTCGGTGGCCCGGGAGGTGCCCCGCATCCCGGCCGCGAGCGGGGCGTTCGACGCGCTGTCGCTGGTCACCGGCGCGGGCGGGCTGGCGCTCGTCGAGGACGGCAGCGGGGTCGCCGGCTTGCTCACGGGCGAGGACTTCTCGCGGACGCTGGCGCTCCAGCGGGAGTTCCGGGTCGCCGCCGCGTGAGTCGGCGGGCGAATCGCGTGGCTGTCGGGTCGCGGTCGGGCCTCCGTTCTGACTCTGGCCGGGTGGACCAGAGGTGGTGTCGATAAGCCCATCAGCCGAAGGGCTATTGCTAACTCGACAGCCACTCCGGGGTGGGACTTCGGAAGGGGCGACGCGCTCGGCGAACCCCGGCGAAGTAAGCACTGCAGGCCGCGAAGCGGCCGAAGCGCGCAGCGAGCGCGCGGCGCGACCGGAGGGAGCGCCGCGGTATGCGCGAGCGGCGAAGCCGCGAGCGCCGCGGGAGCCGAGCGCGTCGGGGCTTCCGACTGCCAAGCTGCAGTGCGATCACTTCTCGAAACCTCCTCTCGACACCATCCGACCCGACGCCCGACCCCTTATTGCCCTGGTGACCCACGTACGGGACGGGGGACACCATGAGCGAGCAGCCACCGATGGAGGCGAGCGAGGAGGTCGACGAGCGACAGCTCGAGCTGGCACGGGAGGCGGGCGACGCCTACGGGGCGGCCCTGCACTACATGGTCGAGGAGGTGGTCCACTCCGGCGGCAGCCAGCGCGCGGGCGACTTCGTCGTCGCCTACGCCCAGGAGGAGGCCGAGGGCCTGTACGAGCCACGCGGCGACGGCGACCTCGAGTGGGTCGAGCCCGACGACGAGAACTGCCACCTCGAGATAGCAGTCACCGACGCCGCCGACGGGCGGTTCGTCCCGCACCTGTCGGTCCAGGCCACGCTGACCGCGGAGG
Source organism: uncultured Halobacteriales archaeon (assembly GCA_964586205.1). Lineage (GTDB taxonomy): Archaea > Halobacteriota > Halobacteria > Halobacteriales > CAZPIG01 > CAZPIG01. The sequence goes on along the minus strand of CAZPIG010000162.1, from coordinate 299 downwards.
ACGGCTCCGAGGTCGGCCCCGTCGAGCTACCGTTCCTGTGGCACCCCGGGCTGTTCCACTACGGGGCCAATCTGACGCTGCCGGGCGATGGCCGGTACGACCTCCAGGTCCGGGTGGAGCCGCCGACGTTCCACCGCCACGACCGGACGAACGGGCGGCGGTACGCTGAACCGGTCACCGTGACGTTCGAGGGCGTCGACATCGAGACGGGGCAGGGGTAGTCTGGAGTGTCAACGTTAGCTCCGACAGGGACGTGAAACCACCGTCGGGTGGGACTGAAAGGGGCGACGCGCTCGGCG
>CAZPIG010000161.1:3439-6332 GCA_964586205.1 uncultured Halobacteriales archaeon | reverse complement strand
CCTACACCACCGCCGCCGTCGCTTCCCGGACGACGACGGTGTCGGCGACGCGGTCGCCGAGCCGTCGGCCGGCGTCGTCGAGCGCGAGCGCGACCACCTCGACCGCCACCCACGCGACCACCAGCGCCGCGCCGGCGAGGGCTCCCTCCAGCCCCCAGAGCAGGTCCAGCAGCGCCACCACGGGAGCCGGAGCCAGCAGCACCGCCGTCCGCAGCCCCGCGGCCCGCCAGTCGCAGGGCGCGCCGTCGCCGCGGGCGACCACGAGGTCGGTCAGCCGCTTGCCGAGCGTCTGGCCGACGACCGCGTGGGTCGCCGCGAGGTAGCCGCTCGCCAGCGCGGCCGCGAGCAGCCACGCCGCGAGCCAGATGGCGACGCCCGTGGTCGTCACGCGGCCGCCCAGCAGCGACAGCCCGCCGTCGAGGGCGGCCCGGAGGGCGGTGCCGCCGCCCCACGGGACCGCCCACAGCGCCCCCACGACCGCGGCGTCGACGCCGAAGGCGACGGTGCGGCCGACGAGGCCCTCCCCGAGACTGTCCATCGCGGGGTCGGGTCGAGTGAGCATGTCGGCTCCGTCGGACGGCGTGGTCTTGAATCACCACGGTCGGACGACGGTCATGTTGGGATAAGGCGTGGAGAAGCGACTGCACTGTCGCTTGGCACCCGGAAGCCCCGGCCCGCTCGGCTCCCGCGGCGCTCGCGGCCTCCGGCCGCTCGCGCGACCGCGGCGCTCACTGCTCGCGGGTCGCTTCGCTCCCCGCTCGCTCGTTCGGCGGCGCTCACTTCGTTCGCGCCGCCCGCCGTTCGCGCCGCGCGCTCGCTGCGCTCCTCGCCTCGTTCGCTCCGCTCACTCGGCTACGGTGCTTGCTTCGCCGGGGTTCGCCGAGCGGGCCGCCCCTTCCGAAGTCCCGCCCCCACGTGGAAAATCGGCCGGCAACAGCCCATCGGCTGATCGGCCTATCTAAACACTGCCCGCCGGCGGGAACTGCTCTGTCGGTCACGAATCCACTGCGTCGTCCCCCTCCAGAACACCCGTCAGCCGGCCGTCCGGACGCTCGCCCGTCACCGCGAACCCCAGCGACTCGTAGAACGGGCGGACGTCGGGGGCGAACGCCGCCGTCAGCAGGCCGGCGCGGTCACCGTGCGCCGTCGCGGCGTCGGCCAGCGCCGCCGCGGCCTCGACCAGCGCGGTCCCGACGCCCTGGCCGCGCCGGCGACGGCGGACCGCGACGGCGACGACGTGGGTGGCTCGTGAATCGGTGATTCTGTTCGACTCCCACGGCGGTCCGTCCGGGTCGAGCACCACCGCGCCGAGCACCCGGTCGTCCGCGACCGCGACCAGCACGTCCCCGGCGGCGATGCGCTCGCGGACCCGCGCGGCGTCGACGGCGAGGTCCGCACCGTCGAGGACGTTCATGGTCGCCACGAGGTCGTCGCCGGTCGCCTCGCGCACGCGGACGGGGTCAGATGCCATATCGGATGCCATAGACGGTCTCTCGGATGCCATAGGTGGTCTCGTCCCTCGGATGCCGGACGGTGTTCAGTCCCCGCCGTCGAGCACGTCGTCCAGCGTCGCCAGCAGGTCCTCGACGCTCGGGCGGTCGGTCGGCGTGGTCCCGCGGTGGACCGCCGCGACGGTCGGCGCGTCGCCGGTCGCGTCTACGACCACGGCCTCGGGCATCCGGCCGACGAGGTCGTGTAGCTGGCCGAGGAAGCCGAACCGCGTGGGCTGGTCGAATCGGTCGCCGGCGGTTACGTCGGGGTCCGCGACCAGCGGGTACGGGAGGTCGTAGCGCTCGACCCACTCCGCGGCGCGCTCGCGTGGCTCGGGGAGCACGGAGACCACCTCCGCGTCCCGGTCGGCGAACTCGTCGTAGCGTTCGGCCACCCGCTGGACCTGCCTGCGGCAGTTGCCGCAGAAGTGGTCGCGCTGGAGCAGGACGACGACGGCGTCGTGGTCCGCGGCGAGGGCGTCGAGCGCGAGCGGGTCGGGGCCCGGGCCAGCGTTGGGCAGCTCGAGGCCACCCAGCTCGACGCGCTCGCCCGCCTCGATGCTCATGGGCGGGGTTCGGGGCGGATGGGGGAAGAGGGTTCGGGTGCGGAAGACGGAGAGTGGTCGAGACTGTCCGGTGTCGACGTTCGACCCCGCTCGGCTACTCGTCCTCGAGGCGGAGTGCCGCCACGACTGCCGACGGAAGCGACGGCCGTGGAGCCGCCCGATGCCGCGCTATCGTCTCGGTCGTTCGCGTCCGCTCGACGACGGCCCGCGCCATCGGGACGCCATCGAGGTAGTTGAACCGACCGAGCACGTCGACCCCGAACTCGGTCGGACCGTAGAACTTCCACGGGAGCCCTCGCGAGGTCCTGTTCGGCTCGTGGGTGTATTCGGCGACGATGCCCTCCTCCCGAAGCCGCTCTAGGTGGTCCCGGATGCCCGCCCCCGTCTCGTCGGCGACGAGGTGGTCGAGTTCGTCCATCGACGGGAGGTGCTCGGGGTGGCCGAGGATGGTCTGGACGATCAGATGTCGAGTGTCCTGGGACAGGAGGTCCATCAGCTCCCGCTGCTCGTCGAGTGGATTCACCGTCCCGTCTGTCGCGCCGGAAGTGCTGCCCATCAGTGTCCGTACCTTCGCCCCCGACCAGCTAAAAATGTATGGCAGCGAACTCCTACTTCCACCCGAATAGTCAAATAGGAGGCCGGGACCACCGACCCGTGGATGCCCTCCGAGCGAGTCCCCGAAGACGTCCGCGAAATCGAGGCGTTCCTGCTGACGACGTCCTTCACGGCATCGAACTCGACCCCAAGAAAGCCGGTCCTTGCTCTCGTGTATGGAGGAGCGCCACCAGCACCTGTTCGGGCCGTTCACCACGTACTTTGTGCTCGGGAGCTACGAGC
>CAZPIG010000161.1:0-3339 GCA_964586205.1 uncultured Halobacteriales archaeon | reverse complement strand
CGTCTCGAGGTCGTGAGCCCGTCCACGGCGATGCATCCGACCAATCGGGCGAAGATTTTATCCTTCGAGAAACGGATTTCTGTCCGCATCCATGAAGCGACGAACCATCCTGAAAGGCGTCGGCGCGACGGGGTTGATAGGTGCCAGCACGCTCGGGAGTGCCACGGCGAAGTCCCGAGCCGGCGGGCTGGTGCGGTTCGCGGACGACCGCGACTCCGTGGTCGTCGACCGCTCCGCCGTCCAGCACATGGCCGGCGGCGTCGTGGTCAGCCTCGACGACGGCGACAGCGTCTTCGTGAACAGTGACTGCACCACCTGCGAGTGCTGCCAGGGTGACCCCGACTGCGACGGGGAAGACTGCTTCTGTGACGCCGACGCCTGTCACGACCTCCCGTTCGACCCGGCGTAGCACCGCGAACCGCACTCCTTTTTCGCGCCCGCCCACCAGCGTCGAGTATGCGCGTCTCGGAGGGCGGCGTCGAGGTCGAAGTTCCCGACCGCGACGGCGACGACGTGGACGGGCCGACCGACGCCGACGGCCCGTTCTACAACCCCGACCAGGAGCTGAACCGGGACGTCACCGTCGCCGTCCTGCGGGCCTACCGCGACCGCGAGCCGCGCGCCGAGTCGTACCTCGACGCGATGGCGGCGACGGGCGTCCGCGGCGTCCGCGCCGCCCGCGAGGGCTGGCAGGTCACGCTCGCCGACCGCGACCCCGAGGCCGTCGACCTCTGCCGCGAGAACCTCGCTCACAACGACCTGGCGGGCGAGGTCGTCCGGCGCGACGCCAACGCCCTGCTGCACGACCGCGAGCGCGTCTTCGACGTGACCGACCTCGACCCCTTCGGCTCGCCCGTCCCCTTCGCCGACGCCGCGCTGGCGAACACCCGCAACCTCGTCTGCGCGACGGCCACTGACACCGCGCCGCTCTGCGGCGCGCACTTCCGGGCCGGCGTCCGGCGGTACTCGACCGTCCCCCGGAACACCGAGTACCACGCCGAGGTGGGCGTCCGCGTGCTCCTGTCGGCGCTCGTCCGCACCGCCGCGCGCTACGACGCGGCGGCGACGCCACTGGTGACCCACGCCACCCGCCACTACGTCCGGACCTACCTCGAACTGGACCGCGGCGCGACCGTCGCCGACGACGCTATCGACCACCTCGGCTTCGTCCACCACTGCGAGGACTGCCTGCACCGCGACGCGGAGCGGAGCCTCGTCTCCCACCCGCCCGACACCTGCCCCGCCTGCGGCGGCGACCGCGTGCTGACGGCCGGGCCGCTCTGGCTCGGCCCCGTCCGCGACCGGGCGTTCGTCGCGGCCGTCCGCGAGGCGGTCGACGACGGCATGGGGACCGCCGACCGCGCCCGCGACGTGCTGGCGACCCTGCAAGCGGAGCTGGATACCCCCACCCACTACGACCACCACCGCCTGTGCAAGCTGTGGGGCCGGGCCGCCGAGCCGATGGACGAGGTGCTCGACGCCCTCCGAGCGGCCGGCTTCGAGGCCTCGCGGACCCACTACGGCGGCACGACGCTGAAGACGGACGCGACGGTCGCGGAGATACGGGCCGCGACGGAGGAGTAGGGCAAGTCCGTACTCCCCCATCCCTATCCGCCCCCTGCCCTCACACGCCGCGACGAAAACGCGGCCGACGCGCCCGGATTTATACGTCTCTCCGTGGACGTACCGGGCGTGAACGGTCGCGCGTCGCGGGCGATAGACCTCGCCCGCGCTGTGTTCGCCCGGGTCCGCGAGGCCGACGTGCCCTTCCTCGCCGCGGGCATCGCGTACTTCGGGTTCGTCTCGCTGCCGTCGCTCGTGCTGCTGGCCGTCGTCGCGGCCTCGACGCTCGGCGGCCAGCAGTTGGTCGACGCGGTCGTAGGGACCGTCTCGGACGTGCTGACTCCGAGCGCCCAGTCGGTCCTGGAGGAGGCACTGACCACGGCCGGGGGCCGCGGGACCGCCACGGTAGTCGGTACCGTGGTGCTGCTCTGGTCGGGACTCCGGCTGTTCCGGGGGCTGGACCAGGCGTTCGGGGAGGTCTACCAGGAGTCCCGTGAGCGCCCGCTGACCGCCCAGTTCCGCGACGCGGTGCTCGTGCTCGGGGTCGTCGGCCTCGCCGTGCTGTCGATGGCCCTCGCGGGGGCCGCCGTGACCGCCCTCTCGGGAGTCCAGTTCGTGGGGCTGCTGAGCACCGCCGCGCTGCTGGTCGGGCTCTTCGTGGTCTTCCTGCCGCTGTACGTCGTCTTCCCGGGGGACGCCGAGGACCTCCGGGGGGCCGTGCCCGGCACGGTGCTGGCGACCGTCGGGTGGACGGTCCTCGAGAGCACCTTCCGCATCTACGCCGTGCGGGCGGCCTCCTCGCCGGTCTACGGGGTGCTCGGCGGGGCGCTGCTGCTCGTGACGTGGCTCTACTTCGCGGCGGTGGTGCTGCTGGTCGGCGCGTCGCTGAACGCCACCCTCTCGGCGGACCGGCAGGTACAAAGTCCGGGCGGCCCACCGTTGGGGACGAGAGCGATGGCCGGGGACCGAGAGGACGAGGCCCGCGACCGCGAGTCGGACGGCGGCGGGTCCGGGGCCGCCCCCGACCTGTCGGCCCTCGGGGTGCGCTTCGAGGAGGTCGCAGAGCGGGTCGAGGCCCTGGAGGAGCGGACGGTCCACCGCGACGCCGTCGAGGACGACCTCCGGCGGTACGTCCGCAGGCGGATGCGCCGGGGCCACGCTCGGGGGTGGGGCCCCTACCTCGTGCTGCTGTACGGGACGGCGATGACGCTGGGCGCGTTCTTCTACCTCTCCCGGGTCTGGGCCATCCTCGCGATGGTCGTCGTCTGGCTGTCGACGCTGGGGCTGTACGTGCTCCTGGTCCTCTTCGGGGTCGCCTTCGACGTGCTCGGGCTGCTGGGCGTCCCCCGCCGCATCGCCGACCGCATCGGTCGCTGGCGGTCGTGACGGTGGCGCTCGTGAAGACAGTGCTCGCCGAGATGGCGCTCTTCGAGGTGTCGCTCGCCCCCCTCCTCCAGCGCGGCGGCACGGAGGTCATCGAGGCGCTCCAGGCGGTCCTCGGACCGGTGGGGCTCGCCGTCCTCCGGGCGCTCACCCACCTCGGCGACGGCATGGTCGTCGTCCCGGTCCTCGCGCTCTACTACTGGCGGTGGGGCGACCGCGACCGGGCCGCCGTCGCGGCGGCGCTGGCGCTGGCCGCGCTCGGCCTCGCCGAAGTGCTCAAGGCCGCCTTCGGGCTCCCGCGGCCGCCCGCGGCGCTCGCCGCCGCTCCCGCCCCGGGGTCGGGCTTTCCCAGCGGCCACGCACTCGGCGCGGCCGCGGTGTGGGGCGGGCTGG
>CAZPIG010000160.1:4896-6354 GCA_964586205.1 uncultured Halobacteriales archaeon | reverse complement strand
CGCCGGTCTCCCGAGCTCTCGGCGGCTCCGCCGCCGAGAACGACCGGGGGCTTTCTGGGACTCGTCGATCCGGCTATCGCCATCGAGGACACCTCGAAAGCCCCGCCGCGCTCGGCTCCCGCGGCTCGCTGCGGTCCTCGGTTCGGTCGCTTCGCTCCCTCGCCTGCGGTCCTTGCGTCGCCGGGGTTCGCCGAGCGCGTCGCCCCTTTCGGTCCCATCCCACGATGGACTCGCCCCATTGCCGAAACCGTGGACAGCGTCGCCGGGAGGAACTACCAGTGACCGACGAAGAAACCGACCCCGACACCGACGCGGACCAGGAAACCGACACCGGAATCCGCGCCCTCGACGACACCACGATAGACCGAATAGCGGCGGGCGAGGTGGTCGACCGCCCGGCCTCGGCGGTCAAGGAGCTGATCGAGAACAGCCTCGACGCGGACGCCAGCGAGGTGAGCGTCGAAGTGGCGGCGGGCGGCACCGAGCGCATCCGCGTCGCCGACGACGGCGAGGGGATGACCGAGGCCGACGTCCGCGCCGCCGTCCGCCAGCACACCACCAGCAAGCTCCGTGACGCTGACGACCTCGCGCGCGTCTCGACGCTGGGGTTCCGCGGCGAGGCGCTGCACGCCATCGGCAGCGTCGCCCGGCTGACCATCACCACCAAGCCCCGCGGGAGCGACGGCGCGGGGACCCGCCTCCGCTACGCCGGCGGCGAGGTGGAGTCCGTCGAGCGGACGGGCTGTCCCGAGGGCACGAACGTCGAGGTGGCGGACCTCTTCTACAACACGCCCGCGCGCCGCAAGTACCTCGGGGAGGAGGCCACGGAGTTCTCGCGCGTCAACCGCGTGGTCACCCGGTACGCGCTGGCGAACCCGGACGTCGCCGTCTCGCTGACCCACGACGACCGCGAGGTGTTCAGAACGCCGGGGCAGGGCGACCTCCGCTCGACCGTGCTATCGGTGTACGGCCGCGAGGTCGCCGAGGCGATGGTGCCCGTGGGCGACGCGGACGACGAAGCGAGCGATGGAAGCGCCGACCCGGACGAGGAGAATACAGCCGTCTCGGTCGCCGGCCTCGTCAGCCACCCGGAGACGACCCGCGCGACCCGCGAGTACGTGGCGACGTTTGTCAACGGCCGGTACGTCCGCTCGTCCGCGCTCCGCGAGGCGATTCTGGAGGCCTACGGCGGCCAGCTAGCGGCCGACCGCTACCCCTTCGCGGTGCTGTTCGTCGAGGTGCCGCCGGGGTCGGTGGACCCGAACGTCCACCCGCGGAAGCTCGAAATCCGGTTCGACGACGAGGCCGGCGTCCGGCGGACGGTCCGGGACGCCGTGGAGGACGCCCTCCTGTCGAACGGTCTGGTCCGGTCGTCCGCGCCGCGGGGCCGGTCCGCGCCCGCGGAGACGCCGGTCGAGCCGGGTGGCGAAGGTGACGTGCCGGGTGGCGAAGGTGACG
>CAZPIG010000160.1:0-4796 GCA_964586205.1 uncultured Halobacteriales archaeon | reverse complement strand
GCCGGGTGGCGAAGGTGACGTGCCGGGTGGCGAAGGTGACGCGCCGGTCGGCGAAGGTGACGCGCCGGTCGGCGACGGCGAGGCGGGGACCGCGAGCGACGGCGAGGGCGGGACGACGGGCGACGCGACGACCGGCCGCGACGGCGACGCGACGGCCGACGAAACAGCCACGACCAGCCGCGACAGCGACGGAGCGGTCGGCGACGACGGGCCGCCCGAGGCCGGAACAGCGACGACCGGCCGCGCCGGGGACGACGGAGCCACCGGCGTCCACTCCGACGACGCCGACTCCGGCGTCGGCGGCCGGAAGTTCGCGGGTCCCGCCCACCAGACTACCATCGGTGGCGATGGCGACGACACCTCGACCGAAGCGGCCCGCGAGTTCGACGCGCTCCCGCACATGCGCGTGCTCGGGCAGGTCCACGACACCTACGTGGTCGCGGAGACGCCCGACGGCCTCGTGCTCGTCGACCAGCACGCCGCCGACGAGCGCGTCCAGTACGAGCGCCTCCGGGAGCAGTTCGCGGGCGACACCACCGCCCAGGTGCTCGCCGACCCCGTCGAGGTCCCGCTGACCGCCATCGAGGCCGCGGACCTCGAAACTCACCGCGAGGCCCTCGCCCGTCTCGGCTTCCGGACCGAGCTGGACGACGACGGCCGCCGCGCCGTCGTGACAACGGTCCCGACCGTCCTCGGCGACGCGCTCGACCCCGACCATCTCCCGGACGTGCTCGCGAGGGTCGTCGCCGCCGACCGCTCCGGCGCGGAGACGGTCGCCGCCCTGGCGGACGACCTGCTAGCGGATTTGGCGTGCTACCCGGCGGTGACGGGCAACACGCCGCTCTCGGAGGGCGACGTCACCGCGCTGCTGGCCGCGCTCGACGACTGCGAGAACCCCTACGCGTGCCCGCACGGCCGGCCCGTCGTGATCCAGCTCTCCGCCGACGAGTTGGACGAGCGCTTCGAGCGCGACTACCCCGGCCACCCGTAACTCCGACGACGGGAGAACCCCACCGGGTGGGGGAGGACTCCACCAGGTCACACCCGATGGACGAGGACCACGGCAACAGTTTTTAAGTCCCCTACGCCGAAACCGGCGATTAATGGACAGACTTCCAGGGGGAGCGATTCAGGGGACCCGACCGGCCGGGTGGTCGTCGTGAGCGAACTCGTCACCTTCGGGGAGGCGACGGCGCGGCTCGCGCCACGCGACGGCGAGCGGCTCGAAACCGTCGACGAGCTGACGTTCCGGGCCGGCGGGCCGGCCGCGAACGTGGCCGTGGCCGCCGAGCGGCTGGGGACGGACGCCGCGTTGATAACGAAGCTGCCGGACTCGCCGCTGGGCCGGAAGGTCGCGGGCGACCTGCGGCGACACGGCCTCGAGGTGGACGTGGTCTGGGCCGACGCCGACGCGCGCCAGGGGCTCACCTTCGTCGAGCACGGCGGGCGACCGCGAGGGAGCGCCGTCCACTACGACCGCGCGGGGTCGGCGTTCGCCACGGTCACGCCCGAGGAGCTACCGCGGGGGCGCATCGGCAACGCCGGCACCTTCTTCGTGACCGGCGTGACGCCGTCGCTGTCGGGGGAGATAGCGGAGCTGACCGCGAAGCTGCTGGCCGCGGCCTCCGACGCCGGCGTCCGGACGGCGTTCGACGTGAACTACCGCTCCGGGCTGTGGGACGCGGAGACGGCCGAGGGCACGCTGACGCAGCTGTTTCCGGCGGTGGACGTGCTGTTCGTGTCGCTGCGGGAGGCCCGGAACGTCCTCGGCATCGAGCGCAACCCTCGCGAGATGGCGAACCACCTCGCCGCGGAGTGGGACTTCGAGACGGTGGTCGTCACGCGCGGCGAGAACGGGTCGCTCGCGCTCCACGACAGCACCATCCACGAGCAGGGCATCCACGAGACGGACACGGTCGCGCCCATCGCCGGCGGCGACGCCTTCGCGGGGGCCTTCCTCGCCCGCCGGCTGGCCGGCGACGACGTCCGGACCGCCCAGGAGTACGCCGCCGCGACGGCCGCGCTGAAGCGCACCATCCGGGGCGACCAGGCGACGGTCACCCAAGCGGAGGTCGAGCGCGTGATGGCGGGCGACGACGAGGCCGTGCTGCGGTAGGTGGCTGGGCCCCAGTACCCGGCCGGCGGCGGGATGCCGCCTTCCCGCCCACTGTCGATGCCTTTTCGTACTCGGCACGAGCGGGGACGTACATGAACGTCGAGGAGGCCAGCGACGCCTGCGGGCAGGTGCTCGACGCCATCGCCGGGGCCGTCATCGCGGACCGCCGATTCTTAGAGACCGTCCTCGTGGGGGTGCTCGCGCGGGGCCACGTGCTCCTCGAGGACGTCCCCGGCACCGGCAAGACCCTGACCGCCCGGAGCACCGCCCAGGCGCTCGGCCTCTCCTTCAACCGCGTGCAGTTCACGCCCGACCTGCTGCCCGCCGACATCACCGGCACGCACGTCTTCGACGAGCAGGACGGGACCTTCGAGTTCAGCGAGGGTCCCATCTTCGCCAACGTCGTCCTCGCCGACGAGATAAACCGCGCGCCGCCGAAGACCCAGGCCGCGCTGCTGGAGGCCATGGAGGAACGGCAGGTCACCACGGACGGCGAGACGCGACAGCTACCCGAGCCGTTCTTCGTCATCGCGACCCAGAACCCCGTCGAGCAGGAGGGCACCTTCCCGCTGCCGGAGGCCCAGGTGGACCGCTTCGTCGTCAAGACGTCGATGGGCTACCCCGACCGCGACGGCGAGCTACGGCTGCTCGACCGCCGGGCCGCGCGGGAGTCCCAGGCCCCGTCGCTGTCGCCCATCCTCGGTCCGGACTCGGTGCGCGCGCTGCAGGCCGTCCCGGAGACGGTCCGGGTCGACCCGGACGTGCGGGCGTACGTGGTCGACCTCGGGCGCGCGACCCGCGAGGACGACCGCGTCGCCGTCGGCGTCTCGCCGCGGGGCATCCAGCGGCTGTTCGAGGCCGCGCGCGCCCGCGCGGTCGTCCACGGCCGGGACTACGTGGCCCCGGACGACGTGAAGACGGTGGCTCGCCCGGTGCTGGCCCACCGCATCGTCCTCACGCCGGACGCGAAGGTCCAGAACGTCGAGAAGACGGCCGTCGTGGACCGCGTACTCGACGCCGTTCCCGTGCCGACGGTGGAGGAGTGAATCTCGTCGTTGAATCGGCTGCCGGGAAACCGGCGTCGGGTGGGACTGAAAGGGGCGACGCGCTCGCCGAAGCACGGTGACGTAAGCACTGGAGGCGCGACCGAAGGGAGCGCCGAAGCGCGCAACGAGCCGCGCGAGGCGAGCGCGTCGGGGCTTTCGAGGCCACTGTATAGCTAGAGCACGGATTCAACGACCTCGAGACCTCCCGGCCGACAATGGGTGAGACAGTCGGCAAGCACCCTCACCCCCTGACCAACGACACCAACGCGAGCACCGCCACCAGTAGCAGGACCAGCGCGGCGGCCACGAAGCCCGGCCGAGCGAACGTCGAGACGAGGATGGCGACCGGAATCGCGAGCGCGCCCACGAGGACGCCGAGGACGCCGACGCCGACGCCGGCCCCGACGTGGACCAGCTCGGCGCGGCGACTTCGACCCGCGCGCCCGACGTGGGCCCCCAGCGACGCGGCGTGCTCGCCGGCGTCCCAGACGACGAACGCGGCCGCCGACCCGAGGAGCGCCGCCGCGACCGACCCCGAAGCGGCGGCCCCGAGCGCGCCCGCGAACAGCAGCAGGCTGGCGATGGCCGCGCCGGCACCCCGCTCGGGGACGAGGCGCGCACCCACCGCGAAGAGCACCACCACGACCGTGGTCGTCGCGGGGACGAGTGCCCCCGCCACGAGGACGAGCACCAGCGTCGCCGCCCCGAACGTGGCGGCGGCGTCGACGACGCCGGCGACCGTCTCGGGGTCCACCACCGTCGCCGCGAGGGTTCGGAGCGGGACAACGGCCAGCACGACGGCGACGAGGGCCGTGGTTGCCAGGCCGCCCGCCGCGCCGACCGACCGGCGGGCCAGCCACGTCGGCGACCGTCGCCGGAGCGCCCGGGCGAGCCAGAGGCCGACGAGGTAGACGACGAGGGCGACGGCCAGCGTCCACGCCGCCGCGTGCAGCGGCCGCGTCGCGGCCGCGAGCGCAGCCGGTGCGGGCGCGACGAGCGGCTCCAGCACCGGGAGCACCGGCGCGAGCAGCGCCACGACGCCGGTGAGCAGCCCTACGAGCGCCAGCCACGGCGCGCGCCCCTCGAGGGCCTCCTCGACGGCCGCGAGCGTCCCGGCCACGTCCGCCGCGTCGCCCGGCAGGGCTCCGGCCGGCGTGGCCCGGGCGGCCTGGTGGCCGAGCGCGACGAGCGTCGCGGCCTCGAAGGCCGCCATGGCGACGGCGGCCGCGAGGTTCGCCGCGCCGAGGCCGGCGAGCCAGTCGACGACGGGTTCGACGACGCCGAGGAGGGCGGCGGGCGCGCCGACGTGGACGACCGCCGCCGCGACGGCACCGACGGCCAGCACGCCGAAGTTCGCCACGAGGCCCACCAGCAGCCGCGTCAGGTCGTCGCTGGTCGCGTAGCCGGCCGCGCCCAGCCCGACCGCGAGGACGGCGACGCCCGCCGCGGTGACCGAGACGAGCGCCGCGAGCGGGCCCGCCGCCGCGGCGGCGAGGGCGGCCAGCACGCCGCCGAGGACCAGCGCGACGCTCGCGGTGGCCGTCCGGCGCGGGTCGTCGTGGTCCAGCCACGGCACGGCCGCGGCGAGCAGGCCGCCGCCGACGAGCGCGAGGACGAGCGCGTCCGGGGCCGCC
>CAZPIG010000159.1:0-6377 GCA_964586205.1 uncultured Halobacteriales archaeon | reverse complement strand
TCCGGAGGCGGGCCTCCTGGGGGTACAGCAGCTCCTCGCTGCCGTCGGCCTCCCGGACGCGGGGCGTGACGACGCGGACGTCGCCCAGCTCGACCCACACGGGCTCCTCGCCCTCCTTGTCGCCGATGTCGGTGTCGATGGTCTCCTTCTCGTCGACCACCTGCTGCATGCCGCGCGACAGGAAGTCGTTGAACGACCGGAAGTGGTGCTCGGCGAGCCGTTCGGGCCCGAAGTACTGCCGCGAGATGGCGCGTCGGTCGGTCGCGTCCATCACTCCACCACCAGCCGGTAGACTATCGCGGTGTCGGTCGTGCGCGAGTCGCGCTCGATGCGTATCACGTCGCCGACGTCGGCGTCGTCGGGCAGCGCGGGGTCGGACGCTTTTATCTTCGGCAGGTCTGTACGGTCGACGTCGTACTCGTCGAGCACCCCGTCGAGGGCCGCCTCGTCGACGACGGTGTGCTCTGGAACGAGCGTGTGTTGGCTTACGTCTACCATGGGTCGCGTTTGCCGCGGGGAGAAGCGACTGTCACGAGATACTACAGCCCACTTGCGGCTGGAGTCGTATAAATCTTTCTATGGATACGGGACGGTCAGCTAACCGCCCCGGGAGGGGGCACGGGCGGACCGGTCGTGGCGCGGGTCGGGGGATGTCGTGGCAGTGCTCGGGTGGACTGTGGCTAGCCTGTAGTAAAGCGTTTGTGGAGGCTGCGGTTCGGTTCGGGGATGCGCTGTGGTCGGTTTTGGAAAGCCTTAAGGCTGCAACCCGGATAGGTGCAGGTGTCGCTTGCCCGGGTGGTGTAGTGGCCCATCATACGACCCTGTCACGGTCGTGACGCGGGTTCAAATCCCGCCTCGGGCGCTTCTACGGCGTCAGACGACGAGCGCCGAGTCTCGTCTCGGCGCGGTTCGCTGACGCCGGTGTGCGCCGAACGCGGGATTTGAACGAGGGGAGACGCAGCCCGCGCAACCGAGCGGAACGCAGTGGAGCGAGGTGGGCAGGCCCGTCTCCACGTTGTTCACAATTCCGCCTCGGTCCTCCGACCGCGAGCGACGCCGAACGATAGCCGCACGACACCAACCACTCGCGACACCTATCACTCGCGACGCCTACCCCTCCTCGGACGACTCCACGCGCACTTCCCCACCAGACGCCAGCCGCGCGTCCAGCATCTCCCACACTTGCTGGATGTACGCGCGCGCGTCTTCGAGGTTCTCCTCGACGGCCTCGTCGTCGGTCCGCTCGATGACCTCCTCTAGGCGGTCCAGCATCGTCTCGACCGCGCCGGGCGGCGGGTAGACGTGGGCCTCGGGGTCGTCCGAGTCGCCGTCGACGAAGTGCCGGAGCTGGGTCCGGACGCTCGAGAGCCACTCCTCGGACTCGGTCGCCCCCGGTGCCTCGCGAGCAGCGTCGATGGCGTCGCACGCCTGCCGGAGCCGTTCGCGAACGTTCGTCGCGCCCATGATGGCATGGTATTGCATAGCAAACGTTATCTAAGTTTCGGGCCCGGAGTCACGGAACTCGGCTGGTCGTCGGCGACCGAGATGGCGAGCCGACCGCCGCCGAGCCGGACCTCGGAAGCTCCCGACGCCACCTCACCGACACTCGACGCCACTTCGCCAGCTCTCGACGCCCACTCGTCAGGGGCCGACGCCACCTCGCCGGCTCCCGACGGCACCTCACCACCACCTGACGCCACCTCGCCACCACCGGACGCGAAGCCGACCCCGTGCCGCACCGGCCGACGGAGAGGACACACTCCTCGGAGAGCTTCCAAAGAGATAAGTCGTATACGGGATTTCTTCCACGCGAAAGAATGGCACGGAGCGAGCAAACCGCAGGAGGCGACCGACCCTTCGACACGTCCGGGTTCGGAGACACGAACCGCACTGACAACTGGTGGTCCCACCCACTCGCCGTGTTCGTGGGACTCTCACTGTTCGTCGTCTACGGACTGGCGCGGACGCTGTATCCCATCTTCGTCCCGGGGGCACCGGGCATCTCCCACGGGGCGCTGCTGTCGCCGTTCTACTCGCCGCTGCTGTTCTCCATCGACCCCAACCACCACGCCGTCTTCGGGACGTTCCCGGCGAACTGGCCGACCATCCTCCGGTCGCCGGCCATCCTCATCCTCTGGGCCCCGCTCGGGCTCCGGCTGACCTGCTACTACTACCGGAAGGCCTACTACCGGGCCTTCTTCCAGGACCCGACGGCCTGCGCCGTCAGCGAGCCCCGCGACGACTACGAGGGCGAGACGGGCCTGCTGATATTCCAGAACCTCCACCGGTACTTCCTGTACCTCGGGCTGGTGTTCATCGTCGTCCTCAGCTACGACACGGTCCGGGCGCTGTTCTGGCTCCCGGAGGGCGCGGCGGCCGGCACGCCGTTCTGGCAGGGGAGCTTCGAGATACACGTCGGGACGCTCATCCTGGCGACGAACGTGTTCCTGCTGGCCGGGTACACGCTGGGCTGTCACAGCCTGCGCTACCTCGCCGGGGGCAAGCTCCGGTGCTTCTCGTGTCCCCACAACCCCCGCAACCAGGCGGGTAGCAACTCGGGCGCGGGCGCGGGTAGCACTCCGGACGCGGCCGGCAGCCAGGGCGGGGCCGGCAGCCAGGGCAAGTCGCTGTCGTTCCGGTACACCCTCTGGCGGGCCGTGACGAAGCTGAACGTCAACCACTCGACGTGGGCGTGGTTCAGCCTCTTCATGGTCGCGTTCGCGGACTTCTACGTCTGGATGGTGTCCATCGGCGTGTGGACCGACTACACTATCGTCGCGTTCTGACAAAACCATGGACGAAACATACGAACACGACACGCTGGTCGTCGGCGCGGGCGGAGCCGGGCTGTCGGCCGCCATCTCGGCCGCCGAGCAGGGAGCCGACGTCGGCGTCGTCTGCAAGTCGCTGCTCGGGAAGGCCCACACCGTCATGGCCGAGGGCGGCATCGCCGCCTCGCTGGGCAACGTCGACGAGGCCGACAGCTGGCGGGCGCACTTCCTCGACACGATGAAGGGCGGCTGGGGGCTCAACGACCCCGAGATGGCCGAGCTCCACGCCAAGGAGTCGCCCGAGCGCGTCCAGACGCTCCAGGAGTGGGGCGCGCTGTTCGACCGGACCGAGGAGGGCGACATCCACCAGCGGCCGTTCGGCGGCCACCGCCACGACCGGCTGGCCCACGTCGGCGACCGCACCGGCCTCGAGATGCTCCGGACGCTGCAGGACAAGGCCGTCGCGGAGGGCATCGACGTCTACCAGGAGTGCACCGTCACGTCGCTGCTGCAGGACGGCGACCGGGTCGCGGGCGCGTTCGGCTACTGGCGCGACGAGGGCGACCCCGTCCTGTTCCGGGCGAAGACGGTCGTCCTCGCGACCGGCGGCGTCGGGAAGCTCTACCGCATCACCTCGAACTCGTGGGAGTACACGGCCGACGGCCACGCGATGGCCCTGCGGGCCGGCGCGGAGCTGGTCGACATGGCGTTCGTGCAGTTCCACCCGACCGGCATGGTCTGGCCCAAGAGCGTCCAGGGGACGCTCGTGACCGAGGGCGTCCGCGGCGAGGGCGGCGTCCTCAAGAACTCCGAGGGCGAGCGGTTCATGTTCGACTACGTCCCCGAGGAGTACGAGGGGTCGGTCGCCGAGACGGAGGCCGAGGCCCAGCGGTGGGTCGAGGGCGACGAGTCCGCCCGGCCGCCGCCGGAGCTGCTGACCCGGGACGTGGTCGCGCGGGCCATCCTGAGCGAGGTCGAGGCGGGCCGCGGTAGCGACCACGGCGGGGCCTACCTCGACATCGCGAGCCAGCGCTCCGACGAGTTCATCCACCAGAAGCTGCCGGCCATGGTCCACCAGTTCGAGGAGCTGGCCGGCATCGACATCACCAGCGAGCCCATGGAGGTCGCGCCGACCTGCCACTACATGATGGGCGGCGTCCAGGTGGACGCGGAGACCCAGGAGACCAGCGTCCCCGGGCTGTACGCCTCCGGCGAGGTGGCCGGCGGGCTCCACGGCGCGAACCGGCTCGGCGGCAACTCGCTGTCGGACCTGCTGGTGTTCGGCAACCGCGCGGGCGTCCACGCCGGCGAGGAGGCCGCGGCGATGGACGGCCTCCCCGAGGTGGACGACGGCGACGTGGAGGCCGAGCGCGAGCGCCTCGAAGCCCCCTTCGAGCGCGACCCCGAGACCGGCGAGCAGCCATTCGAGCTCCACGAGGAGCTGCAGACGGTCATGGAGGCCCACGTCGGCATCAGCCGCGACGACGAGGGGCTCTCGGAGGGCATCGAGACGCTCTCCGCGATGCGCGAGCGGCTGTCGGACCTGTACGCCACCGGTCCGCGGACGTACAACGCGGGCTGGCAGAAGTGCTTCGACCTCCAGAACCTGATAGACATCGGGCTCGTCGTCGCCCACGCCGCCCGGGAGCGCACCGAGAGCCGTGGCGCACACAGCCGCATCGACCACCCCGAGCCCGACGACGACCTCGGGGCGGTCAAGCTGCTGGCGACCCTCGAGGACGGCGAGGTGACGCTGTCCCGCGAGTCCGTGCCCGAGCCCCGGCCGGAGCTCGAGGAGATGCTGGAGGCCGACGAGGGAGAGGAGGACGCATGATTCCCGCCAACCCAACTGTTAACACGCTACCGTGTGGAGGTCACGGACGATGAGCGCAGACGCCGAGGTGGACGCGGCCGAGGCGGAGGTCGACGCCGCGGAGACGGACGTCGACGGGACGGACGGCGACGAGGAGCGGGCGACGACCACCGCCGACACCGCGCCCACGGAGACCGAGACCACCGAGTACACGCTGTGGGTGTACCGGGGCGACGACGAGGACGGCGAGTTCGTCGACTACGACGTCCCGGTCGAGGAGGGGATGGTCGTGCTCGACGCCATCCACTGGCTCCAGGCGAACGAGGACCCCGAGCTGGCGGTGCGCTGGAACTGCAAGTCCGGGCGGTGTGGCTCCTGCAGCGTGGAGATAAACGGCATCCCGGAGCTCGCCTGCATGACCCGGATGTCCGACTACGACCCGGACACCCCGATCCAGGTCGCGCCGATGCAGACGTTCCCGGTCGTCAAGGACCTCGTGCCGGACGTCTCGTGGAACTACGAGGTCAACGAGGAGATAGAGCCGTTCTCGCCCGCCGACGACGCCGACTTCGAGTTCTACCAGGAGGACGTCGAGCGCAGCCGGGAGTTCCGCAAGTGCATCGAGTGCTTCCAGTGCCAGGACGTCTGTCACGTCCTCCGCGAGCACGACAAGAAGGAGGAGTACGCGGGCCCGCGGTCGCTGGTCCGCTCGGCGGGGCTGCACTTCCACCCCGAGGACACGGCCGACCGCACGGAGTGGATGAAGGAGGACGCGGGGGTCGGCTACTGCAACATCACCCGGTGCTGCTCGGAGGTCTGTCCCGAGGACATCGAGATAACCGACAACGCCATCATCCCCCAGAAGGAGCGCGTGGTCGACGAATACTACGACCCGCTCAAGTGGCTGAACAGCAAGCTCTCGGAGCTGCGTTGACATGGCCGACCTCGCCTTCTGGCTCGGGTTCGCTACGTTCGCGCTCCTGCTGGTCGCCGTCTACGGCAGCGTCGAGCGTCGCGAGCGGGTCGGGTACGTCCTCGGCGTCGCGCTCGTCCTCGTGGGGCTCACCTTCCTCTCGACGCCCGCGGTGCTGGGCAAAATCGTCGTGCTGGCGGGCATCGTGGCGGTCCTCGCCAGCGCCGTGCCGCTGCTGCGCGAGCCGATGCCGCGGTCCTGAGGGTTCTCGTCCGGGGACGTTCCCTCGGAGCGTCACACTTCGTTCTCCCACCCCATCGTCTCGTCGACCAGCTCGCGGAACGCCGCGGCCCGCCCGGTGGACGGCTCGGACGGGTGGCCGGTCGGTCGGCCGACCTCGACGGGCTTCATGTAGCCGCTCTCCAGCCACGCCTTGACCTCCAGGGAGGGGTGGGTGGTGCGGGCGTGGCGCGCGCAGACCGGCCGCCACGAGCCGGCAGGGGCGTCGTACTGCCAGAACGCGGCCGACTCCGCACAGTCGCCTTCGGCGCACTCTCGGCGGCGGTCGTCGGTGGAGTCTGGGGTCATGGGAACGCGGGCTTCGGGGATTGTAGAGCGCGTTCGCGTCGAAAGCCTTTGAGCGTGCTCGCGTCGGGAGCGTTCGCGGGGGCGGACCGTATTCGCTTCGGAATCGGGGTCGCGGGGAATCGTCTTCGCGAGCAGTCGTGGACTCCGCGCGCGACGACGAGGGTCATAGTGATCGGCGGAACTGGGATCTCCGTCGGTTGGAGCCAGCGATGGTGATGGTTCGGGTAAGCGAGCGACAGCTTGGTGCCCGGAAGCCCCGGGCCGCTCGGCTCCCGCGGCTCGCTGCGGTCCT
>CAZPIG010000158.1:0-6388 GCA_964586205.1 uncultured Halobacteriales archaeon | reverse complement strand
GGGCGGGGCGCTGGTGCTCGGGGGCGTGTTGGTGCTGGAAGCGGAGCGGGGGTGACGGCGAACGTCCTTCCGTTTGGATTCTCGCGAACGGGAGTCTTCGCCCACTTCGGCAGCGGGGTGAAACCACCGTCGGGTGGGACTGAAAGGGGCCGGTCGCTCGATTCCTCCCCGACGAAGCAAGCACCGCAGCGGAGGGAGCGTAGCGACCGACGCGAGGAGCGCAGCGAGTCGCGGGAGGTCGAGCGCCGGGAGACCGGAGGTCTCCCGAGCTAACGGCGGCAAAGCCGCCGTGAACGACCGGGGGCTTTCGAGGTCTAGTGTGTCGCTCCTCCGACTCGTAGTGACCTCGAAAGCCCCGACCGGCTTCGGTCGCGCGGCTCGCTGCGCTCCTCGTTCGTTCCCTCACTGTGTTCGGTCACTCACTGCGGTGCTTGCGTCGCCGTGCTTCCCGAAGCCGGTCGCCCCTTTCAGCCCCACCCGACGGTGGAACGTGAAGCCAGCCGCCGCTACCGTCGGTACTCCTCCGATGGACCTAGGAGGTAGTGGGTCGCCCCCGATACCGACTCCAGGCCCTACTCCACGTCGTCGGGCGTGTCGAAGTCGTGGAAGCGCTCGCCCTTCTCCTTGCTGAGGATGTCGAGCGCGGCCGCGCCGCCGTCGCCCGCGGAGATGACGGCCTGCCACTTCTGGGCGCGGGCCGTCGCGCCCGTCGCGTACGCGCCGTCGACGCTCGTCTCCATGTCGATGTCCACGGCGACGGTGTCGTCGTCGGTGAGGTCACAGCCCAGCCCCTCCGCGAGGTCGCGGTCGGTGCCGGTGGCGAAGACGACGTAGTCCGCCTCGACCGCGCCGTCCTCGGTCGTGACCGTGAAGTCGCCCTCGGACCCCTCGACGCCGGTGACCGCCTCGCCCTGGCGGCGCTCGACGCCGAAGTCGTCGGCCTGCTGGCGCGCTCCCTCGACGAACTCCGTGCCGTCGACGCTGTCGATGCCGAGGTAGTTGAACAGGTGTGCGCTGTGCATCCAGGTCTCGTCCTCGTCGAATACCACGGTGTCGAGGCCGTTCTTGGCGGTGAACAGGGCCGCGGACAGGCCCGCGGGGCCGCCGCCGATGACTGCGACGTCCGTCATGTGCGTTGATTCCGCGCGGTCGCTGATAAAAGTACGCGAGGCGGCAGGTGGGCGGCGAATCGACACAGCCTATCCGGCACCGCCGTTCGGCGACGCTCCCAGACACCGCCGGACGCCCGCGGTCGCCGAACGGGAGACCGCCACGGGTAAGTACCCTTGGCAACTGTTGGCACACATGGACGGACGGGCCGAGGCCCCCGCTGGCATCACCGTCGTCAACGCCATCCCCTGCGGGCTGGGGTCGGCGGCGGCCATCGACGCCGCGACGACGGCCACGGTGACCCTCCGCGACGAGCCGGGCGTGACGGCGACGGTCGCTGACGCCCCCGACGCCGACACGACGCTGGTCGAGCGCTGCGTAACGCTGGTCCTAGAGGAGTACGCCGATTCGGCTGCTGTATCGAATGCGACGGGCGCGACGGTCAGAACAGACAGCGAGATACCTATGCAGAGCGGGCTGAAGAGCTCCAGCGCCGCGGCGAACGCGACGGTGCTGGCCACGCTCGACGCTCTCGACGCCACGGACGAGGTCGACTCCGCCGACGCCGCCCGCCTCGGCGTGCAGGCCGCACGCGAGGCCGGCGTCACCGTCACGGGCGCGTTCGACGACGCGAGCGCGAGCATGCTCGGCGGCGTGACCGTCACCGACAACGACCGCGACGACCTGCTCGCCCGCGGGACGGTCGACTGGGACGTGCTGGTGTGGGTCCCGCCGGACCGCGCCGCGAGCGCGGCGACCGACGTCGAGCGACTGCGCCGTGTCGCCGGCGTCGCCGAGGCGGCGGCGGACCTCGCACTCGACGGGCGGTACGCCGCGGCGATGTCGGTCAACGGCTTCGCGGTCTGTCCCGCGCTCGACCGGCCCGCCGCGCCGTTGCTGGAGGCGCTGCCGGACGCCAGGGGCGCGTCGCTGTCGGGCACCGGCCCGAGCTACGCGGCCGTCGGCGACCGCGAGGCCCTCGAGGCAGTCGCGAACCGCTGGGAGCGCCGCCCGGGGACGACGTGGTTCACGACGACGCGCGTCGAGGGGGCCCGGCCGACGTGACGGGGCTGGACGACGAGGACGACGGCGTACGCAGTTCGGGGACCTCCCCCGACCACGAGAGCGCGGGCGACCCCGCCGACGGAGCCGGACGGCCGGACCTCGAGGAGATGACCCTCGACGAGCTACGGGCCGAGATAGAGGGCATCGACCGCGAGGTGGTCGAGCTCGTCGCCCGCCGGACGTACGTCGCCGAGACCATCGCCCGCGTGAAGGAAGAGCGTGGGCTGCCGACCGTCGACGAGGCCCAGGAGGAGCGGGTGATGGAGCGCGCCGGCGAGAACGCCGAGCGCTTCGACGTGGACGCCAACCTCGTGAAGGCGGTGTTCCGGCTGCTCATCGAGCTGAACAAGGTGGAGCAGCGCGAGCGGCGGTGAGAACGTACTTTCAGGGTCTGGACTCGCTGATCGGAACTCTCCTCGTCGTGGACTCCGCAGGCGTGGGGCCGAAACACATAACGGTAAGACGTTAATAACACGTCCATATGTCGGGAGCAACCACGGGCCGTGACGGAGACGACGACATCGTCACCGTGAACTTCAAAGTCACCGAATCGTTCCTCGACGAGATCGACGACACGTGGCAGGGACGGGGGTTCAACAGCAGAAGCGAGTTCATACGCTACGCGCTCCGGGATGCGGTCGAGTTCCCGACGTTCGACCGCGACGAGCTAGTCGCGCTCCTGCAGGCAGAAGCGGACGTCCGGGCGGGCCGAACGGTAAGCGCCGAGGAGGCACGGGAGCGGTTCGGGACCGACGATGGGTGACGAGGAGTGGTCGTGGGAGCTGGCTCCGACCGCGGAGGACGACCTCGCCGCACTCGACGCTCACGAGCAGGACCGCATCCTCGACACGCTGGACGAGATAGTCGGCTCGCCGTGGCGCGACCCGGCCGACTACGGAAACTCGTCGTAGATGGACGACCGGTGGCCCACCGCACCGACCTGCATCACCTTCGCTTCGTGGTCGAACCGTACAATGGCTCGGTAGTGGCCCACCCGTAACGACCGCCACGGCTTCGCACCGGTCAACGGCTCGGTGAAGTCCATCGGGGTCCGGAACTCGTCGGTCACCACCGCGTCGAACTTGTTCAGGATTCGTTCCTGCGTTTCGGAATCGAGTGCGTCGAGACCACCCGCCGCCCGCTCGGAGAGGTCCCAACGCCACTCGTCTTCACTCATCCGTTCCGAATCGCTCGCGTGCTCGCTCCGCACTTACGGTTTCTCCCTCCGAGAACTGGCGTTCGCTCACCAGTAGATCTTCGACTGCCCGCTTCGAGAGCCGCGTTCCGTACACTGCGTCGCGCAACGCCTCGCGCATGAACTCCGAGCGCGAGTTGTATCCCCGTTCCTGCCACCGTTCGTCGATATCGGCGAGGAACTCCTCCGATAGCCGGAGGTTCACCTTCTCGTCGTTTCCGTCGGAAGCCACGTCGGACCGGGCCATAGCGTGTAGTACGTTCGTACTACAATAAATAGTTTCGCGTCAGTAGTCCCGCGGTTCGGCGGTTCCGACGGGGCCGCCGGTGGGGTGCACTCGATGGTCGATTCCTTGTATTCGTCCCCGCTCGCTCACCCCCGCTCCAGCCGCGTCAAATCTCCCAGGGTCTCTCGTTCGCGGACGACCCGACTCTCCCCATCCTCCAGCGCCACCACCGCGGGCCTAGGCTGGGAGTGGAAGGTCGAGGCGAACTCGTAGCCGTACGCGCCGGCGTTGCCGACCGCGAGCAGGTCCCCGCGCTCGGGCCGGGTCAGCGGCCGGTCGGTGGGGAACACGTCCGCGCCGGTGCAGAGCGGACCGGCCACGGTCACCGACTCGGTCTCGCGTCCGTCGCCCGAGAGATTGCGGATGGGGTGGACCGCGTCGAACATCGCGGGCCGCAGGAGCGTGCACATGCTCGCGTCGACGCCGACGACGGCCGAGGACGCCTCCCCGA
Organism: uncultured Halobacteriales archaeon; assembly: GCA_964586205.1. GTDB lineage: Archaea > Halobacteriota > Halobacteria > Halobacteriales > CAZPIG01 > CAZPIG01. Next base: position 2,281 of record CAZPIG010000158.1, on the reverse strand, counting down.
CGCGTGTCTCGTTCCACTCGCTGGCGGGCGTCTCCTTGCGGGTGGTGACACGCGCGAGGAGGACGCCGGCGTCCGCGACCACGGCGCGCCCTGGCTCCACGGTGAGGGCCGCGTCGACGTCGCCGACGGCCGCCCGGACCGCCCCGGCGACCGCCGGCAGGTCGAGGGACTCCTCGTCCGCGCGGTAGGGGACGCCGAGGCCGCCGCCGACGTCGAGGACCTCGACGGGTCTGACCTCGCGTGCGAGGTCACCGACGGCGGCCAGCGCCCGCAGGTAGTCCGGGAGGTCGTCGGCGAGGACGCCGCTGCCCACGTGGGCGTGCAGGCCGGCGAAGTCGAACTCCTCGCGGGCGCGCTCGACGACGCCGGGGACGCGCTCGCGGGGGACGCCGAACTTCGCGTCCGCGCCGGTCGCGACCGCCTCGTGGTGGCCGGCACCGACGCCGGGGTTGACGCGCACGAGCAGTCGACCGTCGAAGCCGCGGTCGGCGAGGCGGTCTATGGTGTCGGTCGCGCCCGCCGTGACGGTGAGTCCGGGGTGGTCCTCCCACAGCGCCACGGCGTGGTCGAGGTCGCCCGCCGGCGGATTCACCGCGGTGTACTGCAGGTCGCCGGGGTCCGCGCCCGCCGCGACGGCGCGCCGTAGCTCTCCGGCGGCGGCGCACTCGATTCCGGCACCGGCGTCTACGAGGGTCGACAGCACCGCCCGGCCGGTGTTGGCCTTCGCGGCGTACAGGACTTGCTCGTCGTCGAACGCCCCGTCGATGCGGCGGTAGTTCGCCCGCATCCGGTCGAGGTCGGTGACGTACAGCGGCGTGCCGTGCTCGTCGGCGAGACGCGCCAGCCGGTCGGCGTCCCAGTCGTCGAGCGGGCGGTAGGCGTCGGGGTCGTCCGTCGCGAAATCGCGCGAATCGACGGTCACGACCGCAACACCGCCTCGCGCTCGGTCGCCGCTAGCGTCTCCGCTTCGAGGTCCGTCGCCACCACGGCGGGCTTGTATGCCCTTCCGTCGAACAGGTCGTGGTCGCCCACCGAGGAGGCGACGTACCGCTGGAATGCCCGCCGCTCGGGCGGGAGCCGGCCGTAGACGACCGCTTCGGCCACGAGATCGTAGACCGGAATCCGCGGCGACAGCAGCGTGTCCTCGGCGACCACCGAGTCCGCCCCGACGACGAACCCGGAGGTCACCCGGCAGCCCGCGCCGAGGGTGACGCCGTCCTCGACCACCACGGGGGCGTCCTCGACGGGCTCCAGGACGCCGCCGACGAGGGTGTTGGCCCCCAGCTTCACGTCGGTGCCGACCTGCGCGCAGGAGCCGACGACGTCGCAGGAGTCGACCAGCGTCCCGTCGCCGACGCGCGCGCCGACGTTGACGAACGCGGGGCTCATCAGGATGCAGTCGCTCCCCACGTGCGCGCCACGCCGGACCACGGTCCCGTCGGGGGTGTTGCGGGTGCCGCGGGCGGCGTAGCCGGCGGTGTCCGCGAGCGGGAGCACGTCGTTGTACGTGACGCCGCCGTGCTCGCGGGGCTCGGTCGTCCGGAGCGCGAAGTTCAGGAGGACGCCCCGCTTGACCCACTCGTTTGCGGTCCAGCCGTCGCCGTCGGGCTCGGCGGCCCGGACCGCGCCGGACTCGAGGGCGTCGAGGAACGCGTCGAGCGTGTCGATGGCGTCGCTGCCCGCGCTCGCGGCGTCTAAGTCGCCGGCGTCGTATCGCCGCCACAGCGCCCGGACCTCGGACTCGAGGCTCACGCGCCGGCCACCCCCGCCCGTTCGCCGAAGTCGCGGCTCACGACCCGAGCACCTCCCCGAGGTCGTACCACCCGGCGTCGCGGCCGGCGAGCCACGCCGCGGCGTCGAGCGCGCCGGCGGCGAACACGCGCCGGGACCCGGCGCGGTGCGAGAGGCGTAGCTCCTCGTGGTTGCCGGCCACGAGCACCTCGTGCTCGCCGGTCACGTCGCCGGCGCGGCGGGCGTGGACGCCGACCTCGCCCTCGGTTCTGGGTGCGTCACCCTCGCGGCCGTGGACGCGCTCGACGGGACCGCGAACGTCCTCGATGGCCTCCAGAACGGTCTTCGCCGTCCCGCTCGGGGCGTCGCGCTTGCCGGCGTGGTGGGTCTCGGTCACCTCCACGTCGTAGCCAGGGAGTGCGGCCACCGTCTCGCGGACGGCCGCGAGCAGCACGTGGAGGCCGCGGGCGAAGTTGCTGGCCCGCAGGACGGGGGTGCGCTCGGCCGCGTCCCGGAGCCGGCCCCTCTGCCCGTCGTCGAAGCCCGTCGT
>CAZPIG010000157.1:3994-6452 GCA_964586205.1 uncultured Halobacteriales archaeon | reverse complement strand
AGCGCCGGAAGCCGCTGTATCTCGTTCTCGCCGGGGTGTACTATTTCGAGTCGCTGTACGTCCAGGCCCAGCACGGGCCGGAAGAGACCGAGGAGATGGCCGCGAGGCTTCGAGAGCAGGTGCTGGAGACGGTGGCCGATTTCCAGTAGACGGCGAGCGTTCGAACGCGGGCGTCCGCATCGCGGGCAGTCCCCACCGCCCAACGCCTTTGTGACCCGCGCCCGAACCCTGCGCCATGACACGGACCGCCGTCGTAGCGGGCGTGGGGCCCGGCCTCGGGGAGTCGCTCGCCCGGAAGTTCGCCGCCGAGGGCTGCTCGGTCGGCCTGTTCGCGCGCTCGACCGACTACCTCGAGGGGTTGGCGGACGACCTCGCCGGCGACGAGTACCCGGGCGACGGGCTGGCCGTCCCGACGGACCTCCGCGAGGAGAGCGAGATACGCGCGGGCTTCGACCGCGTGCGCGAGGCGTTCGGGCCGGTGGACCTGCTCGTCAACCACGCCAGCCGGGCGGCGTGGTCGGGGCTGCTCGACCAGTCGCCCGAGGAGTTCCGCGCGGCGTGGGAGGTCAACGGACTGGGCGCGTTCGTCTGCTCGCAGGAGGCGGTTTCGGACATGCTGGACGGCGGCGACGCGAGCGGCGGCGACGATTCGGGTGGCGGCGGTCCTGCTGACGGCGACGACGGAGAGGCCGGCACCGTCATCTTCACCGGCGCGACCTCGGCCATCCGCGGCCGCGGCGGCTCCATCGGCTTCTCGGCGGCGAAGTTCGCGGCGCGGGGGATGGCCGAGTCGATGGCCCGCGAGCTCGGCCCGCGCGGCGTCCACGTCGCCCACGTGGTCGTCGACGGCCAGATACTGACGCCGGCCGCGGAGGACGCCTACCCGGACCGAGACCCCGAGACGTTCCTCGACCCCGACGAGATAGCGGAGACGTACTGGCACCTCGTCGAGCAGGACCGCTCGGCGTGGACCCTGGAGCTGGATCTGCGGCCACACGTCGAGGAGTTCTAGGCAGGCCGCGACGCGACGGCGCGAGGGAGCGGTCGCGGTGAAACCGACCAGCGAGCGGGCCCACCGCCTTTACCGCTCGCCGTCGTACCACCACCGCATGTCCGCGCTCGGACGCTTCGTCGAGAACGAGCGGACCAACGCCGCCCTCGCGTGGGGGCTCGTGGCCGTGCTCGCGGTCGTGGCCGTCGAGAGCGCGCTCACCGGCGGCCTGCTCTGGGCCGGGCTGGCGCTCGTGGTCGCCGCGCTCGCGGTCGTCCCCGCGGCCCTGACCCGGCGGTGGCAGGCCAGCCTGCCGTGGGAGCTACTCGCGCTGGCCGCGCTCCCGCTTGCCGGCCGGACCCTCGGGGTGATAACGCAGGTCGCGACGTACCTCGCCGTGACCGCCGTCGCGCTCGTCGTGGCCGTCGAGCTACACGCCTTCACGGACGTCGAGATGACGCCCGCGTTCGCGGTGGCTTTCGTGGTGCTGACGACGATGGCCGTCGCCGGGGGGTGGGTCGTCGCCCAGTGGCTCTCCGACCAGCTACTCGCGACGGAGTTCCTCTCGACCCGCACCGCCCTGATGTGGGACCTCACCGTCGCCAGCGCGACGGGCGTGCTCGGGGGACTGGCCTACGCGCTCTACTTCCGCGAGCGCGGGGGCCGCGGACTGGTGGGCCTCGCGCGGGGTGAGGAGGCGTGAAGCTCCGGGACCGCCTGGGCATCTCCGCGGAGCGCCAGCGCCAGGTGACGCGGCTGCTGCAGGCCGCGCTCGGGGCCATCGTCCTCTACGGGCTCGTCCGCCGCGACCTGAAGCTGCTCGTCAACGCCGCTCTGCCGCTCGCGGTGACGTTCCTCCCGGCCCTCCTGGAGCGAGACTACAGCGTGCAGATGGACGCCGGGCTGACGCTGTGGCTCGCGACGGCGGCGCTGCTGCACGCCGCGGGCGCGGTCTGGCTGTACGACGCGTTCTCGTGGTTCGACCAGCTAGCCCACGCCGTCTCGGCCTCGCTCGTCGGGGGCGTCGGCTACGCCGTCGCGCAGGCGCTTGACCACCACTCCCGGGCGGTGCAGTTCCCCGAGCGGCTGCTGGCCGCGTACGTCGTCGTGTTCGTGCTCGCGTTCGGCGTACTCTGGGAGCTGCTGGAGTTCGCCTCCGAGGGGCTGTCGGAGCTGGTGGGCGGGGAGGCCGTGCTCGCCCAGCACGGCATCGACGACGTGGTGATGGACTTCATCTTCAACGCGGTCGGCGCAGTGGTGGTCGCCGTCGGCGCGACGGGCTTCTTCGAGGACGTCGCCGGGTCGGTCGGCCGGATGCTCTCGCGTAGCGAGTAGGATATGGGACAGGGTGTTCTGCCCTACCGTTGGCGTATATAGAGCGGTCCCAGAGTGGCTCAGTACTCCAGCACCTCCACGCCCTCGACGCGGTCGAAGTGGTCCGCGTCATCCGTCACGACGGGCTCGTCC
>CAZPIG010000157.1:0-3894 GCA_964586205.1 uncultured Halobacteriales archaeon | reverse complement strand
CCATGACGCTCGGGGTACAGACCTTCGCTGGACCACTAGCGTTGACCGAGCTGAGAGCCTCCGCCACCGATTGGTCGCCCCGCAGGACGTCGACGAGAAAGGAGGTGTCCAGTATCACTCCTCGACGGCCTCCACGATGCGCTCGACCCGCTCGCGGCGCGACGCCGTCCGCTCCGACCGCCGCCGCTCGATGATCGTCTCTAGCTCGTCGGCCGTGTCGTCGTCGAGAACGCCGTAGTAGTCGGCCAGCGTCACGTCGTCCGTCAACCGTCGGACGACGTCGCTGAAGCTCTCGCCGTCCCGCTTCTCCGCTTCGAGGCGCTCGTAGGCGTCGTCGGCGAGGGGGATGGTCCTCGTTCCCATCGTGTGTGGGTGTTGTCGCGTGTTCGTTGATAAAGCCAGGGCCCCGGACCGGGGACGGGGGTGGGACCTGTGGATTTCACTCCCCGACGGCCTCCGCGATGTGCTCGACGGGACCCCATCGAGGCGACACTATCCGGGCGTGTCGGCGCTCGGAACGGTGCCGGCGCGGAAACGGGTCACTTAACCCCCACTTACCACCGCCGACGTTATCCCGAACGACGTGGTAAGGCGGCCGTGAGCGTCGTCGCCAATCTGTCCGTTCCGGCCAGCGAGTTCGCGCTGGCGGACGCGCTGTCGGCAGCGCCGCAGGTCCACGTCGAGTTCGAGCGCGTCGTCACACACGGCCAGGAGTGGATCATGCCGTTCCTGTGGGCCAGCGGCGAGGACCTACCGGCGTTCGACCGCGCGGTCCACGACGACCCGACCGTCGACTCGGCGGCGGTCGCCCAGGAGTTCGAGGAGGTGCTGCTGTACCGGTTCGAGTGGAGCGACGACGTCGTCCGGAGCGTCAACGCCATCTTCGACCAGGAGGGGACGCTGGTCGAGGCCACGGGCAGCGACGGCGAGTGGGAGCTCCAGGTCCGCTTCGAGGAGCGCCACTCGCTGTCGGTGCTGCAGTCGCACTTCGACGACGCGGACGCGGGGTTCGCCGTGGAGCGGGTGTACACGCCCTCGGAGCCCCGACAGTCCGGGGCCGACGTGACGCCAGCCCAGCGGGACGCGCTGGTCGCGGCCCTCGACGACGGGTACTTCGACGTGCCGCGCGGGACCACGATGGCCGAGGTGGCCGACCGGCTGGGCGTCTCCCAGAACGCCGCCTCCGAGCGGCTCCGCCGGGGGACGGCCAACCTCGTCGCCGCCACGCTGACGGTACGGGACTCCGCGGGCGTGGACGGCCGCGACTGACGGTAGTCACCCGGGACGAGCCTATCTGCCATTCGGGCAGGACCGTCCATACGCGCCGTCCACGCGCGCCGACGCCCGCCGGTCACTGCATAAAGCCCCTGGAGCAGTACCGCACTACACTGTTGGCGGTGCCGGACCAAGGCGAGGCGTATGGTTTCTCGATACCCGGCGGGGTCGAATCGGCCCGGACGCGGAGACGGCGAACGCGAACCGAGCGGCGCGGTACAGCGTGCCGACCCGGGAGAGCCGCGGCCGAGCGTCGCCGTGGTCGAGGCCGTCGCTCGGGTCCGGGACTGCGAGCCGACGGACCTGGAGCCGCTGGTCGCCGTCGTCGACCCCGACGCGCTCGACGTGCTCGCCGCCGGGACGTCGCAGCGGGACGACGGCCCGCGGGTCGAGTTCGAGTACGAGGGCGTCGCCGTCGAGGTGCGGGGCGGCGAGGTGCTCGTCGCCGCGGACCGCCGGTAACCCCGGTGCACGAGGGTTCGGCAGCACCGGCGACGCGACCACCTCCCCAGCCCTTATGCGCCGCGGCGTCGTACCGTACGGCCGTTCGACCGGGGATGGGGGACACAGACTCGCTGCCGGGGCGACCGGCGTCAGTGTGGCTCGACACGACTCCGGCGACCGACTACCCGCCACTCGACGGCGACCGGCGCGTGGACGTCGCCGTCGTCGGCGGCGGCATCGCCGGCCTGTCGGCCGCCGCCGAACTCGTCGAGGACCGCGAGGTGGCCGTGGTGGAGGCCGACCGCGTGGTGACCGGCGTCACCGGCCACACCACGGCGAAGCTCACTGCCCAGCACGGCCTCGTCTACCGGCACCTCGTCGACCGCTTCGGCGTCGAGCGGGCCCGCCGGTACGCCGACGCCAACCAGACCGCCGTCGAGCACGTCGCGGCCACCGTCGCCGAGCGGGACGTCGACTGCGACTTCCAGCGCCGGCCGGCCTACGTCTGGGCCGCCTCGCCGTCGGACCGCCGGCGCGTGCGCGAGGAGGTGCTGGCGGCCGAGCGGGTGGGCCTCCCCGCCACGTTCGTCGAGGACCCGCCGCACCCCGCCACCGGGCCGGCGGTCCGCTTTTCCGACCAGGCGCAGTTCCACCCGCGGGAGTACCTGCTCGCGCTCGCGGAGGACGTCGCGGAGGCGGGCCACGTCTTCGAGGAGACGGAGGCGCTCGACGTCGAACCGGGCCGCCCGTGCCGGGTCAGGACCCGCCGCGGGACCGTGACTGCCGACGACGTGGTCGTGGCCACCCACTTCCCGCTGGACGACCCGTCGCTGTACTTCGCGCGGATGCACCCGAAGCGGTCGTACGTCCTCGGCGTCCGCGTCGCCGGCGACCCGCCGGAGGGCATGTTCTACAGCACGGGCGACCCGTTCAACTCCGTCCGGACCCACCCGACGCCCGACGGCCCGCTCGTCCTCGTCGGCGGCCAGAACCACAAGACTGGCCAGGGCGGGCGGACGGGGAACCGATACCGCCGCCTCGAGCAGTACGCCCGCCGGGAGTTCGACGTCGAGTCCGTCGAGTACCGGTGGTCCACGCAGGACTACGTCTCCGTGGACCGGGTGCCCTACGTCGGTCGCCTCGGCCACGACACCCCCGGCGTCTACGTCGCCACCGGGTTCGGCGGGTGGGGGATGTCGAACGGCACGGCGGCCGGTCGGCTGCTCGCCGACCTCGTCCGCGGCGCGGACAATCCGTGGCGGGACCTCTACGACCCGCTTCGCTTCCGGCCGTCGGCGTCGGCCCGCGACCTGGTGGTCGAGAACGCCGACGTTGCGGGGCAGTTCGTCGGCGACTGGCTGACCAAGCCCCGCGCCGGCGACCCGGCCGACCTGCGGCCGGGCGAGGCGCGGGTCCTCCGGCGCGGGACGGACGTGCTCGCCGCCTACCGCGACGAGGCGGGCGAGACCCACGTGCGCTCGGCGGTGTGCACGCACATGCGGTGTCTGGTCCAGTGGAACGACGCCGAGGGGACGTGGGACTGCCCGTGTCACGGCTCGCGGTTCGACGTGGACGGGTCGGTCATCGACGGGCCGGCGGTGCGGGACCTGCCGGAGCGGGACGTGGAGTGACGACGTCGCCAACGACGACGGCTCCTTGGCGCCGAGGGCGCGGCTCCCTTCGCGCCGAGAGCGCGGCGCGGCCGCCGAGCGCCGCCGCGCGGAGGACCGTGCGTCGGTCGGGGGACCGCTCCATGGCGGGTCGGCCGTCGGTCTCCGGCGGCCTAAAGCGGGGGCCCGGTTCCAGCGGGTCGAAAATCGACCCTAGAGCTTTGGTTCCGGACCCGCTACTCCCGGGATTGTGGCTGTCATCCCTCTCCGAGGGGTTCGTTGAACTCCAGCAGCGTCCCGGCGGGGTCGCGGGCGTGGACGGTCCGGATGCCCCACTCGGGGCGGTCCTCGGGCGCGGCGGCGAGGTCTACGTCGGCGTCGCGGAGGGTCTCGGCGGTCGCGTCCACGTCCTCGACGGCGAACACGAGCATGGTGGCGTCCGGGTTCGTGGGAGCGTCCGCGGCCACGGACTCGACGGCGGCGGCCATCTCGGCCCGGTCGAACAGCGCGACGGTGGCGTCGCCGGCGTCGAGGTCGGCGTAGCCGCTGTCGGCGTCGCCGAAGG
>CAZPIG010000156.1:0-6474 GCA_964586205.1 uncultured Halobacteriales archaeon | reverse complement strand
GAAGAATTCTCGAAGAGTCGAAGAAACGTTTTAGTGGGAAGCGAACAGTAGTATCTGGCGAGGAGGTGTCACAGATGACTGCTAGTGACGACGTTTCCGGTACCCGCGGTCTGTCTCGCTCGCTGTCGCGCTACGACGCCCTCCTCGCCGCCATCCCGCTCGCGTTCGGGCTCGCGCTGGCGGCGGGGACGCTGCTCCCGGTCGAACCGCGCACCGCGCTCTCCGTGGCGGGCCTCGTCGGCGCGCTCGTCCTCGCCGACGGCCTGTTCCTGAATCCGCCCGGAGCCGCCGGTCGCAGGCGCGCCTGACGGGCGCGTCTTCCGAGCGGACGGGCGGCGTCTCCCGAACAGGACGGCCGCGCCTTCCGACCGTACCGGCGCGCCCTCCGAACGGAACCGACGGGAGTGCGCCGTCCGGCGGACGGCGTCGCCGCCCCAACGGCACGTCCGCCCCGGTCCACTTCCGCCGCGCCCGGACGGCCGCCGCTTAGGGGGCCCGGCCGGTCCGGGTGACCCATGGGCCGGACCAACCCGACGTACCGCGACTACCTCGCGGAGTTCGAGATGCGATTCGCCGACTACCGACGGGGCCTGCGCGGCGGCGCGAAGCCGCACTTCGACGCCCTGGTCGCCCAGGCGCGCGAGCACGCGGACGCGGGCCACACGGTGGGCTACCGCGACCCCGACGTCGTCCTGCTGCTGTCGGTTGCGCTCGCCCACGAGCGCCGACTGGCCCGCCTGGAAGGCGCGCGAGAGTCGGAAGCCAAACGGGAACCGGAGGGCGCGCGGGAGTCGGAAGTCGAACGCGAGCCGGACGCCGAGGAGCCGGAGACGTAGCAGCCGGGGTCGTCGGCGTGCCTCCCCCGTTCCGCACCGCCACCAGCTCACTCGACGAGTGGTCCCTCGCCGCCGTACAGCGCGTCGAGGAGCTTCCGCTGGGCGTGCCGGACGTGCTGGTGGAAGGTGGGGGCGCTGACCCCCAGGGAGTCGGCCACGTCCTCGCCGGAGCTGTCGCGCGGCCACTCGAAGTACCCCGAGTAGTAGGCGGCGTCGAGCGCCGCCCGTTGGCGGTCGGTCAGCCCTCCTGCGAGCGTCCGCCACCGGTGGGCCACGGACCCGCCGGTCCGGGTCACCCGGCGGCGCAGCAGCAGCTCCCCCGCCGGGTACACGTCCTCGACGGCGTCGATGACCTGCCGGACGCCGCCCCCGGGAGGCAGGTGCAGCGTCATGTAGTGGTCGCCGTCCTCGACGGTGGCCTCCTCGAGGTAGCCGCCGTGGGCCGCGACCAGCGAGACGACGGGCGGGTCGTCGATGCGGACCTCGAACGCCACGGCGTCGCGCTCGCGGTCGAGGACGGAGAGCTCCTCCCAGTGGTCCTGGCGGTCGACGAGCGCGCGGAGCCCCCCGACGCCGGCCGCGTCGGCGGTCCCGTACACGAGGTACCGGCCGTCGGTGGCGGTCACCGCGTGCTCGAACCGGATGGTCGCGTCCGGGACCGGCTCCGCGCCGACTGTCTCGAAGACGTCCGGGATGCGGAACTCGACCGCCACGACCTCGTCGCTCATCAGCGCGCGCTTGCGGTCGATGGCCGCGATGGCGTGGCCGACGACGGTCCGGAGCTGGCCGATGGCCGCCCGCTGCTCGCCGGCGAACGCGCCCGGTCGGACGCCGTAGACGCCGACGACGCCGTACAGCGTCCCCTCGTGGACGACGGGGACGACGGCCGCCGACCGATAGCCGTACTCGCGGGCGTACTCGCGCCACGGCTCGAACGCGGGGTCGTCGAGGGCGTCGTCGACCACCTGGACCTCGTGGGTCCGGACGGCGCGGTCGATGGGCCCCTCGAAAACGTCGTCGTCGGGGTCGGTCGAGACCGGGACGTCCGGGAGGTAGTCCTCGACGCCCACCTCGACCTCGGACCGGACCACGCCCCGCTTCGGGTCCACGTCGCCGAACCACGCGAACTCGTAGGACTCCGAGGCCGCTAGGCGCTCGCAGACCACGCGGGCGACCTCCTCCCGGGAGGACTGCTCGACGAGCGCCTCGTTGATGCCGCGCACGACCGCGTTCAGGTCGTCGAGCGCCTGCAGCCGGTCGCGCTGGCACCGGAGCTCCTGCTCGCGCTCGACCCGCTCGTAGGCCGCGGCGGCGGTGGCGGCCAGCAGCTCCACGAGGTGGCGGGTCCGCTCGTCGATGCCGCCGACCGCCTCCGAGCCGGCCACGAGGACGCCGTAGTCGGCCATGGGGACGAACAGGCCGCCCCGGATGGGGGAGTCCTCCACGTCGGGGTACAGGTGCGGCGAGTTCCGGACGTCGTCGAACTGCCGCGACTCGCCCTCCGCGTGGACGAGGCCCGTGATGCTCGACCCGTCGACCGGGGCGGGCGGGATGCCGTCCTCGAAGACGGGCCTGGCGAACGACGCGGCGTCCGCGACGAGCGCGTCCGCAGCCTCGTCGTACCGGTAGACCGCTACCCCGGTGAGGTCGATGGTGTCGCTCGCGGCGTCGACGACCACCTCGCTCACCTCGGCCGTCGTCTCGGCCTCGAACAGCGTCCGGCTCGTGTCGTGCAGCGCCGTCAGCGTCCGCTCGAACTGCCTGCGCTCGCTGACGTCGCGGACGACGCCCGTGAAGGCGGTCTCGCCCTCGTACTCGTAGGGCTCGAAGCGGCTCTCGACGGGCAGGGAGTCGCCGTCCCGGCGCTGGAGGCCGAACTCCAGGGTCGGGCCCTCGTCGCGAGCGTCCGCTTCGGTGTCGTCACTCCTCATGGCGAGGTCGAGTGCCTGCTCGTCGACCGCCTCGCTGTGGACGAGCGTCGAGTGTGCGCCGATGATCTCCTCGCGGTCGTAGCCGCTCATCTCGAGGAAGGCCTCGTTGACCATCGTGAACCGTCCGTCCGGGTCGTGGGCGTAGATGCCGTCCCGCACCGTCTCGATGACAGTCTCGTAGCGCTCTAGCTCGCGCTCGCGCTCCGTGCGCTCGCTCACGTCCCGGAAGTACACCGACAGCCCGGACTCGGAGGGGTAGGCGGCCACCTCGACCCAGACGTCGGCCGGCTCGTAGGACGTCTCGAACTGCACGGGCTCCTGGCTGTCCATCGCCCGCTCGAACCGCTCGCGGGCGAGGGGTTCGCCCTCCGGAAACACTTCCCAGATCTCCCGGCCCAGCAGCTCCGAGGCGTCGCGCCCGAAGATGGTCTCGGCGCGGTCGTTGACGTAGGTGAACCGCCACCGGTCGTCGAGCGCGTAGACGGCGTCGGTGACCCGCTCGAGGACCTCGTTGAGCTCGCTTTCGAGGTCGTCGCGCTGACGTTCCAGGTCGTCGCGCTGGCGCTCCAGCCGCCGGGACTGCTCCTTCAGGTCGGTCACGTCGGCCCCCGTCGCCACGACGTGGGTCACCGCGCCAGCGTCGTCGGTCAGCGGCGTCGCGTCGAGGGACATCCACCGGGGCTCGCCGTCGGTCCCCGTGGTCTGCAGCGTGACGTCGGAGACGGGCTCGCCGGTCCGGAGGACCTGGGCGATGGGTCGCTCCTCGTAGGGGACGACGGCCCCGGACTCGTCGCGGAGCTCGGCCTGGCCGAGTTCGTAGTCCTCGACGTCGTTGGCCGGCACGCCGAGCAGCTCGGCGGCCTGAGCGTTGGCTTCGACCGTGGACCCGTCCGCCGCGAAGACGGCGATGGGGCTGGTCTCGACGACGCGCTCGATGCGGTCCCGCTCCGCCTCGAGGGCGCGCTCGGAGCGCTTGCGGTCGGTGACGTCGTAGTACACCTCGACGCGGCCCCCGGCGAACTGCCCCGACTCGACGGGCCTGCTGTGGTGCTCCAGCCACCGCTCCTCGCGGTCGGGGCCCGGGGTGACGCGGCACTCGAAGGTCTCCGGCCCGTTGCGGTCGCCGGACGGGTCGTCTCGGTCATCACTGGACGGGTCGTCTCGGTCATCACTGGACGGGTCGTCTCGGTCATCGCTGGACGGGTCGGCTCGCCCATCCTCGGACGCCGGGAGGAGGGTCTCGGCGAACTGGTCGCCGTCGGCCACGACGTCGGCGATGGTCTCCCGGACCACCGACCGCCCCTCGCGGCCGACGAGGGCGTCCCGGTCGACGCCGAAGTACCGTTCGACCGCCTCGTTGGCCCACGCCACCTCGAAGTCCTCGTCGAGCACGACGGCGGCGACATCGGCGGCGTCGAGCGCCGCCACCGGGACGCACGTCCCGGCTACCGTCCCGGCCGCCTCGCACGGTGGCTCGCGGCCGTCGTCGGTCGGCGTTGCGGCCTCGTCGGGTGAGTCCGAACGAGCGGGGCCATCCCCGTCCCGGCCGTCGCTCCCGGCCCGGTCCGCCGGCGGTCGCCACCACACCCGGCCGCGTGCGCCCACCTTCTTCGTCTCGACCGCCCCGCACTCCACGAGGCGCTCCAGGCGGTCGTAGGCCGTCCGCCGGGAGCACTCCACGGCGTCCGCTACCTCCGTCGTCGTGAGGGGGACCCCCGACTCGCCGAACGCGGCGAGGGTCTCGCCGAGCGGCCCCTCGACCGACTCGAGGGATTCCATAATCGACCGACGGCGTGGAGTGCCATCAATCCTCCGTTGACGGAAGCGACCCCCAGTAGGGGCGGCCAATCGCGGGTAACTGTCGGCTACGACGCCCGCACCGGTCGGCTCGCCGGTCCCTGGGGACTGCCTAACGTCGGACGTGTCTAGCCCACGAACCTAATCGTTTGTGCCCACGGCTTAACTCGGTGCCGTCCGTGGACCCACACGGCGCTCGGGGTGGGCGCTGCCGCGAGCACAACGATGACCGACACACCGCGTTCCGAGTCGAGGCGGACGGGGAACCGTAGCCGAGAGCACGACGTCGGGCGGACGCGCGACGACCTGTTCGACGCGCTCGCCCACGACCGGCGACGGCGGGTACTCCGGTCGCTCGCGGCGGCCCGGCTCCCGGTGGACGTGGAGGCCCTCGCACGGGACGTCGCGGCCCGCGAGCACGGCGGCTCCGCCGACAGCCCCGAGACGGTGCCCGCGGAGGCGGTCGAGCGGGTCCACGTCTCGCTGCACCACGCCCACCTCCCGAAGCTGGACGCGGCCGGGCTGGTGGACTACGACGCCGACCGGAACGTCGTGGTGGCGGCCGAGTCGCCGGACCTTCCCGGGCTCTGACCCGGCCGGTCCTGTTGTTTCCCGGCCGTTGGTTTCGTGGCCGTTCGACAGCACGTGGCAGGGGTGTACCGCCGTCCCGGCCGTCGCTCGCTACTCCAGGTCGTGCCACGACAGCCGCGGATTCCGCGCGGCGTCCGCCTGGTCGATGCGACGCGCCGTCGTCCGGTGGGGCGCGGCGGCGAGCGTCGCGTCGTCCTCGCCCGCGACCGCGTCGAACGCGGCGGCTAGCTGGTCGAGGGTGGCCTTGCTCTCGACCTCCGTTGGCTCGGTCATCAGCGCCTCGCTCACGACGTCGGGCCACTTCGTCGTCGGCGGGTGGACGCCGTGGTCGAGCATCCGCTTCGCCACGTCGGCGGCGTCCTGGTCGCCCGCGCTGGCCACGAACTCGTGGTGGAACGGGCCGTAGGGCACCTCGTAGTCCACCTGCTCGGCGAGGTAGTTGGCGTTCAGGACGGCCTTGGCGCTCGCGTCGGCGAGGCCGGGATCCCCGAGGCGGTCGATGTACGCGACCGCCTTCAGCAGGACGAGCCAGTTGCCGGAGAAGCCGTGGACCTTCCCGACCGACTGCTCGGGCTGGACGCGCTCGTAGCCGTCGTCCGTCTCGCGGACGCGGGGCCCCGGGAGGAACCGGGCGAGGTCCTCGGTGACGCCGACGGGGCCGGCCCCCGGCCCGCCGCCGCCGTGGGGCGTGGCGAACGTCTTGTGGAGGTTGAAGTGCATCACGTCGAAGCCCATGTCGCCGGGCCGGGCCCGCCCGAGCAGGGCGTTGAGGTTCGCGCCGTCGTAGTAGAGCAGGCCGCCGGCGTCGTGGACCACCTCGGCGACGGCCTCGATGTCGCGCTCGAACAGCCCCAGCGTGTTGGGGTTGGTGAGCATCAGCGCCGCCGTCTCGTCGCCGACTGCGGCCGCCAGCGCTTCCACGTCCACCCGGCCGTCGTCGCCGCTGGGTAGCTCGACCACGTCGTAGCCGCCCATCGCCGCGCTTGCGAAGTTCGTACCGTGGGCGGTGTCCGGGACGACTATCTCCGTGCGCCGGTCGCCCTCGCCGTTGGCCTCGTGGTAGGCGCGCGCTATCAGGATGCCGACGAACTCCCCGGCCGCGCCGGCCGGCGGCTGCAGCGAGACGGCGTCCATCCCGCCGATGGCCGCGAGGTGCTCCTGCAGGCGGTGGAGCAGCCCGAGGGTGCCCTGGACCGTCTCCGCGGGCCGGTCCGGGTGGACCGCCGCGTCGGGGTGGGCCGCGACGTCCTCCGTGAACTTGGGGTTGTACTTCATCGTACACGAGCCCAGCGGGTAGGGGCCGCTCTCGACGCCGTAGT
>CAZPIG010000155.1:0-6478 GCA_964586205.1 uncultured Halobacteriales archaeon | reverse complement strand
CTGTCGGCAGTGTCGTCGCCAGTCGACGAGCGGTCGCTGTCGTCGGGGCGGTCGTCACGACTGTCGGTCGTCTCGGGGTCGATACGTCCGTTCTCGGTATCGCGTCGGTCTGTCGTCATCGGAATCGAGCGTCGCCGTTGCGTCGGACTCCGCGGTGAAGATCAGCGAACTATCCAAACACGAGGAGAGAAGCGAGGGAGCGCCGCGCCCGGCCCGCCGCGGTTAGGCCGCGACGGCCGCGTACGCGACACTGTCCGCTCCCGGAGCGGCCCGCCAGCGCCACGCGAGGGGAGCGGACGGCATCGCCTACGGGTAGCCGACTGGCGGACTTCACTGTTTCGGGCGGACGATTCAGGGAGTGCCAACGGTAGCTCCGACCAGTTCCACAATCCACCGCCGGGCGGGACCGAAAGGGGCGACGCGCTCGGCGAACCCCGGCGACGCAAGGACCGCAGCCGAGCGAACGGACGTGAGCGAGGCGAGGACCGCAGCGAGCCGCGGGAGCCGAGCGCGTCGGGGCTTTCGCGGTCCCCGTGAGCCACGTCTCGATGTTAGGAGCCTCGAAAGCCCCCGGTCGTTCACGGCGGCTTCGCCGCCGTTAGCTCGGGAGACCTCCGGTCTCCCGGCGCTGGACTCGCGCGAAGGCGGCGCTCACTTCGTTCGCGCCGCCCGCTCGCTGCGGTCCTCGCCTCTCACTTCGTTCGGGGCTGCGGTCCTTGCGTCGCCGGGCTTCGTCCAGCGACCGGCCCCTTTCGGTCCCACCCGACGGTGGTTTGTGGAGGTGGCTACCGTTAACGTTGACACCCTCTACGATTCGCGGGCGACCACGGACGAGCGATGACCGTGCCGGACCGGGTGACCCGCCTCGGACCACCTCCACGGAAAGAGACACTTACCCTCGCGGAAGGAAACGCCTAACTCCCCGGGGTGAGCGCCCCCGGGCGATGGCAGCCGGCGACCGAAGCGCGAGTGGGGACGACCGCGACGCCGCCGACGGCCGTGCCCTCCCCGCGTTCCCGGCCATCGACGCCCACGAGGACCTCCTCGCGTGGTCGCGTGCCTACGCGGGCCACGTGGTCCGGACGACCGACCTCGCGGTGGACCTCCAGCGCGTCGAGTGGACCGTCTCGACGCGCGCGAAGCGCCGCGCCGCGGGCGTCAAGTGGCCCCGCGTCGCCGACGCCGCCGTGGGCGAGCCGGTCGACTGGGCGTCGGTCGCGGTCGCCGACGGCGACGCCCCGCCGGACTGCACGCTCGCGCTGACGTGGGCGGCCTACGAGGAGTTCAGCCGCGAGGAGTGGACCGCGACGCTGCGCCACGAGCTAGTCCACGTCGAGCAGTACCAGCGCTTCGGCGCGACCGACCACGGCCGGCGGTTCCGCGAGCGCGCCGCCGCGCTCGACGCGCCGGTCCGCTGCCGGCGGTTCGCCACCCCCGCCTACCGGCTCCGCTGCCGCGACTGCGGCGAGGAGGTGGGCGTCCGCTACCGGGCCTCGAAGGTGGTCGAGGAGCCCGGGGGCTACCGGTCGCGGTGCTGCGGCGCGGCGCTGGCCGTCGAGGAGGGCCCCGCGGCTGACGGCGAGTAGGCCAGCCGTCGACGGCGGGTAGGCTAGCTGCCGACGGCGCTCCCCTCGAAGTCCTCGAGGACGCCGCGGAGGGCGGTCGCCACCTCCTCGAAGCGCTCGATGCTCATCCCGTCGGTGGTGACGAACACGCCGTGGTCGCCGGCGACGACCCGGGTCAGGTAGCCGTGGTCGAACGCGCGGATGGTGAACTGGTAGTCCCCGAGCTCCGTGTGGCCGTAGGTCTGCTGGGAGGAGAATCCCAGTCGCTCGTTGTCGACGAAGCGCTCGACGTCCGCCTCGCGTTCGAGCCCCTCCCGGAGGTAGACCTGCTCGCACTCGTCGGCGGTGAAGTAGACGGCGCTCCGTAGCTCGTCGCCGATGGCGGTCCGGGCGGCGCTGACGAGCTCCTCGGCCTCGTCCGCGGAGAGCGTTCCCTCGGCCATGGGCGTGGTACGACGCGGAGGCGCATGACGTTGGTGCCGGGGTCGTGTGTTCTCTGGCGAGGTCGTGTGTCCCGACCCCGACGGTCGGCCGGCGCGCCACCACTCGCTCGACCGTTGAAGCCCCCGTAGCCTTTACCGTCCCCGCTCCGAGTACGTCCCATGACCACCGTCGCGGGCGTCGACTGGGCGGGTACCGGGTGGTTCGCCGTCGTGCTGGACGGCGACGAGAGCGCCGACGTGCTGGACGCCGATGTGCTCGATAGCGACGGACTCGACGCGAACGCGGACACGGCTGTCGAAACGAGTCCCGACGCCGCAGTCCGTGCCGGCACCGACGTCTACCCGTCGCTGCTCAACGTCGTCCACGAGACCGGGGCCGACCCGGTGCTGGTGGACATCCCCATCGGCCTCTCCGACGACGACCAGCGCGCCTGCGACGCGGCCGCGCGCGAGGTCCTCGCTTCGGGCCGCACGGGCAGCGTCTTCCCGACGCCCTGCCGCGAGGCGGTGTACGCGCCGTCCTACGACGGGGCCAAGGCGGTCAACGAGGCCCGCACCGGGCTGAGCGTCACGGTCCAGACGTGGAACGTCGTCCCGCGCATCCGCGAGGCCGACGCGCTGCTGGCGACCGTACCCGCCGCGCGCGAGGTCGTCCGCGAGTCCCACCCCGAGGTCTGCTTCGCCGCGCTGGCCGACGAGGCGGTGGCCCACTCCAAGACGACCGACGAGGGGGTCGCCGAGCGGCTGTCGGCGCTGGAGACGGTCGCGCCGGGCTTGCCGGGGCTGTACGACGCCCTCGTCGAGCGGTTCGTGACCGAGCCGGCTCCGCACGCGCGACGGCTGCCCGCGGACGCGGCCGACGACGTGCTCGACGCGCTCGCGCTCGCGGCGACGGCGCTGGTCGGGAGTGGGCAAGCGCCGGTCGGAACCGAATCGTGGTCGCTGGCCACGCTGCCGGCGGACCCGCCGACCGACGAGCGGGGGCTGCCGATGGAGATGGTGTATCCGGAGCGGGCCTAGGTGTCGTCGGCCGGCGTGTCGTCGGCCGGCGCGTCGTCGGCGTCAGCGGCGGCCACGTCCCCGTCGCCTGCCTCGCCATCGCCAGCGTCCCCGTCGCCTGCCTCCCCGTCGCCACCGACCTCCTTGCGCCACTGCTTCTCGACGTCCTCGTTGGCCATCACGACGAGGTCGCCGTCGTCGAGGCGCAGGCGGCTCTTGCGCAGGTCGACGGCCTCGACGGTCCCGGTCGTCTCGTCGACGGTGACCCGGTCGCCGACGTCGAAGTCCGGGTCCCGGATGAGGTAGACCCCGGCCACGGTGTCGGCGAGCATCCCCGAGAGCGCGTACGACACGCCGAGGGCGACGAAGCCGGTCGCGGTGCCGAGGCTGGCCGCGATGTCCTCCAGGCCGACGATGGAGAGGAAGGCCAGCGCGACGCCGAACCACAGCGCAACGCCGACGACGGTAGCGGCGAGGTTCGCGAACTCCGTCCGACCGCGGCGCTCGACGGTTCCCCTGACGGCCCGGAGGACGAGGCGCACGCCGAGAAACGCGACGACGAGGAAGGCCACCCCGAGCGCCAGCCGCGCGGCCACCGCGGCGGCGTTCTCGACGAGCCCCTGGACTATCTCGTCGTCTAGTTGGGCGAGGCCGGCGTGGACCTGCCGGACGAGTCCTGGGAGTCGCACGCCGGAGCGGCGAGCGGGAGGCCCTTAATAATAGGCCATCTACGCTTCCCCGTGTTGCCGGTCGGGGAACTGTCGACGCACGCCATCGTCGTTCGTCCGCGTCCGCGCGCCGTTCGTCCGCGTTCGAGCGCCGTTCGTCCGCGTCCGCGCGTCACCGTGAGAAGCGCCCGCGCACACGCTCCCGCGACTGGAGGTCCCCGCGCGAGACGGGGCGGACGTACGTCCCGACGCGCTCGCGGGCCCACCACCGGCCCGTCTCGGCGCGCTCCTCTGGCGTCGTGAAGCGGTAGCGGTACCGGAGCGCCCGGACGTGAGTCGGGGCCTCGCCGTCGAAGGGGTCCGACCGGAGCAGCGACAGCGTCCCCTCGTCGCCGGCGAGCAGCTTCTCGACCAGCCGGAGGACCCACGGGTGCCGCCGCAGCGTCGGCGACATCGCGGCGAACCAGAGCTGCCAGCCGAGTCGGTGGTGGTAGGGAGCTATCTGCGGTGGCCGGCGCTCCGGGTCGGTGGGCTTGCCCGGCACCTCGTAGGCCCGCCACTCGGTGTCGGCCGTGACTTCCTCGTCGGTGGTGCCCTCGAGGACGACCTCGTATCGCTCGCGGGTGACGGAGCCGAACGCCCCGTAGGTGTTGACGAGGTGCAGCGGGTCCCAGCCGGCGTTCATGGCCTGGGTCGAGGAGAGGAGGTTCCGGACGGGACGGACGCTCAGGACCGCGACGACGACCGCGAGCAGTACGACGGCGACCTGGAGGGCGAGCGGGACCGCCGCGACGGCTCCCGCGGGTGGGAGGAGGAGAACAGATTCGACACCACCGAGTACGGGCGACAGCATCGCATCCGAGAAGGTGCTCGTCGCGAGCACGACGGTCAGGAAGTTCAGCCACGAGAAGTTCCCGGTCACCATCAGCCACGCCTGGAAGAGGACGGTGGCGACGCCCGCGACGGCCGCCACGGGCTGGGGCGCGAAGTAGAGGAACGGGACCGCCACCTCGACGACGTGGTTGACGACGACGCCCGCGCGGTGGGCGGGCTCGGGGAGGTGGTGGGCCCACCAGCTAGCCGGGTTCGGCATCGGCTGGGTCTGGTAGTGATAGTCCAGGCAGGTCAGGTCCCGCCAGCAGTCGTCGCCGCGGAGCTTGATGAGCCCCGCGCCGAGCATGTTCCGAAAGAGGACCCACCGCAGCAGCCAGACCACGACGGCCGGAGCGGCCACGCCGCTCCCGCCGAGGAAGATGGCGAGAAAGCCCGTCTCCAGGAGCATCGACTCCCAGCCGAAGCCGTAGAACGTCCCGCCCGCGTTGACGAAGGAGAGGTACAGGGCCCAGAGCAGCCCCCACGACGCCATCGAGACGGCCGTGCCGAAGCGGTCGGTGACCCCGAGGAGGGCCAGGACCGAGAGCGCGACCCCCGCCCACGCCGCCGCGGCGATGGCGCGGTCGTCGGGCACGAGGTGGAACAGGGTCGGCCGGTCCGCGAAGTCCCGGCGGTCGAGGCGGGCGTCCAGCGGGAGCAGGCCGTCCTCGCCCGCGAGCGGCCGGAACTGCCGGGCCGCCACCAGGAAGGCGACGAGGTAGGTCAGCGCGAGGCCGCGCCGAAAGAGGAAGCGGGTGAGACGGTAGCCCGTGTCGCTCCAGAGGTCCGGTGTCGGAATCGGCACCACCCCCGTCTGGAGGACCGCTCCGAGGAGACACGTCGACGCCGGCATCCCGGCGGGTGCTGTCGGGCGGGGGCGTGAAGTAGGTGACGGGCGCGAATCGGCTCGCCGGACGGTCGTCGGCGGACCGCCACCGCCCTTCGATGGCCGCCGAGACGACGCTCCCCTAGACCACCCGCCCCTGCAGCCAGCCCACGCCGGCCACGTCGTCGCCCGCGCTCGGGACGTAGCCGTCCGCGAGGCCGTGGTCGGCGACGTAGACGGCGACGGGGACGTCCGCCTCGTCGTCGGTGCGGAACAGCGGGGCCTCGACGCGGTAGGCGTCGACGCCGGCGTGGTGGACGCGCTCGACGGCCGTCACCGTCGTCCGCACGGAGACATCGTCGACGGCACCCCACGACGTCGGGGTGAACCCGGCCATCCCCGAAAGCGATAGCTCCTCGCCGTCGGCGTCGACCACGGTCTCCTCGTCGGCCGGCCCGAGGCGATAGGCGAGCAGCGCGAGCGAGACGGTGCAGTCGCCCTCGAACGCCTCCGGCGGCCGCTCGAAGTAGTCGGTCGCGAAGCAGTCGACCGAGGCCGGCCCGAGGTCGCCCCCGACCCACGCCTCGATGCCGGACTCCCACTCGACCCGCCGGGAGAGCGAGACCTCGTGCTCGACGCCCTCGCCGACCGGGTAAGCCGTGGCGACCGTGCGGTCGAGGGTCACCACGAGCGTCCCGAGCGGACCGTCCCCGTAGCGGTGGCCCCTGACCTCGCGGCCGCCGCGGTCGCCCCCTTCGACCACCCGTCCCCGCTCGGCCGTCTCCATCACGAGGTCCTGGAGGGCCTCGCTCCAGTCGCCGTGACCGTCGTCGTGGAGGAGGACCTCCCAGTGGGTCCCGTGGCTCTGGAGCCGCAGGTCGGTGGGGTCGTCGATGGGGTCGTCACCCTCGATTTCGCCGCCGCCGTGTTGGCCGCTACTGCCGTTCCCGTTTCCGCCGGGGGGCGACCGGCCGTTCGTCCGTCCGCCGAGCAGCCCCCGGAGCGCGTCGAGCAATCCCATTGCAGACGTGACAGAACGTCGGCGCTTAAGTGTTGGGCGTCGCGTTCGGCGACCACCCGTCTTCGACCACACCCGCGCCGAGG
>CAZPIG010000154.1:0-6492 GCA_964586205.1 uncultured Halobacteriales archaeon | reverse complement strand
CGTCGCGGAGCCGGCGGTAGCTCGCGAGGTCGTTCTCGTAGAGGATGAACAGCGCGCGGCGGACGTCGTTCAGCTCCAGGTCGAGGTCCTCGGCCAGCTCCTCGTCTGTGACCTCGCCGTCCGGCGGCGCGGCGGCGACGGGCATGCCCTTCGGGCCGACCAGCTCGTGGAGGTACTTCTGGATGACCGGGTCCTCGAGCAGGTCCTCAAAAGCCATTGTTCGATGTGGGGGGTCGGGCGACTTTAAAGCTTGTTCTCCGCGGCCGCCGTCCGGGGACCCACCGTCCACCCTCCGGGGTCGGCGCGCCCGACGGCGACGGGCGTGCCAGCGGTCCTGTCGCCGCTGTCGGCGGCCCCTGGCTCGCCCTCGCTCCCGGTCGTCGTCACACCCACCGCCGGGTCAGTGTCGCCACCGATGTCGCCGCGACGACGACGTGCGTGACCATCAGTACGAGGACTGCGGGCACTGTCGCCGCGGGGTCGGCCGCCAGCAGCCCGACGTCGGGGAGGAACGAGACGACCAGGACGACGGCCGCCACGCGGAGGAAGGCCCGGTCCGGGTCCGCGACCCGGCGGACGAGGACGCCGTAGACGACGGCCGCCCCGAGCGCCCCGAGCACGGAGAACAGCACCACCGGCGGGTAGGTGAGCGGCTGGAAGGGCTCGACGGCGTCGGTGACGGTCACCACCCACACGAGGACCGCGTTGGCGACGGCCGCGAGGGCGGCGGCGACCACGCCCCGCACGGCGACGGTTCCGAGCTCCGGCGTCGCTTCGGTACGTGTGGTCGTTGCCATCGTCGTGTCCCGTCGGGGACCAGGGGCAAATAGCTGTTGAACGTCCGTTCAGTCCGGGGGCGGCGGGGTTTACGGACGGCGACGCCCATCACAGACACGTGAGCGGCTACACCGACGGCACCGGTGCGCTCCGGGAGACCGCGGGCCGACTGCGGAACTACGTCCTCCTGCGGGCGAACCGGCTGGTCGTCGCCGGGGTCCTCGTCGGGGTCACGCTGGTCGTGCTCGTCGCGCTGGAGCGGGCGGACCTCGTCCTGTTCGCCGGCGGCGACCCCTCGGTCGCCGTCATCGGGAGCCTCATCGGGGGCAACCTCACGCTCATCACGGTCGTCGCCTCCATCAACCAGCTCGTGCTCTCCCGCGAGCTGAAGACGCCCGACGAGCTCCGCGACCAGATGGCCGGCGTGGACGACTACCGGGGCGAGCTGCGGTCGTTCGCCGACGGGACGGTGCCCCCCGTCACGCCCTCGCCGTTTCTCGCGTTCGTGGTGGGCGAGCTGCGGCGGCACGCCCAGCGGCTCCGGAGCCTCGCCGGGATGGCCGAGGACGAGCGCGTCCGCGAGGAGGTCGACCGGCTCGCGCGGACGCTCGTCGCGCGGATGAACCGTCTCGACGCCGTGGTCGACGAGTCGTCGCCGTCGTGGTTCCGGTCGCTGTCGGCGACGCTGGCGACGAACTACTCCGACGAGATATACGTCGTCGAGCAGCTCCGCCACGAGCGGAGCGAGGCGGTCCCCGCCCGCCTCGACGGCGCGCTGGAGGAGCTCGCCCGGGGGCTGAAGCACCTCGACGTCGCCCGCCAGTACTTCAAGACCATCTACGTCCAGCAGGAGCTCGCAAAGCTCTCCAAGCTGCTGCTCTACACCGGCCTCCCGGCCGAGCTGGTGCTGGTCGTCGTGGTCGGGCTGCTAGTCGCAGAGCCCGGACCGGCGACCGTCCCGTCCGTGGTCGTCGCCGCCGCCGTCGCGGTCGGGTTCGCCCCGCTCGCCGTCCTCTCGGCGTTCATCCTCCGCATCGCCACGGTCGCCGAGCGGACCGCCGCCATCACGCCGTTCACGGCCCCCCAGCAGGAGCGGTGACCCGGGTCGTGGATGGCGTCAGTACCGGCCGACGGACACCGGCGGGCTCCCGTGGGGGCCGTAGGGAGCGTCGTCGAGCCACTCGCCGGCCGGCTCCCAGTAGCCCGACGCCAGCGCCGCGGCGCGCTTCTTGGCCTTCGTCACGAGGCTGTCGCCCTGGAGGTACTCGAGGGCCTGCCCGGCCGCGTCCCGGTTCCACTCGGCGGCCTGCTCGCGGCGCGCGCCGTAGGCTTCGACCTCGGCGCGCGCGGTCGCGTCGTGCCGCGCGTTCCACGCCGCGGCAACGGCCGACGCCGCGGCGTCGGCGTCGGCGACGCCGGAGTTCATCCCCCTGGCCCCGAAGGGGGCGAACAGGTGGCCGGCCTCGCCCGCGAGCAGGACCCGCCGGTGGTCGTCTATCATCCTGTCGGCCGTCACCTGGAGGAACTTGTACGACGACACCCACGTCACGCGGTCGCGGTAGCGCTCGCCCAAGGTCTTCCCGACCAGCTCCGCCATGCGCTCGTCGGCGGCCATCGCCTCGGGGTCGTCGGACTCCTTGCACTGGATGTCGACGCGCCACCCGCCCTCGAACGGCACGAGCAGGACGTTCCGACCGTCGACCGCGGGGTGGTCGTAGTGGAACACGCGCTCGCGCGGCCGCGGGTCCTCGGGGTGCTCCTCCACGTCGCTGATGATGAAGTGGTTGGGCGACTCCTCGCCGTCGAACGTCGCGCCGATCTCGTCGCGGACGGTCGAGCCGGCCCCGTCCGCGCCGACGAGGTAGGGCGTCTCGTAGACCTCGCCGTCGTCGGTCCCGACGGTGACGCCGTCGGGGCCGGCGTCGACGGTCTCGACGGCCGAGTTCCAGTGGATGTCGACGCCCGCCTCCGCGAGCGCCTCCTGCATGAAGCGCTCGGTGCGGACCTGCGGGAGGCTGGTGAAGTGCGGGAGGTCGCCCGAGCCACCGGGGTCGTCGTACGTGCGCGAGAAGACCTCCGTGCCGCGGAACAGCGTGCGGCGGGTGGGCCAGACGATGCCCGCGTCGGCGAGGCGCTTCCCGAGGCCGGGCGCGACCTGCTCTAGGGTGTGGAGCGTGGCCCCGTGGACGTAGATGGCGCGGCTCCCGGGTCGGTCGCGGTCCTCCGGGTCCGCCTCCAGTATCGTCGTCGGGACGCCCCGGGCGTGCAGCGCGAGGGCGGCCGTCATCCCGACCGGGCCCGCGCCCGCGACGATGGCCTGCGCCTCGGTGCCGTGACCCGGCGCGTCGCCGTCGGTACCGGCGCTCATCGTGGGGCGGAGTTTCGCCGCCGGGCATTAGATAGTTTCCTTCCCGGCGACGAGGGGTGTCAACGGTATCGGTGGCTACCTCCAGAGTCCACCGTCGGGCGGGACTGAAAGGGGCCGGTCGCTGGGCGAAGCCCGGCGAAGCAAGCACCGCAGTCCCGAGCGCAGCGAGGGGCGAGGAGCGCAGCGAGCCGCGCGAGTCCAGCGACCGGGGGCTTTCGAGACCCCTGACGCCGAGACGTGACTCACAGGACTCCTCGAAAGCCCCGACGCGCTCGGCTCCCGCGGCTCGCTGCGCTCCTCGATTCGGTCGCTTCGCTCCCTCACCTGCGGTGCTTGCGTCGCCGGGGTTCGCCGAGCGCGTCGCCCCTTTCAGTCCCGCCCGACGGTGGTTTGGCGCACTTGTCGAAGCTAACGTTGACGCCCTTCCGGCGACGGCCCGGAATCGGTGGTACCCGGGGCCACGGACGCCGATACGGCCACCGGCAGCAGCATCACCGTCCCGAGGATTGAATAGCCCGTTTCGCGACTGTGACCGCATGGCACAGGAGACTGCGGCCACGCCGTTCGGCATCGACGCCGACTGGAACAGCGTCTACATCGACGGCGAGTGGCGCGACGGCTCCAGCGGCTCCCTCGACGTGGAGAACCCCGCGACCCGCGAGACCGTCGCGACCGTCCCCGCCGGGACGCCCGAGGACGTAGACGCGGCCTACGAGGCGGCCGTCGCCGCCCAGCCGGAGTGGGCCGCCCAGCCGCCCCAGGAGCGGGCGGGAGTCGTCCAGGCCGCGATGCAGATAACCGAGGAGCACCACGACGAGCTAGCCGAGGTCCTCGTCGCCGAGGGCGGCAGCACCCACGGGAAGGCCCACGTCGAGCTCGAGGTGCTCGCGCCGGGCATGATGGCCGAGGCGGCGGGCTTCCCGACGCGGGCCCAGGGGACCCACGCCAACTCCGTCATTCCGGGCCGGGAGAACGAGGTCCACCGCGAGCCCGTGGGCGTCGTCGGCGTCATCACGCCGTGGAACGTCCCTTACCACCTCTCGATGCGCGCCGTCGCGCCCGCCATCGCGCTCGGCAACGCGGTGGTCCTGAAGCCCGCGCCCGAGACGCCCATCGCCGGCGGGCTCGCGCTCGCGAAGGTGTTCGAGGCCGCGGGCCTCCCCGACGGCGTGCTGAACGTCGTCACCGGCGGCGCGGACCCGGGCGACGCCGTCGCCTCCCACCCCGACAACGACGTGGTCTCGTTCACGGGCTCCTCGGAGGTCGGGAAGCTCGTCGCCCAGAACGCCGCCCAGAACCTCGCGCTGCCGGCCTTAGAGCTCGGCGGCAACAATCCCCAGATAGTGCTCGACAACGCGGACCTCGACCTCGCGGTCGACGCAGCCGTCTTCGGGTCGTTCTTCCACCAGGGCCAGATCTGCATCTCCATCAACCGTCACCTCGTCCACGAGTCGCTGTACGACGAGTACGTCGAGCGCCTCGCCGCGCGGACGGAGGAGTTGGAGGTCGGCGACCCTGCCGAGGGCGCGGACGTTGGGCCCATCATCAACGAGCAACAGCGCGACGCGATGGTCGAGTACGTCGAGGAGAGCGTGGCCGACGGGGCGGAGATAGTCGCCGGCGGCGGCCACGAGGACCTGTTCGTCGAACCGACGGTCCTGCGCGGCGTCACCAACGACATGACCGTCTCCTGCAACGAGCACTTCGGGCCAATCGCGCCCGTCATCCCGTTCTCCGACGAGGACGAGGCCGTCGAACTGGCCAACGACACCGACCTGGGGCTGACCGGGTCGGTGTTCTCGACGGACCTCGGGCGCGCGAAGCGCGTCGCCGACCGGATGGAGGCCGGGATGGTCCACGTCAACGACCAGCCCATCAACGACGAGCCGCACATCCCGTTCGGCGGCGTGAAGAACTCCGGGATGGGCCGGTACAACGGCGAGGCCATCATGCGGGAGTTGACGGAGGAGCGGTGGGTGTCGCTGCAGCACGAGCGGCGCGACTATCCGTTCTAGGTGGTGGGCTGGGGGTTCGTAGACCACCCTGATTCGTCGTCGTTTTTGGATTTCGGCATCGTCTATCTCGGACTATTGCTGTGACCGCGAAAGCCCCGGGCCGCTCGACCGGCCGCGGCGCTCACGGGTCGCTTCGCTCCCCGTTCGCGCGACTGCGGCCCTCGCTCCGCTCGGGCCTCGCGCTCGCTGCGGTCCTCACCTCGTTCGCTTCGCTCACTCGGTTGCGGTCCTTGTTCCGGAAGCCGGTCCTGCTCGCCTCGCTCCGCTCGGCTGCGCGGGCTGCGTCTTCCGTCGTTCGCCTCACTGCGTTCGGCTCACCGTCGCCGGGGCCGGGTCGAGCGGCCCGCCCCTTTCGGAGCCCCGCCCGTACAGTGGATTACGGGCCGGTCACGAGCATTCCTAAACACTCTCTACCCAGAACGACACGATTTATACAGCCATCCCGACCAGGAGCACCCATGAGATTCGTCCGCTTCGACGAGGGACGGCTGGGACTGCTCGCAGACGACGGCGAGGGCATCGTGGACCTGACCGACCGCCTCGGCCTCGGCACCGACGAGCCGCTGGTGGAGTACGTCCGGGAAGACTACGACGCGAGCGAATACGCCGACGCCGAGGCCGACTACGAGCGGAGCGAGGTCACGGTCCGCGCGCCGGTCCGGCGGCCGGGCAAGGTCGTCGCCGCGCCGCTGAACTACGAGAACCACATCGAGGAGGCGCTGGCCGACCGGGACATCACCACCGACGAGTGGTTCTCCATCGAGGACAAGGGCTACTTCCTGAAGGCCCCCTCCAGCGTCGTCGGGCCGGACCACGGCGTCGAGCTACCGTTCTCGGACCGCCGCGTGGACCACGAGGTCGAGCTAGCGTTCGTGATGGGCGACGACGTGAAGGACGTCTCCGCCGAGGAGGCGTGGGACCACATCTTCGGGTACACGATTCTGCTGGACATCTCGGTGCGCGGCGACCAGGACCGCTCGAACCGGAAGTCCTACGATACGTTCACGGTGGTCGGGCCCTGTGTGGCGACGCCGGACGAGGTCGGCGACCCGCAGGACCTGGAGATGGAGTTGCAGTTGAACGGCGAGACGCGGCAGCAGGAGTCGACGAGCGACATGGTGTACACGTGCGCGGACGTGGTGCAGTACGCTTCGATTGGGACGACGTTGGAGGTCGGGGACGTGATCACGACGGGGACGCCCGAGGGTGTGAGTGCGCTGTCCGATGGGGACTTGATTGAGGCGGAGATAGAGGAGGTCGGGGAGATGACGGTGGACGTGACGGAGCGGGACGTTCGGTTCGAGGACGTGGACGTGGAGAAGGGTGGGCAGG
>CAZPIG010000153.1:4544-6596 GCA_964586205.1 uncultured Halobacteriales archaeon | reverse complement strand
CCTCGAAGTCGTCAGTCTCGGAGGCGTCGTCGGTCATCCACCCACCCCGTGCTATCGAGGGCCCCGAGCGGCTTTATCCTAGGTGCGTGGTTAGCTCCCCTCGTGCGGTCCCGGTCCACGAGCCGTCACTTGCCCCCGGACGAGCACCGAGAGGGTGGGTCCCTGCCTTCTCGGCGGGAGCCGACGTGACTCGTGATGGGACCTCCCCGCCCCCTCGGCCCCCGCATAACGGCGTGGTTTTAAGGCCGCGGTCACCAAGGGCCTGCATATGGGAGTGCTCTCGCGCCTGTCGTACGTCGTCCGGTCGAAGCTCAACGCGGTGATAAGTCGCGCGGAGGACCCGTCCGACACTCTGGACTACTCCTACGAGCAGATGCAGGACGAGCTACAGCAGGTCAAGGAGGGAATCGCCGACCTGACCACCCAGAAGAAGCGCCTCGAGCTCCAGCGCGACCGCCTCCAGGAGAACGTCGAGCGCCACAACGAGCAGGCCCGCGAGGCCGTCCGCCAGGACCGCGAGGACCTCGCGCGGCGCGCGTTGGAGAAGAAGCAGGCGAAGATGCAGCAGATAGAGGACCTCGAAACCCAGATACAGGAGCTGCAGGCCAACGAGGACCAGTTGGTGGAGAAGAAGAACGAGCTGGAGCGCCGCATCGAGGAGTTCCGCACGAAGAAGGAGACGATGAAGGCCCAGTACGAGGCCGCCGAGGCCAGCGCGCGCGTCAGCGAGGCGCTGACCGGGGCCGGCGACGAGATGGCCGACGTGGGCCGGGCCATCGAGCGCGCCGAGGAGCGGACCGAGGAGATGGAGGCCCGCGCGGCCGCGATGGACGAACTGGAGGGTGCGGGCGTCCTCGACAGCGCGATGAGCGACCGGGACGCCATCGACCAGCAGCTCGACGAGGGCCGCGCCGAGCGCGAGATAGAGGCCGAGCTGGACACGCTGCAGGCCGAGATAGACGACGGCGAGGCCGAGGCCGACGAGACGACCGCCGACGTCGACGAGACGGCCGTCGAGGAGGAGCTAGAGGAGATTCAGAGCGAGGAGACGCCCGAGTGAGTCGAGGTCACGACGTCAGTAGCAGCGGATGAGGCGGTGAACAGCGGCCACGCCTGGACTACTCCTCCCGCCAGTAGATACGGGTCGTCGGATTCGGCTTCTTCGACCGGAGCCGCCCGTGCTCGACCGCGAGCGTCAGCTTCTCGTGGGCGGTCGAGCGCGCGCAGCCGAGCACGTCGGCCACTTCCGCCGCAGTCAGCGGCTCCGAGCACGGCTCGAAGCACTCGACCACGTCGTCCACGGAGTACTCGGTCGGACGACCCATCTCGACAGTAGTAGTCGAACGACGACGGGGCCTTCAAGACACCGGAGCCGGTGGAGACGAACAGTCCGACCACCGCCTGCGGAGACTTTTCGGGCGCGGACGCCGTATAACAGTCCACATGGCCGACGACCGGGACGGGGGCCGCCAACCGGACGGGGGACCGCCCGACCGGGACGGCGACTCGGCGGACGGGAGCGGCGACCCCGAGGACGGTGAAGGCGACGCCTCGACGGACGGGAGCGGCGACACCGCGCCGGACGGCGGCGACTACGACCCGCCCGACCACGGCGACAATCCACTGGACGACAACGGGTCCGCTCGGCGGCTGTGGGAGTGGGTGCTGCTCGACGCCGACCGGTGGGTCGTCACCGCCATCCTGACGGGCGGGTTCTTCGTCTTGATGGTCGCGCTCGGGACCGTCGACCCGTCCCCGCTCCGGGCGACGATGACCAGCACCGACCCGGTCGACACGCTGTTCCAGTCGCTGGTCGCGGCCGTCATCACCGGCGTCACGCTGACGCTGACCATCAACCAGATAGTGCTCTCCGAGGAGCTCGGGGACGTCGGCGACCAGCGCGAGCGCATGACCGAGGCCATCGAGTTCCGCCAGGAGGTCGAGGACGTCATCGAGTCGCCCGCGAGCCCGTCCGCACCCGCGGGGTTCATGCGCGTCCTCGCGGACGCCATCGAGGAGCGAGCGCGGACGCTGAGCAGGACGGTCCAGACG
>CAZPIG010000153.1:0-4444 GCA_964586205.1 uncultured Halobacteriales archaeon | reverse complement strand
GAACCAGACGACGCCGACCTCGCCGAGGACATCCAGTCACTGACCGACGGCCTCGTCGTCCGCACGCGGGCCGTGAGCGACTCCCTCCAGAGAGCGCAGTTCGGCACCTTCGACGTGCTGTCGGCCGTCCTCGTGCTCGACTACTCGTGGCCCCTCCACGAGGTCCGCCGCATCCGGGCGACCCACGAGGTCGACGGGGGGACGGGCGAGGCGCTCGACGACGTGGCGCTGGCCCTGGAGCTGTTCGGGACGGCCCGCGAGCACTTCAAGACGCTCTACTTCAGGTGGGAGCTAGCCAACCTCTCGCGGTCGATGCTGTACGTCGCCATCCCGGCGCTGGCGGTCACGACGGCCGCGGTCCTGTACCTCGACGCGGGAGTCGTCCCCGGCACCTCGCTCGGCGTGTCGAACGTCGTCTGGGTGGTCAGCGCCGCCGCGACGGTGGCCATCCTGCCCTTCGTCACCCTGCTGTCGTACATCCTCCGCATCGCCACCATGGCGAAGCGGACCCTCGCCATCGGGCCGTTCGTGCTGGTCGCCGCCGACAGGGCCGGCGAGTGGGAGTGAGGCGGGGCGCGACCGGAGAGCGGAGCGGCCGCGGCCGAACGGAGCGTCACGGAGCGCGACGGGAGGGCCCTTCCGACACCGTCTCCGAACGCGGAGGGTCGTGCAGCGTCCCCCGACCGCCCGGAGTTATGCGCCCGGCGGTCGTAGGTCCGTCCATGGCAACCGAACCGGCATTCGAGGTCCAGGTCGCCCCGGACGCCGACCTCCCCGACGCGCTGGTGGTCGGCATCGCCCACCCCGGGATGGCCGGGCTGACGGCGACGGACTACCTCGTCCGCCACGCCGGCTACGAGGAGGTGGGCCACGTGGCCACCCGGGCGCTCCCGGACGTCACGCCCTTCGCCGAGGGCGTCCCGCGGTACCCGATGCGCGTCTACGCGGGCGACGACCCCCCGCTGTCGGCGCTGGTGAGCGAGGTGTTCGTCCCCGTCTGGGCCGCCGAGGCGTTCGTCGACGGCCTCGCGGACTGGGCCGCCGACGCGGGCGTCGAGGAGGTCGTCGTGCCGTACGGCGTTCCCTTCCCGCACGGCCCCGACGAGCACGCCGTCTTCACGGTCGCCACGGAGGCGTACCGCGAGCGCGCCCTCGCCGACGCCGACCTCCGGCCGCTCGCCGGCGGCGTCCTCGACGGGGTCGTCGGGGAGCTGGTGAGCCGGGGGCTCGACGGGACGGTGCCGCCGGTCGGCGTGTACGCCACGCCCGTCCACGCACCGGGACCGGACCTCGAAGCGGCGCTCCGGCTGCTGGACGCGCTGCAATCGGTCTACGGCTTCGACGTCCCCGAGGCGGAGCTACGGGCCCAGGCCCGGGAGCTCCGGGACTACTACGAGGAGCTGACCCAGCGGATGCAGGCGCTCGGCGAGGGCGAGGGCGCGAGGGGTAGCCGGGACTACCCCGAGGACCGGATGTACATGTAGAACGGACAGCATCGAGGGGAGAGCGGGGCGAGTCGGCCGCGCCACTCGTCGTACCGGACCACGTCGCGGTCGTCCACACGCTCGAAGTGGTCGTCGTGGGTCACCACGATGCCGCCGGCCTCGCGGACGACGCCCGCGACGAGCGTGTCGAGCGCCCCGATGGGCTCGCCAGCGTCGTGGAGCTCGGCGTCGATGCGGGCCGCCTCCGCGGCCCCGTCGACATTCAGCGCCATCGGTTCGAGCCAGTCGAGGTGCTCACGGCCGCCCCTGCTCTCGGGAGCGTA
Source organism: uncultured Halobacteriales archaeon (assembly GCA_964586205.1). GTDB lineage: Archaea > Halobacteriota > Halobacteria > Halobacteriales > CAZPIG01 > CAZPIG01. The sequence continues at coordinate 2,676 of CAZPIG010000153.1, read as the reverse complement.
GAATCGTTCTCACGCCTAGCCGACACCGAGAGACCGTATCGAATCGTCGCGGAATCGGCGACCGGAGTTCGACGGAAAATCACTGCCCGACAGCCGAAAAATCCCAGACGGATGGGTTCACTCCCCTATTACGAGGACCCCGATCTCTTCCACCTTGGACCGGCGTTCGGGAGTTTCCCACGCTATGTGGATGTAGTCCGACGACGGGCCGTCCCGGTCGACCCTCGAGTTGATGTTCCAGTTGTCTATTTCGCTACTCCCGCGCCCCTTGTCCTCGAGTGTGGCTTCTCTCAGATGAACGATGTGTGCTGGTGGACTATCGAACACCCCCGTCCCACCCACCTGGACCGATCCGCCGATACTTGCTACGTTCGGACTCCCCTCCTCGTGAGCGTTCCGCTCTACCTCGCCGTCCTCCCAATCGTCGAAGTAGAGAAAGACGTGGTCGTCGTCGGGTGAATAGTCCCGTGTCACGAGGACTGCGGAATATGCTTTCATGCTTTTCGGCCGGAATATTGATTTCGAGTGTTGGTCGCTCCCGGTTCGAATCCATCGAACCGATCCTGTTCTCGTCGTATCGACTACGTATGTACGACTGCCAGTATTTTTGTTCACCCCGAATTTAACTACGTCATACGTTAACAAGTGTGTTGTCCCTCGTCTCCAGACGTGCAGAGTAGGTCTAACACGTCGCCGATCCCGAAACAACCGAATGAACGTGGGGTTTCGGGCCGTCGTCCACGGCGCGTACTCGAACGCGACTGCGTACTCCGGCTTCGAGGTCGCAACGGGAGTTACAGCAGCAGCGCCACGACGGCGAGCACGAGGAAGACGATCACGAGGATGCGGGCTATCTCCATGCTGATACCGGCGATGCCGCGGGCCCCCACCAGCGCCGCCCCCAGCGCGAGCACGAAGAAGACGACCGCGAGGTAGAGGAGGTCGCTGTCGAGTATCTGTAGCGGCGCGAGCACCGACTCCACTGCCACGAGCGGGTCGCTCGGTACCACGTCGCCGAGCGACAATTGTGTGGGCGTCATCCGGTCCCACCCAGTACCCCGACGCGACACTTCGTAATGCAGGCGTTAGTCTGCGGGCGAGCGGGAACGGTGGGGTTACCACTCTCCCGGCGTCGGGTCACCGCTCGACCGCGCCCGTCCCCGGCCGCTCGACCTCGCCCAGCGCTATCTCGCCGCCGGGCAGCGGCACGCCGTCGAAGGGGTCGTCGGCCAGCAGCAGCGAGCCGTCGAGGTCCGCGTAGTCCAGCAGCGGCGCGAGGTGACAGCCCGCCGCGATGGAGGCGTTCGACTCGCTCATACAGCCCAGCATCACCTCCAGCCCGTGGGCGCGCGCCGCCGCTATCATCCGCCGGGCCTCCCGCAGGCCGCCGCACTTCATCAGCTTCAGATTGGCGATGTCGCACCGGTCGGCGACGCGTGGCACGTCCGCGAGCGTGAGACAGGACTCGTCGGCGGCGATGGGCAGCGCCGACCGCTCGTAGACGAACCGCAGCCCCTCGGGGTCGCCGGCCGGAACGGGCTGCTCGACGAACTCCACGCCGTGGTCCGCTAGCTCGGCTATCTTCCGGACGGCCTCGCGGGGGCTCCACGCCTCGTTGGCGTCCACGCGAATCGTCGCCTCGGGGTGGGCCTCCCGGACCGCCTCGAGCATCGCGAGGTCGCGGTCGGTGCCGAGCTTCACCTTCAGCAGGTCGTAGCCGCGCTCGCGGGCCGTCTCCGTCTTCTCGGCCATCCGCTCGGGGTCGTCGATGCCGATGGTGTAGGAGGTGGTCACCGACTCGTCGGGGTCGAGCCCCCAGTAGCGGTACAGCGGGTGGTCCACGCGCTTCGCCGCGAGGTCGTGCAGTGCGATGGAGACCGCACACCGCGCCGCGGGGTTGCGCCCGACCGTCTCGGCCATCCGGCGCTCGATTCGCTGTAGCTGGTGGGGGTCGTCCACGTCCTCGACGACCGCAAGGAGGTCCGGCAGCACCGCCGCGACGGTGTCGGCGGTCTCGCCGTAGTGGCTGGACGGCCCCGCGCCGCCGACGCCGACGTGGTCGTCGTCATCCTCTATCCGTACCACGACCACTTCGGTCGTCTCCGTCGTCCCGCGCGCGATGGTGAAGGGGAACTCGAGGTCGAGTTCGAGGCGCTCGAAGGAGGTTTGGAGGGTCATCTCATCGTCCCCCACTGTACCGGCAGTTTTCAGAGATGGTGCCAAACGGCGCTCTTGCAGTGTCTCGACGCTCGAAAGCCCCGACGTGCTCGGCTCCCGGGGCGCTCGCGGGTCGCTTCGCTCCCCGCTCGCGCGAACGAGGTCCTCGCTTCGCTCGGACCTCGCGCTCGCTGCGCGCTTCGCTCCCTTCGGTCGCTGCAGTGCTTGCGTCGCCCGGGTTCGCCGAGCGCGTCGCCCCTTTCGGGGTCCCACCCGGCGGTGGATTGACGCTCAGGCCGAAACGGAAGTCACTCATCGAATCCCCTCCAGCACGGCGTCAACCATATCCTCCGCGCCGAACCGCACGGGGTCGGATGCGGGCGCGCCGATGGCGGCCCCGTACTCCTCCACGGCCGCACGCGCGTCCGCGTCGTGCCCGATGCCGCTCGTGTTCAGCCCGCCCGCCACCACGCTGGTCTCGCGGACGGGCGCGGCGAGGTCCTCGTAGAGGTCCACGTA
>CAZPIG010000152.1:3657-6632 GCA_964586205.1 uncultured Halobacteriales archaeon | reverse complement strand
CCCTCCAGCGCGACGGGGTAGCCGACGCCGCGGCCGACGAAGAAGTACGACTCCATGCCCGCGTACGCGTCGGCGACCGACTCGCTGCGGTCGCCCTCGAGGACGGTCTCGACGGCGTCCGGCAGCCGCTCGAGCCCGCGGAGGAATTCCTCGTCCGGCCGGTCGCCGTCGCCGGCGTCCTCGCGGAGCCGCTCGGCCAGGAGCCCGAGGGTGGCGACCTGCGAGGAGAACGTCTTCGTCGCCGCGACGCCGATCTCGGGGCCGGCGCGGATGAACAGCGCGTCGTCGCACTCGCGGGCGGCCGTCGAGCCGACGACGTTGGTCACCGCCAGCGTGCGCGCGCCGGCCCGCGAGGCGCGCCGGAGCGAGGCCAGCGTGTCCGCCGTCTCGCCGCTCTGGGTCACCGCGACGGCGAGGGTCCCCGCGTCGGCCGGTGCGGGGTCGGTCGCGTACTCGCCGGCGCGGTAGGCGACCGCCGGCACGCCCCGGCGCGCGAGGAGGTGCCGGGCGTACAGCGCGGCGTGGTAGGAGGTGCCGCAGGCGAGCAGGTGGACCCGCTCGACGTCCGCGAAGGTCCCCGGGGGGACGGTCTCGAGGTCGACCGCGCCCGTCTCGGCATCGAAGCGGCCGCTGACGGTGCGCGCCAGCGCGGTGGGCTGTTCGTGTATCTCCTTCAGCATGTAGTGGTCGTAGCCGCTCTTCTCCGCGTCCTCGGCGACCCAGTCGACCGTCTCGACCGTGCGGTCGACCGCCGCGCCGTCGGCGTCGGTCACCGAGAAGCCGTCGCGGGTCACCTCGACGACGTCGCCGTCCTCGAGGTAGGCGACCCGGTCGGTGTGCTCTAGGAAGGCCGGCACGTCGCTGGCGAGGAAGTAGCCGTCGTCGGCGACGCCGACTACGAGCGGCGAGTCCTGGCGGGTGGCGAACACGGTCTCGCTGTCGGCGTGCAGCATGGCGACCGCGTAGCTCCCCTCGAGGCGCTCGACCGCCAGCCGGAAGGCCGTCGCCGGGTCCGCGCCGTGGGCTAGCTGCTCCTCGACGAGGTGCGGGACGACCTCGGTGTCGGTCACGCTGGTGAAGGTGTGACCCCGCTCGCGCAGGCGCTCGCGCAGGTCGTCGTAGTTCTCGACGATGCCGTTGTGGACCACGGCCACGCGGCCGCGGCAGTCGGTGTGCGGGTGGGCGTTCGCGTCCGACGGCGGCCCGTGGGTGCTCCAGCGGGTGTGGCCGATGCCGACCCGCCCCTCGTCGGTCGCCGCGGCGAGCGCCCCGCGGAGGTCGGATATCTCGCCCTCGCGCTTCTCGACGTGGACGCCGTCGCCGTTCCCGACGGCGACGCCGGCCGAGTCGTAGCCGCGGTACTCGAGGTTCTCGAGGCCGACCAGCAGGTCATCGAGGACCGTCCCGCCGCCGACCCGGGCGATGATGCCGCACACGGTCACACCCCACCGACCGCGGTCGCGCCGCGCGCCGTGACGCTCGGCTTACCGTACGTTAAGTCTGACATCTGGATTCCCCCACCGTGGTCCCGTCTCCGGGGGTGGCGTGGACAGTCCAACGCCGGGGGCGGCCTTTGTTATAGCGTAGTTGTGACGTCCTCACAAGCCCCCTACGGGCGTAGGATGCCACTACACGACCACATTTTTGCGCGGCGGGCCCGAGCGCCCGCCGCGAAAAAGCTGGACCAAAAATCGGCGTACCGTGCTTGCCGACACGAATCTCCTGTGTCGGCTGCCAGTACACGCCATCGGTTCGGCTGCCGGTACGCGCCAATCTTTGCTCGAGCTTTTTCGGCGCGCGATGGGCGGCGCGAACGTAGTGAGCGCCGCCGGAAGGCGAGCGGCGACGCCGCGAGCCAACGCGCGCCGCCCGGAGCGCCCCCTCGCGCGCAGCAAAGAGGTCGCGGCTATTCGTCGTCCTCGTCGTCCCGCCGCGCGTAGGTGTGCGCGCTCGAGCAGACCAGCAGCGCACCGACGACGGCTGCCCCGACCATCCCCTCGAAGGGGAACTGGGCCACGGCCGACGCCGCGAGCAGGACCGCCCCGGCGCTCGCGATGGCGAGGTAGTAGCGGTGCCACGGCAGCGGGCGCTCGTCCGCGCCGCCGAGGTACTCCTCTAGCTGGTCGGCGTTCTCGCCGAGCGCGATGTGGCCCCGGTTGCGCTCGAACTCCACGATGCCGGCGTCGTCCATTTTGGGCAGGTGGCACTGGTAGAGCCCCACGTACACCCGCTTGCGCTCGCCCGACGTGAGCGCGCTCACCGGCTTGTCGTTCTCGCGGGCGGCGACGTGCTCGGCGAGGTCGCCGAGCGATACGGACTCGCCGGTCTCCATGAGGTATTCGAGGACGGCCCGCCTGCGCCCGTTCTTCAGTATCTCGAATATCACGTCGAGCGAGAGCCGCGTCGCTCGGTCCGCGTCGGCTCCCCCGTTCGATTCCTCTGCCGTCGCTCCCGACTCGGACGCTGATTCCGCTTGCTGTACGTCCACGTTACCAGACGTCATGCGTGTTCGTCACGCGCTTTTGTCGCCGCCTGCATACTGATTAACCGCTCCCGAACTCGCTGTCCCCCGGTTGTCGCTCCGTGGCTGTCTCCAGCGCACCTCGTCTACGGCTCGGTCCCCCTCCGGCGTCGTATCCATCGAAACCAGATGCGTCACGGTCCGGTACGATACAGTTCGTACCCACAACACGACATTATATAAAAGTAGGTAATCGTGAGCTTGTCGGCCCTCGGGGACCGGGTCGGCGTGCGACCGGGACGGACTCTAGGCTCGGCCTCAGCCGCCGCTGCTGGTCGCTCTCGCCCCTGTCAGTGGCCGATACCCGCGAAGGACCGTCCTACGCCGCGCGCTCGGGACGAGGCCGCCACGGAGCGAGGTCGCCGGCGTGGGGTGCCGAGCGGGGGGCTGACGCGGGGTTGGAGCGGCGAGCGCGGAGCGCGGCTGCTGGCGCGGAGGAGAGGCAGCGAGCGCG
>CAZPIG010000152.1:0-3557 GCA_964586205.1 uncultured Halobacteriales archaeon | reverse complement strand
TGGAGCGGCGAGCGCGGAGCGCGGCTGCTGGCGCGGAGGAGAGGCAGCGAGCGCGAAGCTGGTGCGGGGTGCGGAGCGGGGGCTGACGTGGAACTGGAGCGGCAGGCGCAGAACGGAGGTGGCGTGCACAGAGCTGGAGCGGCAGGCGCGGAGGAGGGGCAGCGAGCGCGGAGCGCGACGGCTGGCGCGAAACGGGGTGCCGGTGTGGAGCGGGGGCTGGAGCGTGGCGACCGGGGCGTCAGACCGCGGCTTCGGCGGCGGCCTCGACCTCGTCGTAGTCGGGCTGGACGCCGGGGTTGTCGCCGACCCACTTGTAGGTGACCGTGCCGTCCTCGTCGACGACGAAGACCGCGCGCTCGGCGACGCCGTAGTAGCCGAGGTCCGCGAAGTCCGTGCGGACGCCGTACTCGTCGATGATCTCCTTGTCGTGGTCCGAGACGAGTCCGAAGTTTAGGTCCTCCTGGTCGCGCCACTCCGCGAGCGAGAACGGGGTGTCGACGCTGACGCCGTAGACGGTCGCGTCCACGTCGTCGAACGCCGACATCCGGTCGTGGAAGGTGCACATCTCGGTGGTGCAGACGCCCGTGAACGCGCCCGGGAAGAACGCGAGCACGACGGGGCCGTCGCCGAGGGCCTCGGAGAGTGCGAACTCCGATACGTCGCCGTCGGCTATCGGTGCGGTGAAGTCGGGAGCGGTGTCGCCTTCGTCGACCATAGCGTCCGGTCGTTCGGACGACCGCCAAAAGATACTTCCGCTTCGTCGATTCAACCATGCTGGCGGGGTGCGGAGAGGAACCGCAGGACGGCCGGCCTGCCCGGGCGAGCAAAAAGCCTATAACTACGACCCCGATACGAACAGGTAGAGATGGCAACTCCGATCGTGCCACTGTTCCCGGGCATGCCGGGCGGGATGGAACTCGGCGTCATCCTGCTCATCGCGATACTGCTGTTCGGGGCCAACAAGATACCGAAGCTAGCGCGCTCGACAGGCGAGGCGATGGGCGAGTTCAAGAAGGGTCGCGAGGAGGTCGAGCAGGAACTCCAGGACATGCGAACGAGCGGGACGACCACCGCGGAGACGACGGCCCAGACCCAGGAGGCCACGGCCGACACTGCGGAGTCGGAGACCGAGGAAGCGACCGAGTCGGCCGACGAGTAACGGAAACCGTTTTCCACGCCCCCGCGCTATCGTCGCCGAGGGCGTGTGGCCCAGTGGACAGGGCGGGAGGTTCCTAACCTTCAGGTCGCGGGTTCGAACCCCGCCACGCCCGTCGTGTCGCGAACCGAGCGGCGCGAGCGAAGCGAGCGCCGCTCCGTGAGCGGCCGACGGGTCCGGGGTTCGAACGAGGGGAGACGCAGCCCGCGCAACGGAGCGGAGCGACCGCAGGGAGCGGAGTGTAGTGAGCAGGACCGTCTCCACGTAGTTCGAACCCCGCCACGCCGACAGTTCGCCTAGTCTACACTCCAGAGAGCCACACTCCAGAGGGCCACACTCCGGATTCTGATACGTCCACCGTCGCCGTAGCGAGAAAACCCCGGCGGGATTGTCGGCGCACGCCCGATTCTGTCGCCTCGCTGACGGCGGTGAATCGGCGTTTCCGGCGGCGCGCGGCCATTAAGCGGGATTAATACCGGCTTAGTGGGGCAAGCTTTTTTGAAGGCCTCCCCTAATGACGATTCAATGGCTATCGACGAGGTCGACCAGTCCGATTCCGGACATCTAGACGGCGAGGACGACGGCGGGGGGCCCGACGCCGACCCGGCGCGCGTCGGGGAGTACACGTGGCGCGAGTTCATGCACGAGTTCGGATACAGCGACGACGTGCCGGCGCTCTACGAGGACCTCGACGGGTCGGGAGGCCTGCTGGGCGGTGGCGGCGGGACGCCGAGCGGACCGGCGTGGGAGCGGGTCGCCTTCAGGCCCGAGCAGTACCTCCCGGTCCACCCCGACGACCTCGGCGACTGGATCACCGAGGGGCCCGCCGCGCGGGCCGAGACGCTGTACGACACGGTCGACCACCTGCTCGACCCCGAGAAGACGCCGGTGTACAAGGGGACCTACACCTGGGAGCACTACAAGCGCGAGTACTACTACGACAGCGACGGCAATCCCCCGGGCGGCGAGGACGACTTCGACCCCGAGGAGCACCTCGGCTTCCACCCCGCGAACACGGAGGGCGTGGTCGCCAACGCCGGCGGCATCGGCGAGCACCTCGCCGACGTGGTCGACGAGCGGACGGTTGACGTCAACGAGGAGTTGGACGAGGACGACTTCTTCTCGACCGAGGAGGGCCACACGACCGTCGTCAATCGCTACGACTTAGAGAAGGCGGTCCCGTTCGGCAAGAAGACCCACTTCGTCGAGGAGGAGCGCTACTGGGTGAACGAGCCGTACTCCTTCGTCATCGTCTTTCACTCCCAGAAGGAAAACGAGAAGAAGTACTACGCCGTCGAGCCGTACCTCAACGAGATAGAGGGCGACCTGAAGGAGTTCCTCACCGGAAAGCTCCGGACCGCAATCAAGTACTCCGACGACGACGTCGCCGTCGAGGAGGCCGTCGAGCGCGAGACGGTCATCGAGGAGGAGACCGACCGCCTGCTGAAGCGCTACGACCTGCTCGCGGACGCCGACGCCCCGGGGTTCTTCCAGCAGTTGCTGGGCATGTTCGGCGGCGGCGAGCGCGAGGAGACCGACGGCGAGCTAGACGGCATCGAGACGCGCCCCGAGCCCGCGGTCCTCGAGGACGACGCGGACGTCCTCTCGGAGTACCAGGTCGAGAAGCTGCTCTACTACCTCAAGCGGGACTTCATCGGCTTCGAGCGCATCGACCCCATCAAGCACGACATCAACGTCGAGGACATCTCCTGCGACGGCTACGACTCCCCCGTGTTCGTCTACCACAGCGGCTACGAGCAGATAATCTCCAACATCTACCACGGCCGGGACGAGCTAGACGACTTCGTGGTGAAGCTGGCCCAGCGGTCCGGCAAGGGCATCAGCAAGCGCCAGCCCCAGGTGGACGCGACGCTGCCGGACGGCTCGCGCGCACAGCTCACCCTCGGCGACGAGGTGTCCGACCACGGCACCAACTACACCATCCGCCAGTTCAAGGACGTCCCGCACACCCCCATCGACCTCATCAACTGGAAGACGTTCAGCCTGGACGAGATGGCGTTCCTCTGGCTGTGCATCGAGAACAACAAGTCGCTCATCTTCGCCGGCGGTACGGCCTCCGGGAAGACGACGAGCCTGAACGCCGTCTCGCTGTTCATCCCGTCCAACGCGAAGATAGTGTCCATCGAGGACACCCGGGAGGTCGAGCTCCCCCAGCGCAACTGGATCGCAAGCGTCACCCGGCCCTCGTTCACCGACGACGACAAGGGCGACGTCGACGAGTTCGACCTGCTGGAGGCCGCGCTGCGCCAGCGGCCCGAGTACATCGTCATGGGCGAGGTCCGTGGCGAGGAGGGCCGGGACCTGTTCCAGGTGATGTCGACGGGTCACACCTCCTACTCCACGTTCCACGCCGACACGGTGGGCGAGGTGCTCAAGCGGT
>CAZPIG010000151.1:0-6659 GCA_964586205.1 uncultured Halobacteriales archaeon | reverse complement strand
TGACCGACGACGAGGTCGAGGAGTTCCTCGTCGAGCTGGACCTGCTGGCCGACGAGGGCGAGGAGTCCGAGGGCGGCGAGGAGTAACGGCGGGAAATACCTTTAACCGGGGCCCCGTTACTTCCGCGCATGATTTCCCTCGACGAAGCGGTGACGGCGCGCCTCGAGTCACACGGGGCGCGGTTCGAGGTGCTGGTGGACCCGGACGCCGCGCTCGCCATCAAGCGCGGCGAGTTCGAGGGCGACGTCGAGGACGTCATCGCGGCCGAGGACGTCTTCGAGAACGCCAGCCGGGGCGACCGCCCCGCCGAGAACGACCTGGAGGACGTCTTCGGCACCACCGACCCCCTGGAGATAATCCCGGAGGTCATCGAGCGCGGCGAGATACAGATCACGGCCGAGCAGCGCCGGGAGATGCAGGACCGCAAGCACAAGCAGCTAGTGAACCGCATCGCCCGGAACGCGGTCAACCCCCAGATGGACGACGCGCCCCACCCGCCGGACCGCATCGACAGCGCCCTCGAGGAGGCGGGCTTCCAGGTGGACCCGATGGAGCCCGTCGAAGCCCAGGTCGAGGACGCGCTAGACGCCCTGCGGCCGGTCATTCCCATCCGCTTCGACACCGTGACGGTCGCCGTCCGGGTGCCGGCCGAGCAGGCGGGCAGCGCCCAGGCGAAGATACGCGACTTCGCGGAGCTCGACAGCGAGGAGTGGCAGGCCGACGGCTCGTGGATCGGGGTGCTCACCTTCCCGGCGGGGATGCAGAACGACTTCTACGACCACGTCAACGACGTCACCAGCGGCGAGGCCGAGACGCGCATCGTCAAGGACGAGGACGAGATCGACGTGCAGTAGCACGAAATCGACGTGTAGTAGCGGCGGCCGCCAGTGCGGACGACTCCGCGAACGGGAGCCGGCTGCCGGTGGGAGGGCTCTCCTTCGGCGGGAGGGCTCCTCGCTATCCCTTCCGGAAGCCGAGCAGGAAGCCGCCGGTGAAGCCGGCCCCGACGGGCAGCGTCGACAGGAGGCTGACGACCCACGAGGGCGGGTCGGCGCTCTGGGCGGTCTCGCCGACGCCGACGAGACCCGCCGTCAAGCGCTCCCAGTCCACCTGCACGATCTGTCGGGTTTCGAGGAACTTCAGCAGGGCGAGCTCGAGGCCGACGAGGATGGCGATGGCCTTGGCGACCTTCTTGAAGGCGAAGCCGATGAGGCCGCCGATGACCGCACCGCCACCGACCTCGAGTCCGAGTTGCTGGACGTCTAGCGCAGCCATATCTGCCGGTGGGATACCGTCCGTTAAGGGTCTTTTGGGTGATTGGTAGGTCCGCCTTACCGAGCGCACTGCGTTACCTACCGCACTGCAACACTGCGTCCTCCAGTCACCTCCTCCGACGCCGGCTTGGTACACAGGCTAAGAACTAGATGCTAGCGGTTGGAAGCCCTCGGCGCGCTCCGGTCGCGGGGCGCGACGGCTGTCCGGACGGCGAGGGTCGCGCCGGCAATCAAAATACAGTTAAACCACGCTTCCGTAGCCCGGCGCATGGTGAACACGCTGGGGCTACTGCTCGGTGGCACGGTCGTCCTCTTCGCCGTCGTGTTCCACTTCGCGAGGGGCTCCGGGTGGACCCCGGGACAGGACATCACCCAGGACGTCATCGAGCACCGCGCCGCCACCGTCCCCGATACGGACTTCCCCGAGCCGTCCATCCGGACCATGGGGGCCGGCGCGACCGCCGCGGGCGCGGTGGCGGGCGGCGAGGTCGGCGCGGAGGGCGAGCTCGAGGGGGCCGAGGAGGCCGAGGAGCCGAGCCCCGCCGACATCCCCGAAGACGAGATAGAGGAGTTCGACGTCGACTGGGTCAAGGAGGACGCGGCCGTCCCCGTCGCCAACAACGAGACGCTACTGGAGGCCGGCGAGGACGAGGGCTGGGACCTCCCCTACGCCTGCCGCGAGGGCCAGTGCCTGTCCTGTTCGGCGCACATCCCCGACGGCCCGGCCGACGACTTCGTCGTCCACGACGACCAGGAGATGCTCTCGGAGGGCGAACTCGACGAGGGCTACGTCCTGACCTGCGTCGCCTATCCGCGCACGGAGTTCTCCATCGAGACGAACGAAGCGCCGTAGGCGAACGGCGGTGTTTAGACGAGCGGCCGATACGCGACCGCACTGCAGCTTGGCGGCCGGAAGCCCCGACGGGCTCGCCCACCGGCAGACTCGCTTCGCTCGTCTGCCGAGCCCTCACTCCACCACATCCAGCTCCGACCCGAGCAACGGCACCGCGACGACCACCAGCGTCGCCACCACCGCGACAGCCGTCAAGCGGTACGTCGCCGCGTAGCCGAACCACGCGTCCACCATCGGGATGGCGAGCAGCGGGCCCGCGCCGAGGCCGACGTCGCCGAGGACGTTGTAGACGCCGCCCATCCGCCCCACCTCGTCGCCGGGCGTCACGTCGCCGAGCGTGGCCAGCAGCACCGGCCCCGAACCGCCGGTGCCGAGGCCGACGAGCGCGGTGGCGACGAACAGCCCCGGCAGCGTCGGGACGGCCGCGAGCACCACGAGGCCGCCGGCCATCGCGAGGAACGCGGGGACCGTCAGCAGCACCCGATTGGAGAGGCGGTCCGAGACGCGACCGCTGACGACCGTCGCGCCGCTGGAGGTCAGCACGCCCACGGCGAGCACGACGCCGCTGACGCCCGCCGCGGAGAGGGCGGCTAGCTCGACGCCCTCGGCGCGCGCGTACTTCACGACCGTCGCCAGCAGCACGCCGCCGAAGACGAACCGAATGGTCGTGTTCCCGAGCCCCAGCGGGAGCACGCGGGGCTCGCGGGCCACGATGGCGGGCACGTCGCGCAGGCGGGCGCGGTTGCCCGTCCGCGGCGCGACGTCTGGCAGGACGGAGGCGGCGACGACGCCCGCCAGCAGCGCGAGGCCGCCCGCGAGCAGGAACGCGTCCTGGACGGAGAACACGTCCGAGACGACGCCGCCGACCACCAGCCCCGTCGGGAAGCCGAGCGACTGGCCGCCGCGCATGTAGCCGAGCCACCGCCCGCGGTTGTCGTCGGTCGTGACGTGCGTGACAGTGGCGAACGCCCCGACGAAGACGAACGCGCTGCCGAACCCCCAGAACGTCCGCGCGGCGAGGAAGACCGCGGCCGCGCCGGACACCTCGCCCAGCACGGGGACTGTGGCGAGCGTCGTGGTGGGGGCGTGGAGGCCGACGACGTAGCCGAACGGCGCGAGCCCCTGGACGAACAGCCCTGCGACCATCGGCTTGCGGGTGCCGATGCGGTCCACGACGTTGCCGGCGGGCGCGTTCGTGACGAGGCGGGCGACGCGGTTGGCCGAGAGGACGACCCCGAGGACGACGGCGCTCATCCCGAGCAGGTCGTCCAGCAGGGGCAGCGTCGGGAACGCGACGCCCGTGGCGACGCCGCCGAAGAACACGCCCGCGATGACCGCGAGCGCGACGGTGCGGACGTCGTGGTTCTCGTCGTCCGAGGGGTCCGCGGGCGAAGTGGTCGCGTCGTCGCTGTCCAGGACTTCGGCGTCACTGTCGGGGGCTTCGGCGTCACTGTCGGGGGTGTCGTCTCCGCTGACTGCTCTACGCTTCTCGCTCCCGGCCACGTATCGACTGCAAGAGGGAGCGGTGGCGTGATAAGGGTCGGCCATCCGGCAGCGCGGGCGACGACGCGTCAGTCCTCGAACGCGGCCTCGTCCGTGCCGTCGCCGTCCACGCCGCCGACCGGCGTCACGTCCCCCGCCGCACCCTCTCCCTCGTCCACCACGCCCTCGTCGCTCACCACGCCCTCCTCCCAGCCGCCGCGACGCCACCACACTGCACCGACCACGAACGAGGCCGCGCCCGAGACCGCCAGCGCCCACCAGAGACCGGCCGCGCCCCACGCGAGGTGGAACGCCAGCAGCCACGCCACCGGGATGCGCAGCACCCACCGCGACAGCAGCGACAGCACGAACGCCACGCGGGTCTGGCCCGCACCGCGGAAGCTCCCCTGGACGACCATCAGCCCGCCCATGAAGGCCCAGAACGGCGCGACTATCCAGAGGACGTTCGCCCCCTCCGCGACGACTGCGGCGTCGTCGACGAAGATGCTCATCGCGAACTCCGGGACGGCCAGCACCACGGCCGACGCCGCGGCGAGCACGGCCATCGCGCCGGCGGTGCCCTTCCACGTCACCTCGTTCGCCCGCTCGGGCGTCCGCGCGCCGAGGTTCTGGCCGACGCCGGTCGCGGTGGCCTGGCCCACCGCGCCGGAGACGGTCCACGAGACGGACATGTACCGCAGCGTGATGCCGTAGGCGGCCGTCGGGACCGGGCCGAACCGCGCGACGAGGCCGGCGAAGGCGACCGCCGCGAAGCTACGGGTCAGCCCGTCGGCGGAGGCGGGGTAGCCCACGTCGACTAGCTGGCGCAGGCGGTCGGGGTCGGGGACGAGGTCCCGGGGCCGCAGCCGGATGCCCCAGCCGCCGTTCAGCAGGACGTACAGGCCCGCGGCGGCTGCGAGGACGCGGGAGACGAGGGTGGCCACGGCCGCGCCGCGGGTGCCCATCTCCGGAACCACCCACCAGCCGAGGACGAAGAAGGGGTCGATGACGACGTTGACGCCCGCCGAGAGCACGACGAGCCACATCGCCGTCTTGGTGTCGCCCGCGCCGCGCAGCACCGCCCGGAACGCGAAAAAGAGGAAGGTGAACGGCAGCGAGAGGAAGATGACCTCGATGTAGGCGAGCGCCTCGTCGAAGACGAGCCCCTCGGCACCGATGAGCGAGACGAGGGGGTGGCGGACGAGGTAGCCCACCGTCGCGAGCACGAGGCTCGCCGCGACGGCGAGCAGGACGGTCTGGCCGACGAAGCGCTCGGCCTCGCGGTCGTTGCCCGCGCCGACGTGCTGGCTGACGAGCGCGACCGCGGCCGCGGTGACCCCGATGGCCGTCGAGATGAACATCCACGCCGTCGGGAACATCAGCGAGACGGCGGCGACGGCCTCCGCGCTGACCCGGCCGACCCAGAACATGTCGGCGAGGTTGTAGAACGTCTGGACGAGGTTCCCCGCGACCAGCGGCCACGCGAGGCGGACCAGCTTGGGCGATATCGCGCCCGTCGTCATGTCTACGCGGGACTCGCTGGCTCCGGACACGTTCGCAGGTCCGCTCTGGAGGGGTTAAAGCTACCCGTCCCGCTCGTGGTTGCCGGAATCGGCGCTGTCGTCGCGCACTCGGTGTCGGTGCAGGCGCGTGGTCCGGCGGGCGGGCTCCGCCGGACCGGCCTACAGCAGACTGACGCCGAAGAAGATAGCGGTCAGATTGTTCGCGAACAGGACGAGGCCGGCGGCGAGCATCAGCCCGAGCCACACCTCGACCACGACGAAGCCCACGCGGTCGTACGGCGACGGCATGATGCGCAGCATCTCCGTCAGGCCGTAGAACATCGTCACGACCAGCACGACCGCCGCGAGGTTCACGAACGCGAAGGTGACCATCCCCTGGGCGATGGCCCACCGGACGAGGGGGTTGGCCTCGGCCGCGAGGCCGTTGACCGCCACGGCGTACACCGTCGTTATCATGTCGACCGTGACGAGCAGGAACAGCGCCACCGCTATCCACTCCCAGTACTCGCGGATGCGCGAGGTCCGGTCGGCGGGGGCGGCCATGGGCGGCCGCAGGGACTGGAGGGCCATAACGCTAACTCTGTTCGACCAGCGCCCGTTCCGCCGCGGTTCGCGTCGAGGAACTGCCGACCTACGCGCGCTCGACGCGGACCCGGTCTCCGGGTTCGACCCCCGCCGCACCGCCCGCCGGCAACTCGACGAGGGTGTCCGCGCGCGCCGCGCCGTAGCCGCGCCACGGGTGCAGCCGCTCGACGCGCCGGACGGTGCCGTCGGCGACCCAGAGCACGTCGAGCGGGAACGCGACGAACAGCGTGTGGACCCGGCGGGTGGCCGCCCCGTCGAACCGGAAGACGAGCGCGAAGTCCTCGGGGACCGAGCGTCTGAGCATCAGCCCGCGCGCCCGCGCGAGGAAGGTGTCCGCCGTCTCGACGGTGGTGGCGAGGGTTCGGGGCTCGCTGCTGGCTGGCTCCTCCTCGTCGTGGGGAGCCCCCACCTCGACAGCGTCGTCGGTGGGCTCCCCGTCCCCGCCGGCCGGCTCGTGGACCAGTCGCACCCGCGTGGGGTCGCCCGGGGGCGGCAAGAGTGTTCGGTTCCGGCGTCGTCCGTGCTACGTCGTCGTGGACTCGCTCGCGCGGCGACGGGCCCACACGGACTGTCCGTGGCTGGGCTCGTCAGCAGAACTCGTCCGGGCACGCGCACCGAGAGAGGGTGCAGCACGAGCAGTCACAGACGTTCGGCCACTTGGAGCAGTACACGCAGCAGCTATCCAGGGAGATGTCGTCCGCGTCCTCGTCTACGTGAATCGTGACCTCCTGGGGGTCGAATCGGTCCGGCACGCGGGCGAGGTCCTGGGATTCGAGTAGCTGTTCGAGGGGCACGCGCCCGGAGACCGACGACACGTCGATGTCTCTGTCGACGCCGAGCGATAGCTCCGAGGACTCGGCTGCGGTCCGCCCGGCGAGGGCCGTCGTCGCGACGCCGGCTGCCCCCATCCGCCGTATCAGGGTTCGACGTTTCATGCTGGTG
>CAZPIG010000150.1:0-6668 GCA_964586205.1 uncultured Halobacteriales archaeon | reverse complement strand
CGGAAGTCCCGCGGCTCGGGCCGCCAGTCGTACTCCAGGTATCGAATCCGCGGCGACTCGTCCTCGCCGAACAGGCCGTACCGCCGGAGCATCGCCCGGATGCCACTGCCGCCGCCGAAGTCGCCGCGGTACCAGAGACACTGTCGCGGCACCCGGACGACGCGCCGGGCCTGACTGAAGGTCACCTCGCTCTCCAGGTAGCCGCCCGCCGCCGCGTCGAGGCCCCGGTCCAGCCCCTCGGGGTCGTAGCTGGCGATGGGCGGACAGCTACGGGCCCCGCAGTTCAGCGCGAAGTGGACGCGGTAGTCCCGCTCGGCCACGCGGAGCGCCCGCTCGAAGTCGCCCGGGAAGGGATGCGGGACGTAGCCGAGGCCCCACTTCCAGCGCGAGCGCCGGAGCATCCCGTGCTCGACGTCGTCGAGGCTGAGGTCGTGGCCCGCGACGGCGACCCGCTCGGTCCCGAAGAAGCGTCGCTTGCCCCCGTAGCTGTCGGCGTCGCGGGCGAGGCCGAGCTGGACGGCGGCGTTGTAGACGTTCAGCCAGAACGCTGTTCGGCGGTCGTCGGCCGCCAGCGCGTCGGCGAGGGTGTCGGGGTCGTAGCTCGCGAGGGTGGCTTCGTGGTCGGTCACCTCCGATTCGGCCCCGCTCGTAGCTTTGCCCGCCCTGACAGCCTCCAGCAGCCCGCGGGAGAGCGCGACGGGGTCCTCGGTGGCCATCGTGGCCGGGCGTAGGTGGTGGCGGGGTTAGAAGGTGGCGGGGTCGTGCGGCGACGAGAGGCGACGGACCCGCCCTGAACGGCCGCCGTATGCTCCCCTGCCGGCCACCCCGCTTCCGTTAGAGTGAAACCCCACTAGAGGGAACACCGAGACGTGACTTCGAGCCGACCGACCGCGGCCGCGACGGGAGGTGAGGGGCCGCGGGCCGCGGACGCGCGACGGGGTGGCGGCGAGCCCACTCACCCCACTGGCTCCCGCCGATGACCGACGTCGACGACCTCGTCGAGCGCCTGCTCGACGGCGAGCACCGTGCGCTCGCGCGCGCTATCACGATAATCGAGAACCGCGAGGACGGCTACCGGGACCTCGTCTCCGCGCTGCACGGCCACACCGGCAACGCCGAGATAATCGGCGTCACCGGCAGCCCCGGCGCGGGCAAGTCCACGCTCGTGGACAAGATGGCCGAGGCCTACCGCGACCGCGGGCTGACCGTCGGCGTCATCGCGGTCGACCCCTCCTCGCCGTTCACCGGCGGCGCGGTGCTGGGCGACCGCGTCCGGATGGCGAGCACCGTCGCCGACATGGACGTGTTCGTCCGGTCGATGAGCGCCCGGGGCCACCTCGGGGGCCTCTCGGCGGCGACCACCGACGCCGTGACTGCGCTCGACGCCTTCGGCAAGGACCGGGTGATAGTCGAGACGGTGGGCGCGGGCCAGAACGAGGTGGCCGTCGTCGAGACCGCCGACACCGTCGCCGTGCTCGTCCAGCCCGGCAGCGGCGACGACGTCCAGATGCTCAAGGCCGGCATCCTCGAGATCGGCGACGTGTTCGTCGTCAACAAGGCCGACAAGCCGGGGGCCGACCAGATGGTCCAGCAGCTACGGGAGATGCTGGGCATGCGGGACGGCGGCGGCCGCCCCGGTCACAGCGGTGGTGGCGAACGGGGCGACGGGGGCGGGGCCGGGGACGGCGAACCTGGCGCAGTCGATGGCGAGAGCGAGCAGACATGGACGCCCCCGGTCGTCGAGACAGTCGCCACCACCGGCGAGGGCGTCGCGGAGCTGCTCGACGTGCTCGCCGACCACCGGGCGTTCCTCGAGTCGTCCGGCCAGCTGGTCGAGACGACCCGGGACCGCTACGCCGAGGAGATACGCACGCTCCTCCGGGACGACGCGGCGACGCTGTTGGAGGACGAGATAGCGGCCAGGGGCGGCATAGAGTCCCTGGTGGACGCGGTGATGGCCCGCGAGACCGACCCCTACACCATCGCCGACGAGATAGTGGGCCCCATCGCGGACTGTCTGGAGCGCGAGCGCCCCGACACGACCGACGAATCCCCGGAGTGACACCTCGGCCGGCCGACACCCGCCGTCCTACGGCAGAAATAAGGCCGTAGCGGCCGTCCTGTGAGCCATGCGGCTCCGCAGACTCCTCGCGGCCGCGGGGGTGGGACTCGGTGGTGCGGCGATACTCAATCGGGCGCTCGCGTCGCGGGCCGGCGAGCCGTCGCCGCCACCGGTCGGCACACGACGGACCTACCGCTGGCGCGGCATGGACGTCGGCTACGTCGAGGCGGGCGACCCGGACGCGCCGGACCTGCTGGCGGCCCACGGACTCGGTCTCGCGGCCTCGGGCCGGGAGTTCCACGACCTCCTCCCGGCGCTGTCCGACGAGTACCACGTCGTCGTCCCGGACCTGCCCGGGTTCGGGGCCTCCGAGCGACCGCCGCTGTCGTACACGCCGTCGTTCTACCGGACGTTCCTCGCCGAGGTAGCGGGCGCGCTGACCGCCGACGCGACGTGCGTGGCGTCGGGACTCACCGGCGCGTTCGCCGCCACGGCTGCCGAGGAGGCCGGCTTCGACCGGCTGGTGCTGGTCTGCCCGACCGCCGAGACGGCTTCGCGGCGGCCGCTGCTGCGGGGGCTGGTCCGGACGCCGCTCGTCGGGACGGCGCTGTTCAACGGCCTCGTCAGCCGGCCGGCGCTGCGGTGGACCGCCGCGCGCCGCGACTTCTACGGCCCGGAAGCGGTCACGTCGGACCTCGTGGCCGACCGCTGGCACAGTGCCCACCAGCCGGGGGCCCGGCTCGCGCCGGCGTCGCTACTCGGCGGGACGCTCGACCCGGACGTCGACCTCGGCGCGACGCTCGCGCCGCTGCCGGTCACGCTGGTCTGGGGCCGCGAGGCCACGCGGCCACCGCTGTCGGAGGGCCGGAGCCTCGCCGAGCGGGCGGACGCCGGGCTGGTCGTCTTCGACCGGGCGCGCCGGCTCCCCCACGCCGAGCACCCCGAGCAGTTCGTCGAGACGCTCCGGGAGCCCGTGGCGCGGGTGGCGGAGGCGTAGCGGTCGGGAGCGCCGAACCGGGCGGTCAGAGCCGCGGCGGCTCCTCGCCGGTCAGGTCGGCGATGGCCTCCCTGAACAGGGCGACGTTCTCCGCGGAGTCCGGCACCGTCGAGGCCCGCGTGCTGGGAATCTTCGTCCGCTGTGCCAGCTCCACCTTGCCGCTCAGGCCCTCCCGTTCGGCGAGGTAGTTGTAGTACCGGATGAGTTTCTCTCCCATCGTCTCACCCCTCGTAGAACTGTTCGAGGGCGTCCAGGTACGGGTCGGCTCGCTCGTCCCACTCCGAGGGCGGCTGGAGCAGCCACTCGCAGCGGTCGTCGCCCCGACCGACGCAGGACGGCTCCATGGCCAGCAGCGGCGACCCGAAGAAGGCCGTCGCGTACCCCGACGCGTACCCCGCCAGCGTCCAGCAGACGGGCTCGTCGGCCGGCTCGTTGTACGCGAGGTGCTGCTCGGCCTCGTAGGAGTTGTGCCACACGCCAGTGAAGTGGAACTCCCCGGTCTCGCGGTCGTAGCGCAGCTCCGTCGGCTCGGCCTTCACGATGCCCTCGTAGGTGTGGATGACCGGCCCGGCCGACAGGAGGTCCTGCTCGGTGTCGAAGTCGTAGGCCGTCTTGAGCTGGTACAGGTCGGCGTGGCCGCTCTGGTAGCCGAACTGCAGCAGCAGCTTCCTGGCTCGCTCGACGCCGACCTCGGCCAACAGCTCCTGGCGCAACAGCCCGATGGCCTCCGCGTTGAAGACGACCATCCGGTTGCGCTCGAACGTCGTGACGCCCGTCTCCGGGTCGAAGGACAACCCCTCGGAGAGGTCAAAGTCGTTCGCTTTCACTGCTATCCCTCCAGGGGGTTGTGTGTGATTGTCTATCATAAATCCGTCGGCCGATTGCTACTTCAGGCGTTCGGAAACGTCGGCACGCAAGAGGCGTCGAAGTCCGGTACGCCGGAAGTATCGAACTCGGATACGGCGGAGGTGTCGAAGTCCGGTACGCGGGAGGTGTCGAAGTCGGGTGCGCCGGAGGCATCGAAGTCAGGTACGCAGGAGGTGTCGAACTCGGGGCGGTCACCGCGGGCGGAACGCCAGCAGGCGCTCGTCCGTCGTCGCCGACTCGGCGACGTCCGCGGTGACCAGCAGGCCGTTCTCGACGGCGTCGGGCTCGACGTCCACGACCATCCCGGTCAGCCGGACCGGCCCGAAGTCGGCCACCGCGGTGACGTACGGCGCGTCGTCGGCGAACCCCGGCGTCGGCACGTGGACGACGGTGAACGTCTCCACCTCGCCGGCGTCCGGCAGGGGCCGCTCGACGAGGTCGCGCGCCCCGCACTCCGGGCAGACCCGCCGCGGCGGCAGCCAACCGTGGCCCTCCGGACACTCGAGGTAGTAGCCCTCGCCCGCGGCGACGGCGTCGAGCAGGTCGTCGTAGCCCGCGTCGGGGACGGGCTCGTCGTCGGTCATGCTGCCACCTCCGGAGCGACCCGGCGGCGTCGCACCGGCCCTCGTCGCTCGCTCATGGTTCGGCCTCCAGGACGTGGACGACCGTGCTGGCCACCGTCCCGCCCGCGTTGTGGGCCGCGGCGACCTCCGCGTCGGGCACGGCGTCGCTGTTGGGGTGGTCGCCGCGCAGCAGCTTGGTCAGCTCGACGAGTTGGCTGGTGCCGGTCGCGCCGACCGGGTGGCCCTTCGCCTTGAGGCCGCCGGAGAGGTTCACCGGGAGGTCGCCGTCGGCGAGCGTCTCGCCGCGGCGGGCCGCTCCGACGCCCTCGCCGTACTCGTAGAAGCCCATCGCCTCGACGGCGAGCACCTCCGCGATGGTGAAGCAGTCGTGGACCTCCGCGACGTCCACGTCCCCGGGCCCGACGCCGGCGTCGTCGTAGGCCTCCCGTGCGGCGCGCGTAGCGGCTGGCGTGCGCGCGAGGTACTCGCGGTCCTGGAGCGCCATCCGGTCGCCGCCCTGGCCGGTCCCCGTGACGGCGACGGGGGCGTCGATGCCGGCCCGCTCTGCGAAGTCGTCGCTGACCAGCACGACGGCGCTCGCGCCGTCGGTGATGGGGCAGGCGTCGTACAGTCCGATTGGGTCCGCGATGACCGGCGCGTCGAGGACGTCGTCGACGGAGATGGGCCGCTGGTACTGGGCGTACTCGTTGTCGAGGGCGTTCTCGTGGTTCTTGACCGCGACGTGGGCGAGGTCCTCGCGGTCGCCGCCGAAGCGGTCGAAGTACGCCCGCTCCATCAGCGCGTACGCGCCGGGGAAGGTCATCCCCGCGCGGACCTCGTACAGGTCGTCAGCGGCGATGGCCAGCGCGTCGGTCGCGCCGGCCGTCCCGAGGTTGTTCATCCGCTCTGCGCCCCCCGCGAGGACCACGTCCGCCTCGTCGTTGCGGACGTTCCGGACGGCCTCGCGGACGCCCGCCGCGCTGGAGGCACACGCGCTCTCGAAGCGGGTGGCCGGCGCGGAGACGCCGCACGCCTCGGCCATCAGCGGCCCCTGGTGGGCCTGGTGCTCGGCCAGCGCACCCATGAAGTTCCCGTAGAACAGGGCCTCGACCGCGTCGGCGTCGACCCCCGCGTCGTCCAGCGCCGCCAGGGCCGCCTCGGCGAACATGTCCCTGGTCGTGCGCTCGGGGTGGCTCCCGAAGTGCGTCAACCCGGCCCCTGCGATGCGAACGCCTGCCATGCACCGTCGTAAGGAGCCCACCGGTAAAAGCCAACTGAATCCGGGGGCGAGCCTGCCGCGGTCGTCGCGCCCCGAGCGGGTAAGCCGGCCGGACGGTCGGCCGACAGCGGGGAAAGCCGTCCCGACCGATGGAAAAGCCGTCTACAGGACCGGGGACCGTCCCCCCAAGGACCGAGAAAGCTCTCCGCAGGACCGAGAAAGCTCTCCGCAGGACCGAGAAAGCTCTCCACGAGACTGGGAAAGCCCTCCACAGGACTAGGAAAGCCAGTCTTAGGCGACGCCCGCGGCGGACTCGTCGAGGTGGGCGTACAGTCCCCGCCCGTTCGGCCTCCCGGCGGCCGGGTAGCGACGCCCATCGAGTAGAGAGTCGCAACCCTGGGAAAGCGTAATTTTAGGACTGTCAGCCCGTCGGCGGCTGGAAACTTCGCTTACGGGGCTCGACGTCGTATCTACGGTCGCCATGTCGTTCGACAATCGACTGTTAGTGGCCGTCGCGGCGCTCGCGCTGGCGGGCGTCGCCGTAGGCGCGATAGGTGGGCCCGTGACGAGCCAGGTCCAGGAGGACAACGTCACGAACGTCACGACGAGCATCCAGTTCGAGGACCAGACCTCGAACGGCTCGGCGGTGACGGTGGCGGAGGCGAACCTCACCGACGGGGGCTTCGTCGCCATCTACAACCGAAGCGGCGCGTTCCTCGGGGTGACGGACTACCTCACGAACGAGAGCGCCAGCGAGGTCGAGGTGCCGCTCACCCGCGAGATAGAGGAGACGACGACGCTCGTCGCCATCGCGCACCGCGATACGGACCAGGACAGGCAGTTCACCTACCTCGTCACCGACGCCGCCCAGGACGACCCGTACGTCCGCAACGGCATCGCGATGGACACGGCCGAGGTGACGGTCGAAGCCGAGGACAACGTCACGGAGACGCCGACCGA
>CAZPIG010000149.1:0-6674 GCA_964586205.1 uncultured Halobacteriales archaeon | reverse complement strand
GCCGCGCCGACGGCGACGCCGCGGGCGGTCCAGTTCGCGCTCGCCCCGGCCCCGCCGTCCGGAGTCGCCGGCTCTCCAGCGTCGCCTTCCGTGCTCGCTAGTCCCCCGTTCGCGCTCGCTGGTCCCCGTGCCGCTCGCGCGCGTGTGTCTGACTGTCTCGATTCAGTCGAGCCGGCCGATCCCGTCGAGCCGGACCCCGATTCGGTCGGGTCGGACCCCGATTCGGTCGAGTCGGAGCCGGCTCCCCCGTCGCCCGCCGCCCCGCTCGTCCCGGATTCCGGCGTCGCCCCCGTCGATACAGCCTCCCTCCTCATTCGAACGTCCGAGAGCGGATTCCACATCTCGGTTCCCCGTGGTCGGGTACGGGAGCCACGAACATCAATCGTGGCCGGTGGGGAGGCCGTCGCCGTCCGTGCGCCACCACGCCGACGGCCACCGTCGAGTCACCCACCGACACCCGGCTCCCCGTTCGGGGCAAATTCGGCGGGTACAGGCCCCGAAATCACCGATTCGACGAACGGTGGCTTTATCACACACCTTCGCAATCGACCGAACATGGGAGTGAGTAGGCGAACGTACCTCACGGGAATCGGCGCGACGACCCTCGCGGGGCTCGCGGGCTGTACCGGCGGTCCGGGCGGGTCGTCGGACGTCAACGTCGGCATGGTGTACGCCACCGGCGGGCTCGGCGACGGGTCGTTCAACGACCAGGCCCAGCAGGGGTTGGAGGCGGCCGGGGAGCACTACGAGTCCGGCGAGGAGTGAGTCGGCGGCGGCGATAGATTGTAGCTGGGGAGACGTCTACGTAGCGAACCGCTGGCGGCGGAGGTGGTATCCGCCCCCCGCCCGAATCCCCGACCGATGCTGGTGCTCGGAGACGCCCACGCCGACGACGCCGACGAGCGGGCGGCCCTGCTGGCCGCCTACGAGGCCGCCGACGCCGACGCCGCGCTCCAGGTCGGCGACCTCGGGTGGTACGACCTGCCCGTCGAGACGTGGTTCGTCGCCGGCAACAACGAGGACCTCGACGTCGTCGACGCCCTCCGGGCCGGCGAAGCGGTCTCCGGGGTGCGCAACGCCCACCTGCTCGCCAGCACGGCGACCGAGGTGGCTGGGCTGCGCGTCGCCGGACTCTCGGGCAACTACGCGCCGACGCAGTACGACCGGCCGCGGGAGGACCTGGCGGGCGACCGGCGGCGGCACTTCGTCCGCGAGGACGTCGAGCGGCTGGCCGCCCTCGGCGACGTGGACGTGCTGCTGACCCACGAGGCCCCGACCGGGCTGCTCTACTACGGCTACGACCCCGGCTGCGAGCACGTGACCGACCTGCTCGACGCGACCGACCCGGACCTCTGTCTCGTCGGCCACCACCACCGCCACCGCGAGGCCGAGATTCGGGGCTGCCGCGTCGTGAGCCTCGCGCCCGTCTGGGAGCACTACTACACCCTCGACCCGGACGACTTGACGCTGGTGGCGCACGAGACGCCCGTTTGAGGAATGCTCCGGAGTGGTCGGGAACGGAGAGGCAGCCGACCGCAGCTCCTCCCCACCGTCACCGGCCAGCTACCCGTCCAGCAGCGGCGAGTCCCGCAGTTCGTCCATATCCGGGCGCTCGTCCTCGAAGTGGCGCGCGGACTGGAGCTGTGCGTCCACGATCTCATTGACCTGCTCGCCCCAGTCCTCGTCCGGGTGGGTGCGGACGTACTCGGCCCACTCGCGTATCTGGCGGCGGCGCTCGGCGCGGATGCGGGCGTGCTTGTCAGCGAGGTCCTCGGAGTTGGTCATTCAGGTCCTCGGAGTTGGTCGTACTCGTCCTGGACGCCGAGTCGTTGGACGTACGCTTCGAGCTCGGACGTGTTAAGGGTTCCTTCGAGGGTCTCGTAGAGGTAGAGCGCGTCCTCGAAGTCCTTTTGGGCCCCCATCCCGAGCTTGTAGGCTATCTGGAGCTCGAACGCTCCGACGCGAATCGACCCATCGGGGAGGTGTACGGTGGCCGTGTTCTCCAGCGACGCCCGGTCGTACTCGTCGCTCGCGAACTTCAGCTCGACGTTCGGGACCCGGTGGTCGGCCTCGGCGATACGGATGGGGAGGTCGTCCGCGAGGGTCGGGTACAGCTCGTCCAGCGGCATCGACGGGCCCCAGTACCCGGCCTCCTGGAGAGCCGTCGCCAGTTCGTCCGCGACCGTCTCGTCGAACCGCTCGACGATGACGTCGATGTCCTCCGTCGCCCGGGCGCGTCCGAGCAGCACGACGACGTAGCCGCTCACGACCGCGTATCGGACCCCGAGGTCGTCGAGGACTGCGGTGACGTCGAGCACCAGCCTGTCGAGGCCGTTCGTCGGCTTGTCGACGACGACCCCGTCGTCGGTGAACTCCACGTCGAACCCTCGGTCGTCGTCGGGTGTAAATGTATGGTGCTGTCGGTCGCGTGTGCCGGCCGTGGAATCCGGGTCGTCAGAGGTACTCGACCAGCATCTCCACGGCCCGGTCCACCGGCTCGTCCCGGACCCGGCAGACGTAATCGGTCATCATCCCGGGACTCAGCGACGTGACCGCGTGTGGAACGATGGCGCTGTCCCGGGGGGCCTGCCTGTGAGTGTAGGAATCCCCGGACAGGGGGACTCGAGCGTCGTACCACGTTCGCGTGGTCATACCCAGCACGACGTACTGCTGTCCGTCGAACGGGTGGCTCTCGGAGTTCGCGACGACCCACGGTCGGGTCGCGTCGTCGTCGGGCTTGAACGGGTCCGGAGCGAGCACGACGTGGCCACGCTCGAGGTCGTCGAACGCCGGCGCGTCCGTCACTCGTCGTCCTCCCTGTGGTCGTCAGTCTCGGCGTCGTCAGCCCCGGCGTCACCGCTCGCGTTGCCCTCTTGACCAGCTCGTGCCGCCGCTAGCCACTCCTCGCGACTTTCGGGGCCGAGTTCGTCGTCCAGGTGCGCGGCAGCTGAGTGGAACACGGCCGCCTCGCGGACGACGTCGGGGTCGCCGATGGCCCAGTACGGCTCGCGGTGACGAACCAGTCCGCGCTCCGCGAGGCGATGGAGGACCGCGTGGATGGAGTTCTCGACGACGCCGGTGGCCTCGGCTATCTCGACCGCCTTGTACGCCTGGTCCCCGTTGCGGGCGAGAAAGCGGAGGACGCGCTCGGCGTTGGTCGCCTCGTCGGGGTCCCGGGACTCGAACTCGTCGATGCTGATGGGCATCTCCGTGGCTGTCGATGGGGCCTCTTGGCGGATAAATGTACGTGTGTACGTTCGTATGCTAGCGCGGAACGGACGGCCAGAGGGCGAACCCCGCAGCCCTCAGTCGATACGCTCCACGTCCTCCGGCGTCACCCGCACCCGGTGGCCGTCGCGGTTCGTGAACTCGAAGGCCCCGCCGAACTCCGCCTCGGGGTACTCGCGCAGGTGGTCCTGCAGGAAGCGGATGGCGACCTGCTCGCCCAGCCGGATGCCGCGCTCGCCGTCGGACCGGTAGTGGACGCCGCCGAACATCCGCGCGTGGGCGATGTTCGACGCCAGCTTGTCCAGCTCCGAGCCCACGGTCTGCTCGGCGATGGCGTGGTCGTAGTCCTCGCCGCGGTCGATGAAGACGTGCTGGCTCGGGTCGTCCGGGTCGATGCCGACCGGCCGCATCCCGGTGGTCGTGATGGGCGCTTCGTCGTCGAACAGCGCCTTCAGCACCGTCACGCCCGCCCCCGCGACCGTCGCGTGCCCGGACGGGTACGCGGGGTGGGTCGGCGAGCCCTCGGGGTACATCTGGCCGAGCAGCAGCGTCTCGGCGTCCTGGTCGGGGTCGACGAACCCCTGGTCGGCCTGGCGGCCGTTGTACTCGGCCACGACGTCGAGCACGTCCTGGACGGCCGGGGCCTCCACCACGTCGTCGAGGATGGGCTCGTCGAGGGGCTGCTCGCCCTGGCGCTGCTCTAGGTCGACGTACCCGGCCATCGCCTCCGGCCGGACCCGCCGGAACGACCGCCACTTCTGGGCCCACGCGGCCTTGAACGCCTCGTAGGAGACCGCCCCGACGAGGGCGAACGGGTCGACGGGACCGAACGTCACGCCGTCGGCCTCGTTCGACGAGTCGCCGACGTACGGCGACAGGCTCGTGCGCGGGAAGTCCCAGAACAGCAGCACCGTCGCCGCGCGGTAGTACTCCTGGTAGGGCCCGTCGGTGTGGACGTGCGTGCCCATGTCCCGGCCGTAGTACGGGTACCGACCCTCGTCCTCGACGAAGTCGTCCTCGCGGTAGGTCTCCGGTAGCGCCCCGTTCTGGATGGCCACGAAGTCGTCGAAGGTGACGCCGAACTCCCGGTCGTTGGCGATGGGGACGTGGCGCTCGTGGGCGATGTCGTCGAGCTCGAGCTCCGTCACGCCGGTCAGCCCGGCGACGTACGGCGCACAGCCCGACGGGAACAGCGGGTACAGCTGTTGCAGCAGGAACTGCGAGTGGAACTGCCCCGTCGTGTCGTCCGGCCCGTCGCCGGCCTGCCGGCCGTACCCCCGGAACAGCGTCTCCGGGGTCACGTCGCCGCTGTCGTCGGTGGGGATCTCGAGGGTGTCGGCCACGTCGGTCGCGTCGGCGTACCCGTCGTCGCGGTCGGCGACCGCCGAAAGCACCGCGTTCAGGTGGTCGGCGGCCCACCGGGTGATGGAGTCGTGGCCGTCGATGGCGTCGAACGCCGCCGCGTCGTCGGTCCGCTCGCCGGTCCCGTAGTCCCGGAACGCGACGTCCCGGCAGACCGCGAACAGGTACGCCTCGACCAGTTCGGCGACGGCCTCCGGCCCCCGGACCGACGGCGGCGCGCGCATCTCGAAGGCCCCCTGCTCGTCGCCGACGATGGCGGGGTGTGCGCCCTTCATCGAGCCCGCGTTGGCCGACCGCGGGCTTATCCAGCGCCGGCCGGCCCCCGACTCCGAGGCGTCGCTCGCGGCGTCCGCGCGCTGGACCGCGTCGAGCGCCTCGGGGTCGTTGCGCTCGATGGCCTCCGCTAGCTGCTCGTACTCCTCCACGCCGGCGTCGGTCAGCAGCCCGGTCTCGGCGTCGTGTTCGAGTAGCTTCGAGAACGACCCGACGGCGCGTGGCTCGTGGCTCCGCCGGACCTCGTCCGGCGACGTCCACGTCCGCGGCGTCTCGGTCTGCTCGGCCGCGGCGCGCTCGCGTATCTCCTCGAAGCGGGACGGTACGTCTGTCTCTGGGTCGTCTATGCCCATTGTCTGCCCCCTCGTCGCTCGTGTTAGAATTACTGGTTTATAAAAATTTATTTTTGGTTGTTAAATGTATATGGAATCACGCCGGGGGAGAGTTCGATGGACGGGGCGGCGACCGTGCTCGGCTCCACAGCCTCCACCGGCTCTTCGGTCTCCGAACGCCGGCGACCAGGTCGCGTTCGGGTATGGCCCCGGTCCGCGCGCGCGTCGCGCTCGGCCGTGGCTCCGGTCCGCGCGCTCGTCGCCGCCGCTGCCGGGCGACGCTCACTCGTCGCCGGGTAGCTTCCCGCGGAGCGGCAGGTCGATGCCGTACTGGACGTAGAGGAAGGCGCTGACGGCCCCCCAGAGGAAGAACGCTCCGGCAGCGAGCAGGGCGTAGGCGGGCCACGCGGCGGCCGACAGCAGCGTCCCCGGCGGCCGCTGCGAGAGGAGGTAGCCCCCGGCGGCGAGCAGCCCCAGCCCGATTGCTCCGCCGGAACCGAGGCTCCGCGCGACGAAGCTCGCGCCGCTCGCGAGGTCGACGCCCCGCACCGTGGCAGCCAGTGCGACCGCCAGCACCGGGAGGCCGGCGAGGAGGTAGCCCGCTGCCACCAGCGGGTCGGGGGCGAACACCACGCTCGCGGCGGTCACGAACAGCCCGAGGAGGAGGACGGAGCCGCCGAACGCGTAGCCGATTCGCTCGGACCACGCCCGCTCGCGTCGCGCGTCGTCGCGGCCCGCCCGGGTCGCGAACGAGTCCGAGAGCAGGACCGACTCGGGGTCGTCGGCGGTGACGGTCCACTCGGGGGCGTCCCAGCCGGCCTCGGTCCGGGATGCCTCGCCGAAGACGAACACCTCCTCGCCCGGCTGGACGACGCGCTCGGCGTACCGCCGCCGCTGGCCCGGCGGGAGCTCGTCGGGCCCGAACCGGGTGTCGAACGGCGCGTGGAGCTCGCGGAACCGGCCGGCGTCCGGGACGCCCCACGAGAGCCGGGCCCGCCGCGTGGTCTCCACGAGGTCGAAGTCGAGGCCCCAGAACAGCCGGCCGGAGAGCCAGTCGGCCGGCTGGAGGCTCCAGCCGTCCGGGTCCGGCGCGTCGGGGAGCTCGACGCGGACGCGGCCGGTGGCGTCGTCGAGGACGAACGGCGTCGAGTCGGCCTGCCGGTCGAGGATGCGCCGTCGCCGCCGCGACCTGGCAAGGAGACCGCCCCCGCCGGGCGTCACCCGCGACTCCGCGACGACGCCCTCCGCGCCGGACAGCGGTCCCGTGACCGGCTCGGTGTCGGCGGCGGCGTGGACGGTGCCCGTCAGCGCGACCGGCCCCGGCTCGAGCGCGTCGACGGTCGTCGGCCCGTCGAACCGGTCGAGGGTCGCGTGCCAGTTCCGGCCCCGATGGACGAGCCACGCGCCGCCCGCGACTGCCGCGAGGCCGCCCCCGAGCAGGAGCGCTCCGAAGACGTTCTGTAGCATGGTTGTCAGTCG
>CAZPIG010000148.1:0-6686 GCA_964586205.1 uncultured Halobacteriales archaeon | reverse complement strand
CCGCACTTCGTCCCCGTACACGAGCAGGCCGCCGTCTCGAAGTCGTACCAGCCGCGCCCGACCGTGTAGCCGAGGCGGCCGTCGCCGGTGTCGAGGACGGCAAAGGCGTCGCCGTCCTCCGGTCGGACCGCCACGGTCAGCGTGCCGGCATCCACCTCCCCGACGACCCGTAGCTCGTCGGGCCGGTCGGGCAGCGAGACCACCGACGCGCCCTCCCCGGTGCCGACCAGCGCGTCGAGACCGTTGTCCACGTCGGTCGGCAGGTCGCTCCGGTCCGCGAGGACGCCGGCGTCTTCGAGGCCCGACAGCACCCCGTCGGCGTGGGCGTCGAGCAACGACTCGGCCCGGTCGGCCGGGAGCCGCCGCGCCCGCGCCGCCGCGGTGCCGCTCGTCGCGCCCGCGACCCCGAGACCGGCCGCGCCGGTGACCGCCGCCCGCTTCAGGAAGCCGCGCCTGTCGAAGTCACCCGTGTCATGGTCTGACATAGCACGTTCTTTGTTGTGACAAGGTAACTTAAAACTAGGCACGCGGGGAATAGAATTCACTCGTCGGACGGCCCTCCGGCGGGGCGGGGTGCGAGCGTCTGCGATGGAAGACGTAATCACGGCGGGCCAAAAAGGGGCCGTCGATGGAGCGACGCGACGGGCGAGACGGGAGCGAGCAGTCGTCGGAGCGGCGGCTCGCCGGCGTGCGTCGGGTGCCGCGGTCGCTCGCAACTGCGCGCGCGGTCCTGGCAGTCGCGTGGAGCACGGTCTCGGCAACCGCGTGGAGCACGGTCCTGGCAGCCGCGTGGAGCACGGTCGTGCGGGTCGTGGCGGCGACCGGCGAGGCCGCGACTGGCGAGCCACCGGCCGACGGGCGGACAGCTACGACCGACGACGGGCGAATCGCGGCCGACGACGAGCGAACGACGGCCGACGAGCGGGCCGCGACGGGGGACGGGACGACGGAGGACAGCGGGGGCCCGCGACCGGGTCCGCCGGGCGCGTGGCTGGCGCTCGGCTCGGGCGTCGCGTTCGGCATCTACTCGCTGTCCGGCTTCGCGACGGGCGACCACTTCATGCTCGCCATCAACCTCGAGGTGTACTTCCACGCCGCCGACGCGGTGCTCTCGCGCGGCGACCTCTACGCCGTCACCCCGCCGGACCACCCCGCCTACCGGTACCTCTACCCGCCCGTCGTCGTGGCGGCGTTCCTGCCGCTGTCGCCCTTCGCGTCGTGGGGGCCGGCCTTCGTCGCGTTCACGGCCGTCTCCGTCGCCGCGGGGCTGGCGGGCGCGGCGGTGACGTGGCGCTACGTCGCGCGCCACGGCCGGCCGATGGCCCGCCCCGAGAAGGCGCTCGTGGCGGCGTTCTTCGTCGGGGCCATCCACACCATCCCGACGCTCTACTACGGGAACGTGAACCTCGTGCTGGCGGCGCTGGTCGCCGTGGGGTTCGCGAGCCTCGACCGGGGCCGCGAGGCGACCGCCGGCGCGGCGCTCGGCCTCGTCGCGCTGGTGAAGGTGTTCCCCGCCGCGCTGGGCGCGTGGCTGGTCCGGCGGCGGGCGTGGCGGGCGGTCGCCGCGGCGACGGCGACCGGCGGCGGCCTGCTGGCCGCGGGCGTCCCCCTCTTCGGCGTGGCGACCCACCGCGACTACGTGACCGAGGCGCTGCTGCCGCGGATGCGCTCGGACGTCTTCGCCGGCGGCCTCGACCCGAACGCACCGTACGTAACCGTCCGGCGGCCGCTGTCGGTGCTGTTCCCGGCGCTGGACCCGGCGCTGCTGTCGCTCGCGGCGGGGGCGGTGCTCGCGCCGGTGGTGCTGTACCTCTACACCGGCGTCGAGGGGCCGACGGACCGCCTCGTGGCCGTTTTCGGGACCGTCGCCGGCGTGCTCCTGTTCTTCCCGTCGTACTTCCTCTACTTCGTCTACCTCTTCTTCCCGCTGGTCGCGCTGCTGTTCCTGCTACCCGGTCGGACCGCCCGGCGGCTGTTCGTCGCCGGCGCGGTGCTGGCGAACTTCGCCATCACCCTGGAGTCGGTGGTCGAGTTGATACGGGACCCGCTGGTGCCGGCCGCCGTGGAGGCGGCGCTGGTGGACCTCGTGACGCCCCTGTTCACGTTCGCGACGCCGACGACGTGGGGGGTGGCGCTGATGCTCGCGGGCTGCGTCGTCCACCGGCGGCGGAGCGGCCCCTCGCTTCCCGAAACCGCGGGCGCGCTCCGACGGCGGGTGGCCGGCTGACGCGCGATTCGACCCCCTTCGTTCCGGAGTGACGGTCCTGCCCGCCGGCAGCGGCCATGCCGAGGGCGGCAGCTACGGGACCTCGTAGGCGTCGAGGACGGTCGACTGGTCCCCGTCCGGGGACACCCATCGGACCGTCATCGTGTCGCCACTGGCCACGCCGGTGACCGTGACCGAGTCGCCGGCCTCGACGGTCCCGCCGCTGCTCACGTCCGGGTCGAGGGTCGCCCACGTCCGGCCGTCGCCGTTCACCGCCACGACCAGCCGGTCCGCGGCCACGAACTCGCCGCCGTCGTGGACGACCTCGACCGCGCCGCCGTCCACCTGGAAGGTGAACGCTGCCTGCGGGGCCGCGTCGACCTGGCTCCCGACGCCCAGCACGAACGACCCGATGATGGCGGCGAAGACGACCGTGACGACGATGACGCCGATCAGGCCCACGAAGCCGACGGCGAGGACCACCAGTATCTTCACGCCGGTATCTAGCTCGCCGAACGACTCTCGAAGCCCCATGCTGCCGGGGGTGACGGGGAGTCATCATAAACGTTCGGTGCCGGGACCGTTCGGGAGAGTGATGGAGGTGGACGGGGGTGCCCGCGACCGCCCGCGTCCGAAAGGTACGTCCCGCCGGCCGCCGAGAGTCCGGTCGATGCCGGTCGCCGACAGCGACGGCGTGGCGGTCCACTACGGGGTCGCGGAGGACGGCGAAACCGTCGCGAGCGGCGGCGAAACCGTGGCGCTGCTCGCGGACGTGGGCTACGGCCCGTGGGCGTGGTCGTGGCAGCACCCAGCCCTCGCCGGCCCCTTCGAGGCGCTCGTGGTCGCGACGCGCGGCACGGGCCGCTCGGACGCGGGCACCGGCCGCTCGGATTCCCCACCGGGGCCGTACTCCGTGGCGGACCTCGCGGCCGACCTCGAGGCGGTGCTCGCCGACCACGGCGCGCGGAGCGCCCACCTCGTCGGCGCGGGCCTCGGCGGCGCGGTGGCGCTCTCCCACGCGCTCCGGTACGACCGCGCGCGCTCGCTGGCGCTGCTCGGCGCGACCGCCGACGGGGCCGGCCTCGACCTCGCGGCGGGCTTCGCGACGCCGGCCGACGACGCCGCACTGGCGGCCTCGTTGCGCCACGCGTGTTCGGCGCGCTTCCTCTCGCGACAGCCCGACGCCCTCCGGCAGATGGTCGCGTGGCGGCGCGCGGAGGACGCCAGCGGCGAGTGGTGGCGCGCCCACGCCGTCGCGCTGGCGGGCTTCGACGCCACGGACCGCCTGTACGAGGTCGACGTTCCGGCGCTCGTCGTCCACGGGACCGCGGACCGCGTGGTACCAGTCGAGCGCGGCGCGGCCCTCGCTGCGGGCCTGCCCCGCGGGCGGCTGGAGCGCCGTGCGGGGGCGGGCCACCTCGTCGGCGTCGAGCACTCCGCCGCCGTCAACGACCTGCTGGTGGGCTTTCTGGAGGCCCACGGCGGGGACGGGTGAGCGGCGCGTTCACTGTGAGCGGCGCGTCCACCGCGAGCGGACGCGTCCACTTCTACCTCGCGTCCGTGCGTGCGCGGATACTCCGGCGTGCGTGCGCTGACGCTCGGCAGTCCAAACCAACCCCGTTTAAGCGTCCGGTCCGCGTCGCGGCGACCGTGCTCGACTACCTCGACCCCTTCGGCGTCGTCGGCGGCCTGCTCGTGCTCGGCGGCTTCGGACTCCTCGCGTGGACGAACCCCTACGTCGCCGGCGGCCTCGCGCTGGTGCTGGTCGGCGTCGCGCTCGTGGTGCGAAGTCTGGTGGCCCGGATGCTCCAGTCGTTCGGCATGGGCGGGATGCTGTAGGCGGACGGTCCGCAGTCGCGAAGAACGGAGTGCCCGGCGGACATCTGACCGCCGGTCAGGCGTACTGCTCGATTGTCAGGCGTACTGCTCGATGGTCAGACGTACTGCTCGATGGGGAGGACGTTCACGCCCAGTAGCTGAACCGTGTCGTCCTCGCTCTTGAGCGTGAACTGGGGGTTCTGCTCGCTGGACTGGACGTGCTTGGATTCGGTCTTGTAGCCGCCCTTGACCGTGATGCCGAGCAGCGGCCAGACGTTCAGGTGGACGTCCCCCTCGGCCTCGAAGACCTTCTTCTCCTCCTCGGTGAACTCCGTGTGTAGCTCGACGTGGATCTCGAAGTCCTGGGCCAGGACCAGCTCGTTGGGCACGTACTGGAGCGTCCCGTTCTCGCCGAAGTAGTCGCTCGGGTCGGCCCCCGACTTCCAGATGTCGCCGGAGCCGTCGCGGTGGTTGTAGGCGTCGGCGAGGACCTGGTCGTCGAACCAGCTACCGGGGTCCGCGCTGTAGGTGGTGAAGTGGTCGAAGGAGCCGCTGACCTCCATGTGGCTGCTGAAGGCGGTCTTGCTCACCTTGTCGTAGGTGACCTTCCCGTCGACGGTGATGAACCCGAGCAGCTTGGTGCTGGCCTCCCCTTGGGCCCACGTGTGCTTGACGTCTGCTTTGTGCTTGCTGCTGTCGAAGGAGATGTCGAGGCTGGAGGCGTCCGAGAGGGTCTGCTCCAAGTCGTCGAAGGTGTGGTTGTACTTCGGCGGGTTCGTCGGATTGCCGCCCTGCTTGTAGTCCTGGACCTTCTCGACCGCTTTCGCGACCTCGCCCTCGCCGGCCCCGTGCTCCAAGGCGCGCTTTCCACGCTGTATCTTCGACCGGGAGACGCGGTTCTGGAGGCCCCACTGCTGGAACGTCCGGGCGGGGTGGTCGAGATACGCGTCCGCGTGATTCTCCCGGTAGGTGAGCCAGGACTTGTACTCGCTATCCGTCAGTATCTTCTGAATCTTGCTGAAGTGCTTCTGCTTCAGGTCGCCCAGCAGGGCGACGTAGCTCTGGAACAGCGACGCACCGGCGTCCTGGAAGTTGTGCGACACCGCCTTCGGCGGGAGGGTGTCGAGGATGCCCCAGAAGCTGGCGTCGTTCTCCAGGGGCCGCGAGCGGCCCTGTATCAGCTGGAATTTATCCGGAGTTAGCTGGGTCTCGTTCACCAGGTAGTTGTACCACCGGTTCTGCATCTCCCGCGATGCGTCCTGTGACTGTACTGCGAGTGCCGTCTCGTCCGATGACTCGGACTGTAGCTGTTCGCTCATGGATTCGCGTCGTAGTCGCGTCGGTTCGCGTGCTGTGCGGTGAACAACACCCCACTTCCCCGGCAGGTATGTTGCTCTCTCTGGAATTTTAACCAACAATTCAAAGCATTTTCTAATTGATTTTAACCGATTGTAAATAGGGTCGGGCCCGGTATCGCCGTGCGATTCGACGCTCCATCGGCCCCGGCGGACGACCGGCCGGGGAGGTGGCGAGCGAAGCGACGTTCGACCGACCGATTCCCCACCGGCGTCGGTCCCTAGTCCCCCTCGCCGCGCTCCGCGCGGTGCTCGCTGATGACCCGGTCGACCATCTGCGCCTTCCGGTCGCGGCGACGTTGCTCGGCGCGCTCGTGCCAGTCCTCGACGGCCGCCTCCACGTCGCTCTCGCGGCCGACCGCTAGCTCGTCGACCTCCTGGATGGCCACGTCCTCGGCCGGGGCGACCGGCACGGACCGCTCGAACAGCACCTCGTCGGCAGCGTCGGGCAGCCCGCCGTTGCGCAGGACGACGCGCGGCTCGACGTTCGCTAGCTTCTCGGCCGCGCCCCGGCCCGCGCCCGTGGCGTCGCGCAGCAGCACCACGTCGCCGTCGGCGAGCCCGTAGTCCTCGTGGGCGGCGTCGATGGCGTCCTCGGTGAACTTCTCGACCGGCTTCACGGGAACGAGGTCCTGCTTCTCGGCTGCCACGTCGCTGAAGTTCGAGTGGTCGAGCTTCCAGAGCGCCTTCATGCGCTCGACCTTGTCCTCGAGGGCGGCGACGCGCTGCTCGCGGTCCTCTAGCTCGCCCTCCAGACGGTTGTTCTCGCGGCGCAGTCGCGCGACCTCGCGGCGCTGGCGGACCTCCTTGCGCTCCTCGCTGCGGGCGGCCTCGAGCTCGGCCTCCAGCTCCGCGATGCGCTCGTCGCGCTCGGCGAGGCGCTCCTCGAGGGTCTCGGCGTGGGACTCCATGCGCTCGACCCGCGATTCGAGGTGGGCGATGCGGCGCTGCTCGGGGCTGGGCTCGGGCGGGGCGGGGCCGGCGGCCTCCTCGTCGCCGCCGTCGTCGTCGGCCATGTCCGCGAGGACGCTCTCGACGGACTCCTCGCCGGTCACGACGCGGGCGAGCACCTCGCCGGCGTCGACCTGCGGCGGGACCTTCGCGGCGACGGCGTCGAACTGGTCCTCGTGGGCGTCGAAGGCGAACAGCGCGGCCGCCAGCGCGTCGCGCTGGTGGTCGTCGTCGTAGCCGTGGTCCCGGGTCCGGTGCTGCTTGCGGTCGACGGGGAGGTCGCGGTCGGGCTCCCAGCCGGCGGCGTCGAAGCTCCGCCGGAGCTTCTCGACCGTCTCGGGCATCGGCGTCACGTC
>CAZPIG010000147.1:0-6749 GCA_964586205.1 uncultured Halobacteriales archaeon | reverse complement strand
ACCTCGGCGCGTACGTCCTCGGGCGCTCGGGCACCGTCAGCGCGGCCGTCGAGGCGGCGTTCTTCGGGGTGCCCGCCATCGCCGCCTCGCTGTACGTCCCCGTCGCCGGGGGCGAGACCTTCGCGGCCTTCGAGACGACGCCCGACGACCACGCCGCGGCCGCCCGGGCGACCCGCTACCTCGCCGAGCACGCGCTCGACGCGGGCGTGTTCGAGCGCGCGGACTACCTGAACGTCAACGCCCCGATGGCCGGCGACGACCCCGCGACGATGGAGGTGACGCGGCCGTCGCACGTCTACGACCACGAGGCCGTCCACGAGGACGGCCACGTCACGATGGTCGACCGCGTGTGGGAGCGGATGGCGAGCGGCGACGTCGAGGACCCGCCGGGCACCGACCGCCGCGCCGTCGTGGAGGGCCGGGTCAGCGTCTCGCCGCTGACCGCGCCGCACGCGACCGAGCACCACGAGGCGCTGGACGCGCTGGCCGAGACGTTCCCCGGGTGAGCCGGTCCGGCGACTGTCCCTGCCCGTCCCCGTCGGCTCGAAGACGGCGAGACGGACCGGCCGACCGCAGCCACGACGGCCGGTATCGGGACGGTCCGATACACCTATTCGCACGCCGTCCGAAGAGCGCTCGAACGGATGAGCGACCGACCCCAGCCGGCCGTCGGCTCCGGAGACGCGGACAGCGAGTCCGGAGACGAGAACAGCGAGGGCACCGACCGGAGCGGGGCGGACGCCGGACCCGCGACGACGCGGCTGACGGTCCCGGAGGTGGACTGCGCGTCGTGCGCGCGCACGGTCGAGCGCAGCATCGAGGACCTCGACGGCTTCGACAGTGCCGACCTGCGGCCGACCGCGGGGACCGTGACGGCCCGCTACGACCCCGAGCGGCTCTCCGAGGCGGACCTCGTCGACGCCGTCGAGGGCGCGGGCTACCCGGTGACCGACGCCGCGACTGGTAACGACGACGCGGGGCCGGCGACCGCCGTCCCGGACGCGGCGGCCGTCTGGACGAGCCGTCGGGCGCTGGCGACGGCCGCCGGCGCAGTCCTGCTGGCGGCCGGACTCGCGGTGGAGTTCGTCCTGCCCGCGCTCGACGCCGTCGTCGCCACCCTCCCGGGCCGCACGCTCCACCTCGCGGACGTGCTGCTGCTCGCCGCGGCCGCCACGAGCGGGCTGCCCGTGCTCCGGAGCGGCTACCGCGCGGCCCGACGCCTGCGCCTCGACGTGGACCTGCTGATGGCGACGGCCATCGTCGCGGCGACCGGCGTCGGCTACTACGAGGAGGCGGCGACGCTGGCGGTGCTGTTCGGCGTCGCGGAGCTGCTGGAGACGTACTCGATGGACCGCACCCGGGACTCGCTGCGGGCGCTGCTGGAACTGTCGCCCGCCGAGGCGACCGTCGTGCGCCGAAGCGATGGGAAGTCGACTGACGGGGTCGCATCGCCCGAATCGGGAGCGGCTGCGAGCGACGAACCCACCTCGCGCGACGAGCGGACGCTCCCGGTGGACGCGGTCCACCCCGGCGACGTGGTCGCTGTCCGGCCGGGCGAGACGGTGCCGACGGACGGCACCGTCGTCGCGGGGGCCAGCGCGGTGGACGAGTCGCCCATCACCGGCGAGAGCGTCCCCGCCGACAAGGAGCCCGGCGACGAGGTGTACGCCGGCACCGTCAACGGGACGGGCTACCTCGAGGTCGCGGTCACCTCGGAGGCCGGCGAGAGCACGCTCGCCCGCATCGTCGAGCAGGTCCGGGCCGCCGAGCGCGAGCGAACCGACGTCGAGCAGTTCGTGGACCGCTTCACCCGTTACTACATGCCCGCCGTCGTCGCGCTCGCCGTCCTCACGGCCGCCGTCCCGCCGGTCGCGCTGGGCGTGCCGTGGCGGCCGTGGTTCGTGCGCGGGCTCACCCTCCTCGTCATCGCCTGCCCGTGTGCGCTCGTCATCTCGACGCCGGTGTCGGTCGTCTCCGGCGTCACGAGCGCGGCGCGCAACGGCGTCCTCGTCGAGGGCGGACCACGTCTCGAGGCGATGGGCGAAGTGGACGTGGTGGCGTTCGACAAGACCGGGACGCTGACCACCGGCGACCTGACCGTCACGGACGTGGTTCCGGTCGGGGACGCCGACGCCGGGGACGTCCTCCGCGTCGCGCGGGCCGTCGAGGTCCGTAGCGAGCACCCCATCGCGGAGGCCGTCGTCGCCGAGGCCGACCGCCGGGGCGTCCCCGCGGTCGAGCCCTCCGACTTCGAGAGCGTCACCGGCGGGGGCGTCCGCGCGACCGTGGACGGCGAGCCATGCTACGCGGGGACGCCGGACCTGCTCGCCGACTACGGCGTCGACCTCTCGGCAGTGCGGGTGGCTGCGGACACCGGTCCCGTGACGGGGGACGGTTCGTCGACGGTCACGGACGGCGGCTCCGCACCGGGCGACGGCGGCTCCGCGCCGGACGACGGCGCTCCCGCCACGGGCGACGGCTCGTCCACCACCGGGGAGGCCGACCCCGTCGACGTCCGGACGGCCGTCGTCGACCCACTGGCCGCGGACGGCAAGACCGTCGTCCTCGTCGCGAGGGGGGCCCACCTCCTCGGCGTCGTCGCCGTCGCCGACCAGGTGCGCCCGGAGGCCGCCAGCGCCGTGGCGCGGCTCCGCGAGCAGGGAGTGGCCCACACCGCGCTGCTGACGGGGGACAACGAGGGGACCGCCCGGGCGGTCGCGGACGCGGTCGGCGTCGACGAGTACCGCGCGGAGCTGCTGCCCGACGACAAGGTGGCCGCCGTCGAGGCGCTCGCGGACGAGTACGGGACGGTCGCCATGGTCGGCGACGGCGTCAACGACGCCCCCGCGCTCGCCGCGGCGACGGTCGGCGTCGCCATGGGGGCCGCGGGGACGGACGCCGCCATCGAGACGGCTGACGTGGCCCTGCTCGGCGACGACCTCTCGAAGCTCCCGTACCTCCACGCGCTCTCGCGGCGCGCGCGGGCCGTCATCCGCCAGAACATCTGGGCGAGCCTCGCCGTGAAGGCCCTGCTCGCGGTCGGCATCCCGCTCGGCTACGTCGGCGTGGCCGTCGCCGTCGTCGTCGGCGACATGGGCATGAGCCTCGGCGTGACCGGCAACGCGATGCGGCTCTCGCGGCTGCGCCCGGCGTCGTTCACCGAGGAGTGAGAGGGTCGCGTCTCCTGACCGGGACGACGCTCCGGCCCCGAAGGCTCGCCGCGGACCGGCCCGTGACGGCCTCACAGGCCACCGCAACACGGAAACCACGAGCCGGCGAAGCGGTCCCATGGGAGACGAAGCCCTCGTCGAGCGGACCGACGAGCCGGTCACCGTGCCGTCGCTCCGCGCCGACCTCCGCGACCTCGGCGTCGGGGCCGGCGACGTCCTCCTCGTCCACTCGTCGCTCTCCGCGCTCGGCTGGGTCTGCGGCGGCGCGCAGGCGGTCGTCGCCGCGCTCCAGGACGTGCTGACCGACGCCGGCACGCTCGTGATGCCGACCCACACGCCACAGCTCTCCGACCCGGCGGGGTGGCAGAACCCACCCGTCCCGGATTCGTGGGTCGAGCCCGTCCGGGAGACGATGCCGCCGTACCGCCCCGCCGTCACGCCGACGTGGCAGATGGGGGCCATCGCCGAATCGTTCCGGACGCACCCCGGCGTCCTCCGGAGCGACCACCCGCTGTTCTCGTTCGCGGCGTGGGGCCGGGACGCGGGGACGGTGGTCTCCGACCACGCACTCGACGACGGGCTGGGCGAGGGCTCGCCGCTCGCGCGCGTCTACGACCTCGACGGCGACGTGCTGCTGCTCGGCGTCGGCTACGGCTCGAACACCTCGTTCCACCTCGCGGAGTACCGGGCGGACCTCGACGCCGAGCGGGTGGCGAACACCGCGCCGGTCGTCCGGGACGGCGAGCGCGTCCGCGTCGAGTTCGCGGGCCTCGACACGAGCGCCGACGACTTCGCCGACCTCGGGGCCGACTTCGAGAGGTGGGCGGCCGCCGGGGGCCGGTCCGACCTCGAAGTCGAGGACCGGTCCAACCTCGAAGTCGAGGACCGGTCCGACGCCGAGAACCGAGCGACCGTCGCCACCGTCGGCGAGGCCGAGGCGACGCTCGCCAGCCAGCCCGCGATGGTCGACTTCGCCGTCGAGTGGCTCGAAGCGAGCCGCTGAAGGGACGTGCGAACGGCGCTCGAAGCGCGCCTTCGACGGGACGCCGCCGACCTTCGACACCGGGCATCCGCCACTGGCGACATCGAAGAAGCTAAATGAACGCCTGTTCAATCGTTCAGCTATGTTCGAACAGTCGTCCCGGCTCCGCCGGCTCGTCGCCGACGAGCGCGGCGAGTGCCGGGACGCCGACGTCGCCGAGCGCCGCGACGCGCTCGAATCGCTCCACGCGGGCGTCCCCGAGGCCGTCGCGGCCGACGTGGCGGCGCTCGACGCGCTCGGCAGCGACACGCGCTACCGGCTCGTCCGCCTGCTCGCCGCCGCGGAGGGCGACCTCTGCGTCTGCGAGCTGACGCCGCTGGTGGAGGTCAGCGACAGCGCCGTGAGCCACGCGCTGGCCGACCTCCGGGACGCCGGCCTCGCGACGCGCCGCAAGGAGGGCCAGTGGCGCTACTACGACGCGACCGAGCGGGCGGAGCGGCTCGTCGCCGCGCTCGACGCGACGCGGCCGGACAGCGGCGACCCGGACGGGACGTCGGGAGGCGGGCGATGAGCGACTCCCCGGACCCCGTCCGCGTCGCCTTCGTCTGCGTGCAGAACGCCGGCCGGAGCCAGATGGCCCGCGCCTTCGCCGAGCGGGAGCGCGACC
The DNA here is from genome assembly GCA_964586205.1 of uncultured Halobacteriales archaeon. Taxonomy (GTDB): domain Archaea; phylum Halobacteriota; class Halobacteria; order Halobacteriales; family CAZPIG01; genus CAZPIG01. Next base: position 1,930 of record CAZPIG010000147.1, on the reverse strand, counting down.
GGCGCGACGCGACCGACCGGGTCGACCTGCTGACCGGCGGCACCCGGCCCGCAGACGCCGTCCACGACGTGGTCGCCGAGGCGATGGCCGAGCGGGGCGTCGACCTCGGCGACCGGACCCCGCGGGAGGTGACGCCCGACGAGCTACGCGAGACGGACCTCGTCGTGACGATGGGCTGCTCGGCCGACGACGTCTGTCCCGCGACGTGGGGCGGCGAGAGCCGCGACTGGGACCTGGTGGACCCGCACGGGAAGTCCATCGAGGCGGTCCGGGAGATTCGAGACGAGGTGGAGGAGCGCGTCGTCGCGCTGTTCGACGAGCTGGTGGGCGGGGACGCAGACGCGGCGGACGTTGTGGACGGCCCGACGGTCCCGTCCGGTGAGCCCGACGACGAGTAGCCCGCGACGACGACCGGCACCATTTGCGAGCGCCGCAAGCGTTATGGAGCCGAATCGCCACGTCTGTGCCGTGACAGACGCCGCGGCGGTCCGGGTCCGCGACCTCTCGCGAGCCCGCGGCTCCTCGCTCGCCGCTGCGAACGGCGGTGGCGGCGTCGCGCTCTCCTCCTCGAAAGGCGGTGCCTGAGGCGCTCTCGGCGGGAGTGGCGACCCCGTCGCTGGCGCGCCCCGACCGGGCACCGCTCGCGAACGTTCCGACAGTCAGCACCCACGACACCAGATGACAGTCACACCGTTCCGCGGGGTCTACCCCGCCATCACCACGCCGTTCCACGGGGACGGCAGCATCGACTTCGAGACGCTCCGCGCCGACGTCCGCCGGCTGGAGGACGCCGGCGTCGACGGCGTCGTCGCCGTCGGCTCGACCGGCGAGTCCGCGACCCTCTCCCACGACGAGCACGTCGCCGTCGTCGAGACCGCGGTCGACGCCGCCGACGAGGTGCCCGTGATAGCGGGCACCGGCTCGAACAGCACCCGCGAGGCGGTCTCGCTCTCCGAGCGCGCCGCCGACGCCGGAGCCGACGCCCTCCTGCTGATATCGCCCTACTACAACAGGCCGGAGCAGCGGGGCCTGCTGGCTCACTACCGGGCCGTCGCCGACGCGGTCGACCTGCCGCAGATAGTGTACGACGTCCCGTCCCGGACCGGCCGGTCCATCGACCCGGACACGGTCGTCGCGCTGGCGAGCCACCCGAACGTCGCCGGCTACAAGGCCGCGAGCGGCGACCTCGGCGCGATAACCGAGGTGGTCGAGCGCACGCGCGGGGAGGCGTTCGCCACCGACGGGCGGCCGTTCGCGGTCCTCTCGGGCGACGACGCCCTGACGCTGCCCGTGGTCGCGGTCGGCGGCCGCGGCGTCGTCAGCGTCGCCGCGGACGTCGAGCCCCGGCGTACGACCGCGATGGTCCACGCCGCGCTCGACGGCGACTACGAGCGCGCCCGTGAGCTACACCACCGGCTCGGACCCCTGTTCCGCGCGCTGTTCGTGGAGACCAACCCCATCCCGGTCAAGGAGGCGCTGCACCGCCGCGAGGGCCACCCGCCGCACCTGCGGCCGCCGCTGTCGCGGCTCGACGAGGACCACCGCGACGACCTCGCGGGGGTCCTCGCGGACCTCGCCGACCGGCCGGCCCCGGAGGTGTCCTGAGTGCACCTCGCGGTCACGGGCGCGACCGGCCGGATGGGCCGGACGGTGCTGGCCGCCGCTGGGGAGCGCGACGGCTTCGAGACCGTCGTCGCGGTCTCCCGGAGTGCCGATGGCGAGCCGGTCGATGGGTTCCCGGTCGAGTCCGCCGCCGACCTCCCGGACCTGCTCGTCGAACGCGAACCCGACGCCCTCGTCGACTTCACCGCGCCGGAGAGCAGCGTCGAGTACGTGGAGACCGCCGCCGAGGCGGGCGTGCCCGCCGTCGTGGGCACGACGGGCTTCGACGACGGGCAGAGGGGCCGGCTCCGGGACGCGGCCGAGCGCA